>JBGASK010000007.1:0-49172 GCA_044229785.1 Ahniellaceae bacterium
GCCGATGGCGGCGCGGCATCCCGTCGAGCTGAAGCGACTCTATGTCGATGCCCGGGCGATCGGCGGCGGCATCGGGCAGGCCCTGTTCGACCATGTCCGCGCCGAAGCGCTCGAGTCCGGCGCCGACCTGCTCTGGCTCTGCGTTTACGCCGGCAACACGCGCGCCCGGAACTTCTATGCCCGCCAGGGCATGGCCGCGATCGGGCGGGTGCCCTACCGCTTCGTCGATCAGGTCGAGGACGACCTCGCGCTCGGGCTCCACTTCACGCCCGCCCCGCCCTGAACCCGCGGGCCGCGGCTATACTCGTCGCCTTCTCCACGATCCCGACGCAAGGCCATGATCGCGCAAATCAAACAAGACGCCGAAGCCCGCATGAAGAAGAGCATCGAGTCGTTGAAGAACGACCTCTCGAAGCTCCGCACCGGCCGCGCCACGACCAGTCTGGTCGACCACCTGAAGGTGAACTACTACGGCTCGGACATGCCGCTGAACCAGTGTGCGGCCATCGCCGTGGTCGATGCGCGCTCGCTGACGATCACGCCATGGGAAAAACCCATGGTGGCGGCGATCGAAAAGGCCATCCTCGCCTCCGACCTCGGCCTGACGCCGAACACCGCCGGCATGGTCATCCGCATCAACCTGCCGCCGCTCACCGAGCAGCGCCGCAAGGAACTCGCCAAGCACGTGTCGCATGAAGGCGAGAACACCAAGGTCGCGATCCGCGGCGTGCGTCGCGACGCCATGCAGCACGTCAAGGACCTGCTCAAGGAAAAGCAGATCTCCGAGGACGAGGAACGCAAGGCGGAGCAGGACGTGCAGAAACTCACCGACAAGCACGTCGCCGACGTCGATGTCGTCTGCAAGGCCAAGGAACAGGAGCTGATGTCGCTCTGAGCGGCGAAGTCGGCCGCATGAGCATCATCGATCCGGCGATCGCCGTCCAACGCCTGCCCCGCCACGTCGCCATCGTCATGGACGGCAACGGTCGCTGGGCCGAAGCCCGTCATCGGCCGCGCAGCTTCGGTCACCACGAAGGCGTCAAGGCGGTGCGCGCAACCGTCGAGGCCTGCCTGCGTCGTCACATTCCGGTGCTGACCCTGTTCGCGTTCTCCAGCGAAAACTGGAAGCGCCCCGAAGACGAGGTCGGCACGCTGATGGAATTGTTCATGAAGGCGATCGACCGCGAGGTCGACGACCTGGTGGCGAATGGCGTCGCGGTGCGTTTCATCGGCGATCGTTCGGCCTTCGCGCCGGCCCTGCGCGACCGCATGGACCGCGCCGAACGCAAGCAGCCGGCGCAGACGCGGCTGAGCCTCAACATCGCCGCGAACTACGGCGGGCGTTGGGACATCGTGCAGGCCACTCGGCGCATCGTCCATGGCATCGCCAACGGCGACATCGACGCCGACACCGTCGACGAATCGATCTTCGACGCGCATGCCAGCCTTGCCGACCTGGCACCGCTGGACCTGTTCATCCGCACCGGCGGCGAACATCGCGTCAGCAATTTCCTGCTCTGGCAACTGGCCTATGCCGAACTGTGGTTCAGCGAGGTGTTGTGGCCGGATTTCGACGCCGCCACGCTCGACACGGCCCTGGCCGACTATGCGCGGCGCGAGCGCCGTTTCGGCCGTACCGGCCAGCAACTGAGGCACCCCGCATGAGCAGCAGCACCGACGCGCCCGCCCCCAAACCGGTCGGCGGCCTGCGCGAACGCGCCATCACCGCCGCCGTGCTTGCGCCGGTCGGCATCGCCGGCGTCATGCTGCTGCCGCAACCGTGGTTCGCCGTCCTGATCGGCGTTTTGTTCCTGGTCGGCGTCTGGGAATGGACGATGCTGGCCGGATGGCGCTCGGTCCTGATGCGCACGGGCATCGTCGCTGCGCATCTGGCGATGTTCGCCAGCGTCTGGTTCGCGAGCGATGCCGCACGCCTGCAAACCGTCTGGTGCGGCGTCGGCTTCTGGCTGCTGGCGCCCTGGTGGCTGCGCCACTACCACTTCGGCGAACAGGCGCGAAAGCGTTCGTTGTTCATCAAGTCCATCGCCTGCGCGCTGGCCATCGTGCCTGCCTGGACCGCCGCCATCGTGCTCCATGGCGGCGATCGCGGCGCATGGTGGGTGCTGTTCGTGCTGATGCTGGTCTGGTGCGCCGATACCTGCGCCTATTTCGCCGGCCGCCGTTTCGGCACCACCAAACTCGCGCCGAACATCAGTCCCGGCAAGACCACCGCCGGCGTCTACGGCGCGCTGATCGGCTGCGTCGTTTATGCCGCAAGCGTGGGCCATTTCGGGCTCGACGTTCCGGCGCAACGCCTGCCCGTGTTCGTCGCGCTGTGCATCGTCACGGTGGTGTTCTCGATCGTCGGCGATCTGCTGGAAAGCCTGATCAAGCGCCACTCGCAGGTGAAGGATTCGGGCGCCCTGTTCCCGGGCCACGGCGGTGCGCTGGATCGATTCGATTCGATGTTCGCGGCGCTGCCGATCTTCGTGGCGGGACGCCAGATCCTCGGCTCATGAAGCAGCTGGCCGTCCTCGGTGCCACCGGTTCGATCGGCGCCAGCACGCTTGATGTTGTCGCGCGTCATCCGGAACGCTTCCGCGCCGCGGCGTTGAGCGCACATCGAGATGTCGCGGCCCTGGTCGACCTGTGCGCGCGCTTCGCGCCGGATGTCGCGGTGATCGCCGACGCGGACCGCCACGACGAACTGGTCTCGGCACTCCAGGCTCGCGGACTGCGCACCGAAGCCCTGGCCGGTGCGGCTGCGCTCGACGCCATCGCCGCGGACACGCGCTTCGACACCGTCGTCGCGGCCATCGTCGGCGCGGCCGGCCTGTCGTCGACGCTCGCTGCAGCGCGGGCCGGCAAGCGCCTGCTGCTCGCGAACAAGGAATCGGTGGTGATGTCCGGCGAACTGCTGGTGCGCACGGCCGCCCGGCACGGCGCGACCATCATCCCGCTCGACAGCGAACACAATGCCATCTTCCAATGCCTGCCGCGCGACTATGCGCGCAATCCGGACGCGAACGGCATCACCCGATTGATCCTGACCGCTTCGGGCGGCCCGTTCCGCGGCTGGTCGCGCGAACGCCTGGCCGCGGTCACGCCCGCTGCGGCCTGCGCGCATCCGCGCTGGAAAATGGGCCGGAAGATTTCGGTCGACTCGGCGACGCTGATGAACAAGGGGCTCGAAGTCATCGAGGCACAGCGCCTGTTCGGCATCGACCCGGCGCGCATCGACGTGCTCGTGCATCCTCAGAGCATCGTGCATTCGCTGGTCGAATACGCCGACGGCTCGCAGCTGGCGCAACTCGGTTCGCCGGACATGCGCACGCCCATCGCGAATGCGCTGGCGGCACCGGAACGCATCGACGCCGGGGTGCAGCGGCTGGATCTCGCGGCCGCCGCGCGACTCGATTTCGAAGCCCCCGACCTCGTTGCATTTCCTTGCCTGGCCCACGCCTTCGCGGCCTTGCGCGCCGGCGGCGCGGCCCCGATCGTGCTGAACGCGGCGAACGAAATCGCCGTGGCCGCCTTCCTGGAGGGACGCATCGGTTTCCTCGACATCGAACGCGTCATCGCCGCCGGTCTTGAGCGAACCGTTAACGAAGCGGCCGATACACTCGACGCCATCGTCGGCATCGACGCCGAAGCCCGGCGCCGGGCCACTGCCGCATTGAAAGGATAAGGAATGACCGACGTTTTCGGTTCGCTGTTCTGGTACGTCGTGACCATCGGTCTGCTCGTGACTTTCCACGAGTTCGGGCACTTCTGGGTCGCGCGCCGGTGCGGCGTCAAGGTGCACCGCTTCTCGATCGGTTTCGGCAAGCCGCTGTGGATGCGCACCGGTGGCGACGGCACCGAATACGTGCTCGCGGCGATCCCGCTCGGCGGCTACGTCTCGATGCTGGACGAACGCGCCGAAGACGTCGCCCCCGAACAGGCGCACGCGGCGCTGAACCGCAAACCCGTCTGGCAGAAGATCGCCGTGGCCGCAGCGGGACCCGTCGCGAACATCCTGCTCGCGATCGCGGTCTACTGGGCCATGTTCGTGTACGGCAAGCCGGACTTCCAGCCGATCATCGGCCAGACCTCGGGCGTCGTCGCGGATGCCGGTCTCCGGCCCGGCATGCGCGTCACTTCGGTCGATGGCGAAGCCGTCGAGGCCTGGTCCGAAGTCGGCATGGCCGTGTTCGAGGCCGCACTGTATCGCCGCGACCTGACTCTCGGCGTGCATGAACCGGATGGCGACGACACGAGCCATGTGTTGCGGCTCAGCGGCATTGCACGCGACGTGCCGGACGAGCGACTCGGTGCGCTGATCGGACTGCAACGCCTGCAGCCGGCCCTGGTCGGCCAGGTGGTTCCCGACGGTGCCGGTGCCAGGGCCGGATTGCGCAGCGGCGACCTGATTCTCGGCATCGATGGCGAAGCCGTTGCGGACTTCGAAAGCCTGCGCCTGGTCCTGCAACGCCAGGCCGCCGACGGCGAGGTGTCGCTGCTGGTCGAACGCGGCGGCGCACGCGAACGCCTGCCGGCGCGGCCGATCGCGATCGAGGAGGACGGCCAGAAGGTCTACAAGCTCGGCATCGGTGCCGGCACCCGCAGCGACCACATCCGCCGCTACAGCGTGATCGCGGCGATCCCGGCCGCGGTCGACGAAGCCTGGTCGGTCACCGCCAAATCGATGCAATTCCTGAAGGACATGCTGTTCGGCGCCTTGTCGACCAAACATCTGTCCGGGCCGATCACCATCGCCCAGGTCGCGAATCTCAGCGCCAACGAGGGCCTGCCCTGGTTCCTCGGCTTTCTGGGAGCCGTCTCGCTTGGCCTCGCCATCCTGAACCTGCTGCCCATCCCGATCTTGGACGGGGGTCATATCCTGTATTACCTTATCGAACTGATCAAAGGCAGTCCGGTCAGCGATCGAACGCTGGTCGCCGGTCAATACGTGGGATTGGCGATGCTCTCCGGCCTGATCGGACTCGCCTTCTTCAACGATATTTCCGGCTTGTTCCGCTGAATGTCCTGCTTCGGCACGGCGCGCACCATGCATGCGCGCCGGCCTGCGCCCAAACCCGTCCGGGCGGATCGTCCCGGACAACGCGGCTGCGCCACGGCGCCGCTGCGGTCATTGACGGAGTGATGATGAAACGTATTGCTGCGCTGGTCCTGGTTGCTTCGCTGTGCGCGCAGAATGCCGCCGCCTTCGATGCTTTCGTCGTTTCCGACATCCGTCTCGAGGGCCTCACGCGCATTCCCGCCGGCACCGTGTTCAGCGCGCTGCCGATCGAGAAAGGCGACCGCATCGACAGCAGCCGCGCCTCGGCGGCGGTGCGCGCCCTGTTCAAGACCGGCTTCTTCAACGACATCGAACTGACCCGCCAGGGCGACATCCTCGTCGTCAAGCTGAGCGAACGTCCGGCCATCTCGAAGCTGGAAATCACCGGCAACAAGGACCTCAAGACCGAGGACCTGATGAAAGGCCTGCGCGATATCGGACTCGTCGAAGGCGAAACCTTCGATCGCCTCGAACTCGACCGCCTGACCCAGGAATTGACGCGCCAGTACAACAACCGCGGCAAGTACAACGTCAGCATCAAGCCCGAGGTCGAAAACCTCGACCGCAACCGCGTCTCGATCAAGATCACGGTCAGCGAAGGCAAGGCTGCCAAGATCCGTCACCTCAACATCGTCGGCAACCAGGCCTTCGCCGACGAGGACATCGTCGAGGATTTCGAATCCGGCTCGACCAACTGGCTGAGCTGGTACAAGCGCGACGACCAGTATTCGCGCGAAAAGCTGTCCGGCGACATGGAGAAGCTCGCGTCCTACTACCAGGATCGCGGCTATGTCGACTTCGCGGTCGAATCGACCCAGGTGTCGATCAGCCCGGACCGCAAGGAACTGTTCATCACCGCCAACGTCCGCGAAGGCGAGATCTACACGCTGACCGACATCAAGCTCACCGGCGAACTGGTGGTCAACGAAGACGTGCTGCGCCGACTCGTCAGCGCCAAGCCCGGAGAAACCTATTCGCGCGGCAAGCTCGAGCGTGCCTCGGAAGCGATGACGCGGGTGTTGTCGAACATCGGTTATGCCTTCGCCGAAGTGACGCCGGTGCCGACCGTGGATCGCGAGAAGCGCGAAGTCGCCGTCACCTTCTTCGTGAATCCGGGCAAGCGTGCCTACGTGCGTCGCATCAACTTCATCGGCAACCAGCGCACCCAGGACGAGGTGCTGCGCCGCGAAATGCGCCAGCTCGAAGGCGCATGGTTCTCGCAGGCCGCGATCGATCGTTCGAAGGGCCGCCTGCAACGCCTCGGCTACTTCAAGGAAGTGACCGTCGAGACGCCGAAGGTGCCGGGCAGCGACGACCAGGTCGACGTGAACTTCACGGTCGAGGAACAAAGCGCCGGCAGCTTCCAGTTCGGCGTCGGTTACTCCGAACTGCAGGGCGTGATCACGTCGGTCTCGCTGACCCAGCGCAACTTCCTCGGCACCGGCAACACGGTCGGCACGACGATCCAGAACAACGACTACGTCAAGCGCTTCGACTTCAGCTTCTTCGATCCCTACTTCACCGACGACGGCCTCAGCGTCGGCTACAACATGAGCGTGCGCAAGCTCGATCAGGGCCAGGCCAATCTCGCCGCCTACACTGCCGATACCATCGCCGGCGAAGTGCTGTTCGGCATTCCGCTGACCGAAGTCGACACGCTGTCGCTGTCGGTCGGCATGGACAAGAACGACATCACCACGGTCGACGGTTCGACGCCGCCGTCGCTGATCCAGAACCTCGTCGACGAACTCGGCGACCGCTTGCGCAGCACCTACACCTGCAACGGACCGGACACCGACACCGACGGCGACGGCCCGGACACCGATACCGACACAACCACGGGTGTCTGCACGGGACCGTTCCGGCAATGGACCATCAACACCTGGTCGCTGCAGGCCGGTTGGCAGCGCGATTCGCGCAACAAGTTCTTCGCGCCGACGCGGGGCTCCTACCAGCGCATCGGCGCCGAACTGGCCCTGCCCGGCTCGGATCTCGAGTGGTACAAGCTCGGTTACGAAATCGGCCACTACATCCCGCTGTGGGGCGACTACTCGCTGCTGGCCAAGGCCGAAATCGGCTATGGCGACGGCTACGGCGACACCGATCGCCTGCCGTTCTACCAGCACTTCTACGCGGGCGGCGTGCGTTCGGTGCGCGGTTTCGAGGACAACACGCTCGGCCCGACGGAAACGGCGTCGGTGAACAGCAGCTATCGCCAGCCGCTTGGCGGCGCATTCAAGACCGTGGGCGGCCTGGAGCTGATCATCCCGACGCCGATGACCAAGGGCGATTCCGACACCGCGCAGCTCTCGGCCTTCGTCGATGTCGGCAACGTGTTCAAGGATTTCGACGCCTTCGATTCGGGCGAACTGCGCGCATCGGCCGGCCTGTCGCTGAAATGGCAGGCGCCGGTCGGTCCGATCATCATCAACCTGGTGCGCCCGATCAAGAAACAGGAAGGCGATCGCACCGAGGGCATCCAGTTCTCGTTCGGGCAGCAGTTCTGAGGACGGAGCCGGAACGATGGCCGCCCGCTCCGCGCCAAAGTTCCGAACACGCGCCGGCCTGATCCTCGCCGGCGCGTTGCTGTTCCTGTGTGTCGCGTCGGCGTTCGCGCAACAGTCGGCGCGCGTCGGCTACGTCGACATGAAGCGCCTGATCGACAACGCGCCGCAGGTGCTCGACACCCGGCGCCGGCTCGAGTCCGAATTCGCGCCGCGCAACAAGGCGCTGGAATCGGAACAGCTGCGACTGGCCGAACTCGAAGCCCGCGACCGCCGTGATGCCGCGATCCTGCCGAAGGCCGCGGCCGATTCGCTGAAGCGCGAGATCGACGCGCTGCGCAAATCCATCGAACGCACGCGCAAGCGCCTCGCCGAAGAATTCAAGGCGCGCGGCGACGAAGAGTTCAACCGCCAGTGGCCGCGCATCGAGGCCGCCGTCATCGCGCACGCACGCGAGAACCAGCTCGACCTCGTCATCCAGGCGCCGGTGATGTACGCCAGCGCGCAGATCGACATCACCGACGCCGTGCTCGCGCGACTCAAGCGCGAAGCCGCCGCGACGCCGGCACGCTGATGCACACCCTCGCCGACATCGCCGCGCGCTTCGCCCTGACGCTGCGCGGCGACGGCGCGCGCGTCGTCCGCGGCGTCGGCACGCTGGCCGATGCCGAGCCCGACCAGATCGGCTTCCTCGCCAATCCGGCCTATCGCGCGCAACTCGCGACGACCCGGGCCGCGGCCGTCGTGATCGCGGAGAAAGACGCCGCACAGGCGACCGGCGACGTGCTGGTCAGCCGCAATCCCTATGCCGATTTCGCGCGCATCGCGGCCCTGTTCGAGCAGCGCGAACCGGCGAAGGCCGGGATTCATCCCGGTGCCGTCGTCGCCGAAGATGCCGTCGTCGACCCCACCGCGTACATCGGCCCGCAATGCGTCGTCGGTGCCCGCAGCCGCATTGCCGAAGGCGCTGTCATCGGTCCGGGTTGCATCGTCGGCGAAGACTGCGAGATCGGCCCCGGCACCCGTCTGGTCGCACGCGTCACGCTGGTGCTTCGCGTTCGCCTGGGTGCGCGCGTGTTGATTCACCCCGGCGCCGTGCTCGGCGCCGACGGCTTCGGCCTCGCCTTCGACCAGGGCGCCTGGCTGAAGGTGCCGCAACTCGGCGGCGTCGCGATCGGCGACGACTGCGAGATCGGCGCGAACACGACCATCGACCGTGGCGCGCTCGGCGACACCGTGCTCGAAGAAGACGTGCGCCTCGACAACCAGATCCAGATCGGCCACAACGTCCGCATCGGCGCGCACACCGCGATCGCCGGTTGCGCCGCCGTCGCCGGCAGCACCCGCATCGGCCGTCACTGCCTGATCGCCGGCGGTGCCGGTATCATCGGCCATCTGGAGATCGCCGACCGCGTGACGGTCGGCGCCATGAGTCTGGTCACGCACGACCTGCGCGAACCCGGCGAATACGTTTCCGGCACACCGATCCAGCCGAAACGCGAATGGCGCAGGAACGCGGCGCGCTTCGGCCAACTCGACCAACTCGCACGACGCGTGCGCAAACTCCTTGGGGAAGGGACAGATGACTGAGCAAGCCGGCGGCGTGAAACTGCCGATCGAAATCACCCAGATCATGGCGATGCTGCCGCATCGCTACCCGTTCCTGCTGGTCGACCGCGTGGTCGAGTTCGAGCCGAACAAGCGCGTGCTGGCGATCAAGAACGTGACCGTGAACGAGCCCTTCTTCACCGGCCATTTCCCCGGTCACCCGGTGATGCCGGGCGTGCTCGTGATCGAGGCGATGGCACAGGCGTCGGGCATCCTGACCCAGCTGTCGAACGGCATCGAACGCAGCGACAACCAGCTCTACTACCTCGTGCGCGTCGACAAGGCGCGGTTCGCGCGCACGGTCGTGCCCGGCGACCAGCTCAAGCTCGAGGTGAAACGGAAGCGACTGATCCGCCGCATGGGGCTGTACGACTGCCGCGCGCTGGTCGGCGACCAGGAAGTGGCCAGCGCGGAGATCCTCTGCGCCGCGCCGGAATCGAACGCATGATCCATCCGAGCGCGCTCATCGACCCGCAGGCGAAGATCGGCGCGAACGTGTCGATCGGTCCGTTCTCGATCGTCGGCGCCGAGGTCGAGATCGGCGACGACTGCGAGATCGGTCCGCACGTGGTGATCCAGGGCCCGACCCGCATCGGCCCGCGCAACCGCATCTTCCAGTTCGGTTCGATCGGCGCCGCGCCGCAGGACAAGAAGTTCAAGGGCGAACTCGCCACGCTCGAGATCGGCGCCGACAACACCATCCGCGAATTCGTGACCTTGAACCGCGGCACGGCCGACGGCGGCGGCGTCACCCGCATCGGCGACCGCAACTGGATCATGGCCTACGTGCACATGGCGCACGACTGCATCGTCGGCAACGACTGCATCTTCGCGAACGCCTCGTCGCTGGCCGGACATGTGCGCGTCGACGATTTCGTCATCCTCGGCGGCTTCTCGCTGGTGCACCAGTTCTGCCAGATCGGCGCGCATGCCTTCACCGCGATGGGTTCGGTCATCAACCGCGACGTGCCCCCGTACACCGTGGTCGCGGGCAGTTATGCCGAGCCCAAGGGCATCAATTCGGAAGGCCTGAAACGCCGCGGTTTCTCTTCGGAGTCGATCATGTCGATCAAGCGCGCCTACCGCACCCTGTACCTGTCGGGCATGCCGCTGGCCGATGCGCGTGCCGAAATCGCCCGCGCCGCCGAAGCCAGCGATGAACTGCGCATCCTGTCCGAGCTCATCGATCGTTCCGAACGCTCGCTGATCCGCTGACCGCATGGACGCGCGCCCGCTCCGAATCGCGCTGATCGCCGGGGAAACCTCCGGGGACCAGATCGGCGCCGACCTCATCGCCGCGCTCAAGCAGCGGTATCCGCGCGCGCAGTTCGCCGGCATCGGCGGCCATCGCATGCGTCGTGCCGGCTGCGACACCTGGCACGATGCCTCCGAGCTCGCGGTGATGGGTCTCGTCGAAGTGCTGCGCCACCTGCCGCGGTTGTTGAAGCTCCGCGGCGCGGTCGTGCGGCGACTGCGCGACTGGAAACCCGATGTCTTCATCGGCATCGACGCGCCGGATTTCAATCTCGGCGTCGAACGCAAGCTGAAAGGCAGCGGCATCCGCACCGTGCATTACGTCAGCCCGTCGATCTGGGCCTGGCGCCCGGGCCGCGCGAAGAAGATCGGCGCTTCGGCCGACCGCGTGCTCTGCCTGTTCCCGATGGAGCCGCCGATCTACGCACGCTACGGCGTCGACGCACGATTCGTCGGACATCCGCTTGCCGAACGTTTCGAGAACCGCCCGACGCAGGCCGATGCGCGCGCGGCACTGGAACTGCCGATCAAGGGGCGCGTACTGGCCGTTCTCCCGGGAAGCCGCATCGGCGAGATCGAGCGTCTCGGCGAAATCTTCGTGCTCGCCGCGCTGCAATGCGCGAACGCGATCTCGGGACTGAAACTCGTCGCGCCCATGGCCGACAGCGAATGTGCGAAAGCCTTCGACGCCATTCTTGCGAAACACCGCGTGCGCGGCCAGATCCTCACTGTCGAAGGACGCGCGCACGAAGCCTTGTGGGCAGCCGACGCGGTACTGACCGCCTCGGGCACGGCCGCACTCGAAGCCGGCCTCGCGGAAACACCGATGGTGGTTGCGCATCGCATCCATGCGCTCAGCTATCGCATCGTGCGTCTGTTCGGCCTGCTCAAGTCGAAACACGTGTCGTTGCCGAACATCCTGCTGAACCAGAGCATCGTTCCGGAATTGCTCCAGGACGACTGCACGGTCGAGAAGATCACCGGGGCGTTGCTCACCCTGTTCCGCGACGAAGCGCGCATGGAAGCGATGCAGACGCAGCTGTCGACGCTGCTGCCGCTGCTGGCGGGCGGCGGTGCCGATGCCGCGGCCGACGCCATCGCCGACCTGTTGCCGACACGATGAAGCGCATCGCCGGCGTGGACGAGGCCGGACGGGGTCCACTGGCCGGACCCGTCGTGGTCGCCGCCGTCGTGCTCGATCCGGCCCGGCCCATCGCCGGATTGAACGACTCCAAGCAACTGAGCGAAGCGCGACGCCATGCGCTCGACGCCGAAATCCGCGCCCGTGCGCTGGCCTTCTGCGTCATTGAAGTCGGCACCGAGGCGATCGATCGCCACAACATCCTGCAGGCCACCTTGATCGGGATGCGCGATGCGTTGCTCGGCCTCGCCCCTGCGCCCGACGAGGCCCTGATCGACGGCAACAAGCTGCCGAAAGACCTGCCCTGCCCGGCCCAAGCCATCGTCGATGGCGACGCCCTCGTCGCCGAGATCAGCGCCGCCTCGATCCTGGCCAAGGTGCATCGCGACCGCCTGCTGGTCGCACTCGACGTCGTGCATCCGGGCTACGGCTTCGCGGCGCACAAGGGCTACCCGACGCCGGAACACCTGGCCGCACTCGAACGCCTCGGACCGTGCGCCGCGCATCGCCGCAGCTTCGCGCCGGTGAAGCGTTTCTTCGCCGCGGACCTGTTCGCTTGAGCGTCGAGACCTGTCAAGCCTTGAGCGGCATTCGGGGCATGGCTAAGGTGCCGCGATGACGTCCACCTTCGTCCATCTGCACCTGCACACCGAATATTCGCTGGTCGACTCGACCATCCGCATCGACCGCCTGGTGAATGCCTGCGCCGCGGCCGGCATGCCGGCGGTGGCGATGACCGACGACTCCAACCTGTTCGCCCTCGTCAAGTTCTACGGCGCGGCCGAGAAGGCCGGCCTGAAACCGATCATCGGCTGCGACCTGTGGATCGGCGAACGCGGCGACGACCTGACGCGCGCGACCGTGTTGTGCCAGAACCGCGACGGCTACCTGCGCCTGTCGCGGCTGCTGTCGGCGGCCTATCGCGAACGCGGCAAGTCCGAGCGCGTGTTCGTGCCGCGGCATCGGATGCTGGCCGACAACGCCGGGCTGGTCGCGCTGCTCGGACGACCGTCCGAACTGATCGCGGCGCCGGATGTCGACGCCGCCGACCGCGCCCTCGAAGACTGGCGTCGCGGCTTCGGCGATCGTCTGTATCTGGAACTGACGCGTTGCGGTCGCGCCGACGAATCCACGCAACACGCGCGGCTGATGCATCTGGCCAGCCGCCGCGACGTGCCCGTGGTCGCGAGCAACGACACCCGCTTCCTCGCCCGCGAGGATTTCGAATCGCACGAGGCGCGCGTCTGCATCGCCACCGGGCGGGTGCTGAACGATCCGAAACGTCCGCGCGAGTACACCGACCAGCAATACCTCAAGACGCCGGCGGAAATGCGCGAAGCCTTCGCCGACTGCCCGGAAGCCATCGAGAACGCGGTCGAACTGGCGAAGCGCCTGAACATCGAGATGAGCTTCGGCAAGTACTTCCTGCCGGCCTTCCCGGTACCGCAGGAACACACGCTCGACAGCTACATCCGCGCCCAGGCGCATGC
Organism: Ahniellaceae bacterium; assembly: GCA_044229785.1. Lineage (GTDB taxonomy): Bacteria > Pseudomonadota > Gammaproteobacteria > Xanthomonadales > Ahniellaceae > JADKHK01. The sequence goes on from JBGASK010000007.1 coordinate 13,060, forward strand.
GGGGCTCGAAGAACGCTTCGCGAGTTATCGCGGCGAGTTGCCGTTCCCGCGCGAGACCTATGTCGAGCGCCTGAACATCGAACTCGACGTGATCGTGAAAATGGGCTTCCCCGGCTACTTCCTGATCGTCGCCGACTTCATCAACTGGTCGAAGCAGAACGGCATTCCGGTCGGGCCCGGACGCGGTTCCGGTGCCGGTTCGCTGGTCGCCTATGCGCTCAAGATCACCGACCTCGATCCGCTGCCGCAGGACCTGCTGTTCGAGCGTTTCCTGAATCCGGAACGCGTGTCGATGCCGGACTTCGACGTCGACTTCTGCATGGAAGGCCGCGACCGCGTCATCGACTACGTCAGCCGCAAGTACGGGGCCGACAAGGTCAGCCAGATCATCACCTACGGCACCATGGCCGCGAAGGCGGTGGTGCGCGACACCGGCCGCGTGCTCGGCATGGGCTACGGCCATGTCGACTCGATCGCCAAGCTCATCCCGACCACGCTCGGCATCACCCTCGACGACGCGATCGCCGAATCCGCCGAACTGCGCGAGCGCATGGCGAACGAGGAGGAAGTCGCGACCCTGATCGAACTCGCGCGCAAGCTCGAGGATCTGACCCGCAATGCCGGCAAGCATGCCGGCGGCGTCGTCATCGCGCCGACGCCCCTGCCCGACTTCGCCCCGCTGTACTGCGAAGAAGGCGGCGAAGGCGTGGTGACGCAGTTCGACAAGGACGACGTCGAAAAGGCCGGTCTGGTCAAGTTCGACTTCCTCGGCCTGCGCACGCTGACCATCATCGACTGGGCGGTGAAGGCGATCAATGCGCGCCGCGCCGCGACCGGCGAAGCGCCGCTCGACATCGCGCAGCTGCCGATGGACGACGCGGCGAGTTACGCGCTGATGTCGCGCGGCGACACCACCGCGGTGTTCCAGTTCGAATCGCGCGGCATGAAGGACTACATCCGCAAGCTGCAGCCGCAGGGCTTCGACGACGTGGTCGCGCTGGCGGCGCTGTTCCGCCCCGGTCCGCTCGGTGCCGGCATGGTCGACAACTTCATCGATCGCCGTCACGGCCGCGCCGAAGTGAGTTACCCGCACCCGAGCCTGGAACCGATCCTGAAGCCGACCTACGGCGTCATCGTCTATCAGGAACAGGTGATGCAGATCGCGCAGGTGCTGGCCGGCTACACGCTCGGCGGCGCCGACCTGCTGCGGCGGGCGATGGGCAAGAAGATCGCATCCGAAATGGCGCAGCAACGCTCGATCTTCCAGGACGGCGCCGCGAAGAACGGCGTCGAACCCGATGTGGCGCGCGGCATCTTCGACCTGATGGAAAAGTTCGCCGACTACGGCTTCAACAAGTCGCACTCGGCCGCGTACGCGCTGGTCGCATACCAGACCGCGTGGCTGAAGGCGCACTATCCGGCCGAGTTCATGGCCGCGACGATGTCGTCGGACATGGACAGTACCGAGAAGCTGGTCGGCTTCCTCGACGACGCGAAAGAGGTGTGCGGCCTGACCGTGCTGCCGCCGGACATCAATGCTTCGGGCTACATGTTCGAGGCGCTGGACGCCAAACGCATCCGCTACGGGCTCGGCGCGATCAAGGGCGTCGGCCGCGCCGCCTGCGAAGCCATCGCCGACGAACGCGTCGCGCATGGGCCGTACACGTCGCTGGACAACCTGACGCAGCGCGTCGACAGCAATCGTCTGAACAAGCGCGTGCTCGAAGCGCTGGTGTCGTCGGGTGCGCTCGATGGCTTCGGCCACAACCGCGCGACCCTGATGAACCATCTGCCCGAGGCGATGAAGGGCGCCGAGCAGCAGGCGCGCAATCGCGATGCCGGGCAGATCGACATCTTCGGCAACGCCACCGTTTCTGCCGCACCGGAAGCGGTCGTGCGCAAGCTGCCGGAATGGCCGCTGCTGCAACGCCTGCATGGCGAGCGCGAGACGCTCGGGCACTACCTGTCCGGGCATCCGGCCGACGCCTACAAGTCCGAACTCAAGCAACTCACGTCGGGGCCGATCGGCAAGGCCGAAGAGCTGTATCGCACCCTGCAGGCAACGGCCGAAAAGCGCCGCGGCCAGATCGAGATCCCGATCGTGTTCGGCGGCATCGTGCCTTCGGGGCTGCGGCGGCGCGGCGACACCATGGGATTCGCGGCGATCGAAGACGCCAGCGGACGCATCGAGGTCGGCCTGTTCCGCGAGGCGCTGAACGAATATGCCGCGGTGTTCGCCAAGGACCAGATGGTGGTCGTCGCCGGCGGACTCAGCATCGACGAGTATTCCGGCGGCTACCAGCTCAAGCTGCGCCAGGCTTGGACACTGGCCCAGGCCTGCGAACGCTTCGGCCGCGGCGTGCGCGTGCATGTCGCGAACGTCGCGCCGAAGTGGCTCGACCTGCTCGCGAAAACCCTGAAACCGGCCCAGGGCGGCAATGCGCCGGTGCGCATCGCCTACCAGAACACCAGTGCGCGCACCGAATTGCAGCTGGGCGATCCGTGGCGAGTGCGTATCCTGCCCGAGGTGGTCGAGGAACTGCGGCGTCTGGACGGTGTCTCCGAGGTCCAGCTGTCGTTGGCGCGGGCCAGCGGCAACTGACGCTATCATTCACCTTTCTGCGGTCCGGAAACCTGCGATGAATCCGAACATCCTCGAATTCGAAAAACCCATTGCCGAACTCGAAAACAAGCTGCGCGAACTGCGCGCCAGCTCGCAGGGCCAGTCGCTCGACTTCGAATCCGAGATCCGCAAGCTGGACGGCAAGCTGCGCGAGAAGACGGTCGAGATCTTCCAGAACCTGAGCGCCTGGCAGATCGCGCAACTGGCGCGGCATCCGTCGCGGCCCTACACGCTCGATTACATCGGCCACATCTGCGAAGAATTCCATGAACTGGCCGGCGACCGCGCCTTCGCGGACGACGCCGCCATCGTCGGCGGCCTCGGCCGCATCGAAGGCAAGCCGGTCGTGATCATCGGCCACCAGAAGGGCCGCGACACCAAGCAGAAGATCCGCCGCAACTTCGGCATGCCGCGCCCCGAGGGCTACCGCAAGGCGCTGCGCCTGATGCAGATGGCGGAACGCTTCCGCCTGCCGCTGGTCACCCTGATCGACACCCCCGGCGCCTATCCGGGCGTCGGCGCCGAAGAACGCGGCCAGTCCGAAGCCATCGCCCGCAACCTGCTGGAAATGGCCAAGCTGCGCGTGCCCATCGTCTGCACCGTGATCGGCGAAGGCGGCTCCGGCGGCGCGCTCGCGATCGGCGTCGGCGACCGCGTCAACATGCTGCAGTTCAGCACCTACTCGGTGATCACGCCCGAAGGCTGTGCCTCGATCCTCTGGCGCAGCGCCGAACGCGCCCGCGACGCCGCCGAAGCCATGGGCATGACCGCGGCCCGCATCCACGAACACGGCCTGATCGACCAGATCATCCCGGAACCGCTCGGCGGCGCCCACCGCGACCCCAAGACCACCGCCGACAACCTCAAGGCCGTCGTCCTCAACCAGATCGCCGAGCTCCAGAAACTCGACACCGACGTCCTGCTCACCCAACGCTACGAAAAACTCCGCGGCATGGGGCAGTACCAGGCGGCATAAGCGCATCGTGTCTGGTCCATGAAGTCCAGGCGGGCGTTGATGTTTTTCACGGTGCTGTTGTCCGGCGCACTGATCGTGCGCTGGTACCAGCACGAATCGGGTTCTGCCGGCTCGGTTATTTCGACGGACGATGGATTCCCTGATCTCGCCAACACGTCGCGAAAACAGGAATCGACGGAGTCGCCTACGGCATCCGCTGGCGGCATTCGCGATGATGTCGACCTGCGGGATCCGGCGGTCACGACCCGCTATGTGAATGGTTCGGACACGGCGTTGAATGGCATGGAACTGGTCGAAAACGCCGATCGAATTCTGCTCGCACGACCAACTGGACCCGAATCCTCCTGGATGCGTCGACGCGGATATCCGAGTTACGACGAATGGCGGGCTCGGGGCATGGTGTCGACCGAAGACCTGGAAGCTCGTGTATCGCATGGAGATCTGATCGCAGCGGCGATGCTTGCCGATCGGCTCGCCGACAGCAACCCGCAGCGTGCCGAAGCGCTTCTTGAAACTGCGCTTGATCTGGGCAGCGTGTTCGCTGCTACCCGGCTCGCAGAGCATGCGGCCCGAGACAATGCCGCCGCAGCTGCGAAGGGCGAGCCGGCGCGTTACGACGACATCGTCGCCTTCTCTCAACTTGCGGCCTTGTTGGGGGATTACCGGGCCACCGATCTGCAAACGGCATTGATGGGCATGAAGTCGCTGCCGCCGGGTCAGTTGGGGTTGTCGACGCGACAAGCATTCAAGCGCATCGAAGCCATCAACGCGGCACGGCGTCAGCGCGGGCTGCCCGATCTCGCGATCGCGATCCGGCCGGGGCTGGCCGAATGGAACATTGCAGTGCACGGCAACGACACGCCTGTCGAGACCATCCGGATCGATTGCAGGGCGCGTCCGGATTTGTGTGCCCAAACCAGCAAGTCACCCTGAAGAACACGCGACGCAGAACACCGCCATCGATGCCGATCCACCGACCAGAAGCCAAAAAGAAACCCCGCCGAGGCGGGGTTTCTTGTTTCCGGAACCGGGGTTCCGATTACTGCTGCTTGACGAGTTCGGTGCGGCGGTTGCGAGCGCGGCCTTCCGAGGTGTCGTTGGTGTCGATCGGCTTGGCTTCACCGTAACCGTTCGGACCCGACAGACGATCGGCAGCGATGCCCTTGCTCGTCAGGTAGTCGTACACGGTCTTGGCGCGGCGTTCCGACAGGCCCTGGTTGTAGGCGTCGGTACCGACCGAGTCGGTGTGGCCGGCGACTTCGACCTTGAGGGCCGGGTAGCGGTTCAGCACGTCGACGGCCTGGTCGAGGATGGCGGTCGATTCGGCAGTCAGTTCCGACTTGTCGAACGCGAAGTTGACGCCGCGCAGGTCGATCACGATGGCCTGGGCGCAACCGTCCGCACCCACCGCTTCACCGGCGGCCGAGGTCGGGCACTTGTCGTCGCAGTTGTTCACGCCGTCCTTGTCGTCGTCCAGCGTGCTGCAGTCGGCCGCCGGAGTCGGGTCGGCCGGCTTGGCTTCTTCCGTGCCCGGGTCGGTGTTGCCGGTCGCGGCCGGCGCAGCGGCTTCGCCGAGCTTGATGGTCGCGCCAAAGGTCGCGATCCAGTCGCCGAAATGATCGACGCCCGGGATCGACTGGTCGTCCATGTCGTAGCGGTAGGTCAGTTCGGTGCGCAGCGCGATGTTGTCGCTGGCGTCATGGCCGAAACCGAGGCCGGCGTCGAACACCGGGTTGACGTTGCGGTTGGTGCCGTATTCCAGCGCCTGATCCGTCACGCGTGCTTCCGACAGGCCGAGACCGACCTTCAGGAACGGACGCCACGACCAATCGGTGAAGTAATGACGCAGCGACGCGGTCAGCGCGAAGTTGTCGAGGTCGCCGACGTAGTGATACTGGCTGCCGAGGTTGCGGCTGGTGTAGTCCAGGCTCAGGTCGAGCGAGGTGTTTTCGGCCACGAAACGGCCGAAACCGAGCGAACCGAATTCCGTATCGTCGGAGTCGACATAACGCTCGTTGTCGTTGTGCGACATGCCAACGGCCGGGGCGATATACCAGCGGCTGTCGTAATCTTGCGCCGAAACGGCGCCCGCGCCCAAGCTGAGCGCAATCAGGGCACACAAATGCTTACGGTTCATCGGAGTCTCCTTGTAGGTATGGCGCTGCCCCCGGGCCCCAGGACAGCAGCCGCAGATTATAGGTCAAGCCCGGGGGCAATGGGGCAAAACCCCAGATGAATCAAGCGGACACCGTTTCGTCACGCCCTTGGGCCGGTTCCGAGAGGCGGGGATCGTTGCGCAGGCGCTCGGTCAGGAACTCCATGAAGGTCTTGATGCGCGCAACGTGACGCAGGTCGGGATGCGTGAGCAGCCAGAGTTCGCCGGTGAAGCGCGGCTCCACCGGGAACAGGCGATGGAGGTCGGGCAGATGCTGGTCGCTCGGCAACAGCGCCAGCCCGACGCCTTCGCGCGCCAGCGCGGCCATGGTTTCGAGATCGGCAGCGCGGGCGACGATGGCGTCGTCCGGCACATGCTTGGCCAGCCAGGCGAACACCGGCAGGCGCTGGAAATTCTGGGTCGCGCCGATCACGCGGTGCGCGGCCAGATCGTCCATGCCGGACGGACAACCCATGCGCTCGCGGTAGCTGGTCGAGCCATAAACCCACCAGCACAGCGACGCGACACGCCGCCCGACCAGATGTTCCGGCGGCGCGCTGGTGGCGCGCAAGGCGATATCGGCTTCGCGCCGGCCGAGGTCGAGTTCCGAATCCGAGGCGTCGATGTCGACGCGGATGCCGGGGTAACGCGCGATGAAATCCGGCAGGTACTGGGCGAGGAATCCGGTCGCGAGCCCGTGCGGTGCGGTCACGCGGATGTCGCCGCGCAATGCGAAGTCGCGACCGGCGATCTTGCGTTCGAGCGCATGCACATTGGTCTCGACGGCCTCGGCCTCGGCGCGGATCGACTCGCCTTCCGGCGTCAACGCGTATCCGCTGGCCATGCGTTCGAACAGGCGCACGCCGAGCGCGTCCTCGAACGCATTCAGGCGCCGGAACACGGTCGAATGGTTGACCTTGAGCGCGCGCGCGGCGGCAGCGAGCGAACCGCCGCGGGCGATGGCGAGGAACACCTGCACGTCATTCCAGTCGAACATGCGGTGCGCCTCGCGTCGTGGTTCAGCCGATCTTGGCCTTCGCGAACTCTACGACACCGGCCAGTGCCGGAATCAGTGCCGGCACATCGTCGCCGCCGCCCTGCGCCATGTCCGGACGCCCGCCGCCCTTCCCGTTGACCTGGGACGCGACCTGCGAAATCAGCTCGCCGGCCTTGAGCTTGGCCAGCCCGGCGCCGTTCACGCCCGCGACCAGGGCGACCTTGCCGTCCGCCGCAGCGGCGAGCACGACGGCACAGTCGCCGAGCGTGTTGCGCAGCGCCTCGACGGCATCGCGCAGCGTCTTCGCGTCCATGCCCTCGACCCGGCCGGTGACGATGCGAATGCCGCCGATCGTCGGCGCCGCAGCGGCCAACTCCTTCAGCAGCGCATTCGCATTCCTGGCCTTCAGCGCCTCGAGTTCCTTTTCCAGCTTCTTCTGGCGATCGAGCAGCTGCTTGAGCTTGGCGACGACGTCGTCTTCGCTGGCGCCGACCAGGTCGACCACTTCGTCGAGCCGCGCCGCGCGCGTGTCGACCAGCGCGAGCGCGCCGTCGCCGGTCACCGCCTCGATGCGGCGCACGCCGGAGGCGATGCCGCCCTCCGAGGTGATCTTCATCAGGCCGATGTCGCCCGTCCGGCCGACATGGGTACCACCGCAGAGTTCGGTCGAGAAATCCCCCATCTTCAGCACGCGCACGTGTTCGCCGTATTTTTCGCCGAACAGCGCCATGGCGCCGAAATCGAGCGCTTCCTGCATGCCCATGTGATGGACTTCGGCGGCAGCGTTGCGACGCACTTCGGTGTTGACGATGGTCTCGATCTGCTTCAGTTCGGCATCGGTCACCGGCTGGAAATGCGAGAAGTCGAAGCGCAAACGATCCGGCGCGACCATCGACCCCTTCTGCTGCACGTGCTCGCCGAGCACCTGGCGCAGGGCGGCATGCAGCAGATGCGTGGCCGAATGATTCAGCACGATGGCGGCACGACGCTCGGCATCGACCTCGGCCACGACGCGATCGCCGAGTTTCAGCGAACCGCTGGTCAAGGCACCGACATGGCCGTGATAAACGCCGGCCAGCTTGATCGTGTCCTCGACCACGAATTCGGCATTGCCGAGGCGCAACACGCCGGTGTCGCCGACCTGACCGCCCGATTCCGCGTAGAACGGCGTGCGGTCGAGGATGACGACCGCGCGTTCGCCGCTGGCGATCGATTCGCGCGTCTGGTTCGCGACCAGCAGGCGTTCGATCTTCAGATCCTTCGCGGCGAGTTCGCCGTACCCGAGGAATCCGGTCGCGGCGAGGCCGGCCGACTGTTCCGCCGAAATCGCGAAGCCCTGGTCGAACTTGCTGGCCGCGCGTGCGCGCTCACGCTGCGCTTCCATCGCCTTCTCGAAACCGGCCAGATCCACCGTCAGCCCGCGCTCGCGCGCGACATCCGCCGTCAGGTCCAGCGGGAAGCCATAGGTGTCGTAGAGCTTGAAGGCGTCGTCGCCTGCGATCTGCCGGGCGCCCTTCGCAGTGATGTCTTCAAACACCTTCATGCCCTGGTCGAGGGTTTCGGCGAAGCGTTCTTCCTCGTTCTTGAGGATGCGTTCGACCTGGGCCTGTTTCTGCGCGAGTTCCGGGTAGGCGCCGCCCATTTCGGCGACGAGCGTCTTCACCAGCGTCGAGAAGAACAGCGACTTGCAGCCGAGCTTGTGGCCGTGACGCAGGGCGCGGCGGATGATGCGGCGGAGCACGTAGCCGCGGCCCTCGTTCGAGGGCAACACGCCGTCGACGATCATGAAGCTGGTGGCGCGGATGTGGTCGGCGATCACGCGCAGCGACGGGCTGCTCAGATCCGCGACGCCGGTCGCCTTCGCGGCGGCTTCGACCAGATGCTTCATCAGGTCGATGTCGTAGTTCGAGTTGACGTGCTGCAGCACCGCGGTCAGGCGTTCCAGGCCCATGCCGGTGTCGACGCAGGGTTTCGGCAACGGCGTCAGGGTGCCGTCGGCCGAGCGTTCGAACTGCATGAACACGAGGTTCCAGATCTCGATGTAGCGATCGCCGTCCTGCTCCTCGGAACCGGGCGGGCCGCCGGCCACGGACGGACCGTGGTCGTAGAAGATTTCCGAGCACGGGCCGCAGGGCCCGGTGTCGGCCATCTGCCAGAAGTTGTCGGACGCATACGGCGCGCCCTTGTTGTCGCCGATGCGCACGATGCGTTCCGCCGGCACGCCGACTTCCTCGTTCCAGATCGCGTAGGCCTCGTCGTCGGTGTGATAGACCGTGACCCACAGCTTCTCGGCCGGCAGCGCGTAGACATTGGTCAGCAGCTGCCACGCATAGTGGATGGCATCGCGCTTGAAGTAGTCGCCGAAGCTGAAGTTGCCGAGCATCTCGAAGAAGGTGTGGTGGCGCGCGGTGTAGCCCACGTTTTCGAGATCGTTGTGCTTGCCGCCGGCGCGCACGCAGCGCTGCGCGGTGACGGCGCGGCTGTAGCTGCGCTTCTCGGCGCCGAGAAACATGTCCTTGAACTGGACCATGCCCGAGTTCGTGAACAGCAGGGTCGGATCGTTGCCCGGCACCAGCGGACTGGACGGCACGTGTTCGTGCCCCTTCGACTTGAAGAACTCGATGAACGCGGTGCGGATGTCGGCGCTGGACTTCATGGGGGCCTTGATGGGGTAGGCGTGGGAGCGAAAGACCGTCGATTCTAGCGGAGCCCGGGCCGAGTCCAAGCCCGAATCCAGGCGACAATTGTCGTCACTCGCCCACCCTGCCTTGTCCTACCATCGGCGCATGTGGCTCCGACTGCTCCTGCTGCTGGCGTTGTTGCTGTCGTGGACGCCGGCGGCGCCCGCACGGGCGGCCTCGGTCAACGCCACCGAACCGGCCGACGTCGCTGCCTTGCGCAACGATCGCGCGCACACGGCCGAGTCGCTGCTGGCGCAGCTCGACGCCTGGGGCAAGACCGCACCGACGCCCCTGGCCGCCGGATGGGCCAAGCTCGCCATGGGCGAGTTCGCGGACGAACTGGAACAGCCCGAACGCGCCTACGCGCTGCTGAACGAGGCCGTTGCCGTCGCCGCGAGCGAGCGCGCCGACGACCTCGCCGTGGCCGCCAACAGCCGGCTCGCCTCGATGTACGCCAACCGCGGCGACGCCAACCGCGCCTCGACCGTGCTGCAAACCCTGGAAGCGATCGCGCGCCATTCCGGCCGCAAGGACTGGATGGCGCTGTGGGCTTACAACCGCGGCGTGCTGGAACGCAAGCTCGGGCGCTTCCCGGATGCCATTCGCTACTTCGAACAGTCGGTCGCGAACGCCCGCGACGGCGACGACCATGCGCAACAGGCGCGTTCGCTGAATGCGGTCGGCCTGGTGCTGTCGCGCACCGGCCAGTTCGCCGATGCGCTCGCTCGCCACAATGAAGCGCTCGAACTGGCGCAAGCCGCCAACGACGCCTCCGAGATCGCCCGCACCTATCGCATGCTCGGCTTCCTGCACCGCAACCTCGACGACGAGGAACTGGCCGCGCAGAACATCCGCGAAGCCCTGAAACACCTCGGCCCGCGCGACGTGCGCGAAGGCATCGCGCTGCGCGGCGAGTTGTCGCGTTCGCTGCTCAAGATGGGCCAGGTCGAACAAGCCGCGCGTTACGGCGAAGAAGCCTCGGAAGCGGCGATGTCGCTCGGCAGTCCGCCGAACAAGGTGAACTCCTTCACGGCGCTGTCCGACGTGCGCCTGGCCCAGGGCCGCATCGACGACGCCGACCTGTGGTCGCGGCGCGCCGCCGAACAGTTCAACACCGTGGCCATTCGCGACCAGGTACAGATCCACGCCAATCGCGCCAGCGTCGCCCGCGCCCGCGGCGACGTGAAAACGGCCTTGAGCGAAGCCCGCGCCACCGTCGATGGCGCCCGCAAACTCGGCGACAAGGTGCTGGAACGCAGCGCGCTCGATGCGCTGTCCGACATCGAACTGGCCGCGGGCGACGCCATGGCCGCGATGGCGACACGCAAGGCCTTCCAGCAACTCGACAAGACCCTGGCCATCGATGTCGCCGGCCGCCGCGTCGCCATCCTCGAAGGCAGCTTGGCGGCACAACGTTCCGAATCACAGCGTGCCCTGCTCGCCCGCGACAACCAGATCCAGAGCCTGCGCATCGCGCGGCAACGCCTGCTCGGCATCGTCCTGATCGTCGGCTTCTGCGCACTGGCCGTGTTCGTGGTGATGCTGTTGCGTCGCATGCGCGAGACCCAGCGCCTGCATGCGGCGCTGGTGGCCAGCGCGAGCGAACTGGAACGCGTCGCGCGCACCGACGCCTTGACCGGCGTGGCGAACCGCGGCGCCGTCACCGAACAGTTCGATCACCTGCTGGCCGAAACCCAGGCCGGTCAGCGCCCGCTCGCCGTGCTGTTGATCGACATCGACCACTTCAAGCGCATCAACGACCACCACGGCCATCTCGCCGGCGACACGGTGTTGCGCGACGCGGCACAACGCATGCGCGCGGCCTTGCCCGAGAGCGCTCGATTCGGTCGCTGGGGCGGCGAGGAATTCATCGCGGTGCTGCCGGACATCGGGCCCCTGGATGCCGAACAGGTCGCCGAACGCGTGCGCGATGCCGTCGCGGCAAGCCCGTTTCGCTTCGAAGAACACGCCATCGCCGTCAGCATCAGCGTCGGTGTCGCGGCGGCACCCCGACCGGAACGCCGCGGCATCGACCGCCTGATCGCCACCGCCGATGCGGCGCTCTATCGCGCCAAGAACGCCGGGCGCAATCGCGTCGAAGTGGGTTAGCAACGGAACCGCCGGCGTTGCAACGGGGCCACGGCGTCGACCACTGGACATGCGATGGCGTTCGCGGAAAGGATCAGGTCAGCCCAGACATCGGAGAACCAGCGTCATGCGCCCCGCCTTCCGTGCTCTCATTTGCACGCCGCTTCTTGTTGGCGCCGCACTGGCGGCATCAAAGTCATCGGGCGATCGACCGGACCATGCGCTGGCGCATCGGATCTTCGACGAGTATTACGCCTGCGGCGAACATCGCGAAGGGGAGCTTGAATACCTCGGTGATGCGCTGGGCTCCGACTGCGTCATCCATGTCCTCGAGGAGATCGACGGACGCACGCTTGCCCGCGCATACCGCCACTCCGGAAAAAAGAACGAAGACTGGTACGGATGGCAGCGCAACGTGCTGTCGCCCTGCGACTGCGAAGTGACGCGAATCAACATCAACAGGACGGTCAACCTTCCGGGAGAATTGGGCGAACCTCCGGCGACCTTCGTCGTGCTGAAACGCAATGATGGCGTTCATTTTCTGCTGGCTCATCTGGACAAACCGAACGTCGAGACGGGAACCCGCGTACGCGCCGGCCAGACGCTGGGTCGGGTGGGCAACAACGGTTACGGGCGAAACCCGCATATCCATATCGGCGCATGGCACGGCGAGACGCCGCTGCAGATCCGGTTCGATCTATCGAACGCGACCTCTTCTGACCCGCCATCGAAGCGATGATGCCGGGCGCAACCGCGTCGAAGCCGGCCAGGGCGCGCTACATCGGCTCGGCGCGCTGGAACAGGATCCACGAGGTGGCGATGTACTTGTCTCCGCCCTTGGGCATGTTGCCGCGATGCGTATGGGTGAACGCGGCCGGCGCAATCAGCAGGGTACCGGTTCCGGGAACGAACTTGCGGCGCTGATAGTAGAACTCGGTCTCGCCTTCGCCGAAACCTTCGTTCAGATAGAGCGTCCAAAGCAGCGAACGGTGCAACGACTCGCCGCGGTCCGCTTTCGGTCCGAGTTCGCAATGCCAGCGGGGATAACCGCCCTCGTCGGCCAGGTATTTCTGGAGGTTCACCACGCCGGGACGGAAGGCCTTGGTGACCACCGCACGCAGGGTGTCGTCAGGCAATCCCGACAGCGTATCGGCATCGAGGGGCCGCTTTTGGCCGGTCGCGGGATCGAGCATGTTCAGCCAATGCGGTCCAAGCACCACATAGGCGTACTTGCGCACGTACTGCAGCAGGCAAGACAGCATCGCGACATTCAGCATCTGCTCGGCGTCGGCCCATTGCGGCTTGCCGCTCAGTCGGATGTCCCAACTGTTCTTGTGCGTCACGTCCAGACCTCCGGCGGTGACGCCACGACTGGCCGATCCATCGGCATCGAACCGCTGGATCAGCTTCGCGCACGCGTCGCGAGGCAGCGCGTCTGCGTAGGTCTCGATGAAATCATCGCCGCTCATCGGCCGAACTCCATTGATCTAGCCCCGCATTCTAGCCGGCGCGTGGCGTCGGCAGGCGCATCGCGATCAGCGCCATCGTGATCGAGGCGATGGCGAGCAGCGCGCCGAATTCGTCGATCATCCAGGCCGTGCGCCCGGTATCTGCGGTCAATGCACTGAACACGAGGGTGATGGCGGCGTTGTGGCTCGCATGCATCAGCACCGCCGGCCACACGCTGCCCGAACGCAGGCGCAGCCAGTGGTAGACGAAACTCATGCCGACCAGGCTGATGAAGAAGCACGTCATCGCGTAGGCCCGCGGCACGTCGCCGTAGTAGTTCGCGAGGAACAGCGTCGGCACGTGCCAGGCGGCCCAGATCACGCCGGTCGCGATGCTGCCGACCGCGAGCCCGAACCGCGCCCCCAGCTGCGGCGCGAGGAAACCGCGCCATCCGAGCTCCTCGCCGAACGCGGTCGCCAACGCGAGCACCAGCCCGGTCGTCAGTTGCAAGCCGATCGACACGACCAGGCGAGCGCTGTCCGGCCATCCGGCCAGGCCGATGCCCTTGCCATTCATCGCCAGATAGTGCGCCGGGGAAAACTCGCCGAATCCGGCCAGCCAGGCGATGCCGTAGACGAGCACGCCGTACACCAGCGGAATCGCATACCCGGCCCACAGGAAACGCCGATCGCAGGCCACGACACCGAGGGCTTGCCAAGGCCGCGCTTCGCGTCGCACGACCCACAACGCAGCCAGGCCCGGCGCCCACATCAGGCCGGCGACGAACAGACGCATGCCCTGCCCGATCGCGCCCGACAGGTTCAACAGCCCATAGAACGGCAAGCTGAGCAGCAGCGTGAGCCACAGGAAATCGCGGATCGGCGAACGCATGGACCTTCCTGCACAAGACGTGCACCGACCTTAGCGGCGAACGCCTCAGGACAGGAACAGCATCCAGACGAACCGCGCGATCAGGCCCAGCACCACAAGCAGGAACACGCGACGGATGAAGGCGTCGCCCTTGCGGATCGCAAGCTTGCTGCCGACATGACTGCCGAGCATGTTGCCGATGACCAAGGGCAGCGCGACCGTCCAGACCACGAAGCCGCTCAGCATCAGGCTGAACCAGGACGACAGGTCGGCGGCGACATTGGCGAGCTTGGCCAAGGCCGAGGCGCCGAGGAAATCGAAGCCGACCACGCCGACGAAACCGAACACCATCAGCGTGCCGGTGCCCGGGCCGATCAGGCCGTTGTAGAAGCCGGTGACCGCGCCGACGCTGCCGGAGCGGCGCTGCGTCGCCACGGCATCGGCCGGCAGGCGTTCGCGTTGTCCGAAATCCTTGCGGAACGCGGTGTACAGCGCCAGCACGACGCAGACGCCGAGCACGATGTACTTCAGCAGGTCGGCGTCGATGCGTTTCGCGAACTGAACGCCGAGCGCCGAGCACAACGTGGCGGCAACACAAGTGACGATCAACACGCGCCGATCGAGCTTCACCACCTTGAGGTAGTTCCAGGCCGCGACCGACGTGCCGAAGATCGAACTGGTGCGCTGGGTCGCGATGACCTGCAGGATCGGGAAATCCGGGAACAGGTTGACCATGGCCGGGGTCATGATCAGGCCGCCGCCGCCGACGATGCTGTCGAGCAGTCCGGCGAAGAAGGCGGCAACGCCGGCAAGCAACAGCGTGAACGCGTCCATGCTCAGTCGTCGACTTCGGCGCGGGTCACCGCGCGCACCGTGGCGCCGTCGAAGCCGCGCGCGGCCAGCCAGGCGGCGCGTTTATGACGTTCCTTGTGATCGGCCGCTTCGGTGTCGCGATACTTCGCGGAAAACACGCGTTTCGCGATCTGCATCCAATCCACATCGGCGGCGGCAATCGCGCTCGTCGCCGCTTCACGCACGACGCCATGCGAGGCGAGTTCGGCACGAATGCGCACCGGGCCGTAGCCGTCGAGCGCACGCCTTCGCACCAGCGACTCGGCGAAACGCGCATCGCTCTGATAGTTGCGTTCGCCCATCTCGTCGACGACATCGACGGCTTCCTCGGCCGTCACGCCCTTCTGCTGCAGCTTGCGCTTCAACTCGCGCGCCGAATGCTCGCGCCGCGACAACAGTCCGAGCGCGCGGTCGCGGGGCGGCAACGGTGGCTTGTCCTTGCGCATGCGGATTCCGGACAGAAAACGCCCCGGTTCGGGACCGGGGCGGCGTCGTCAGGGGGCGTCTCAGGCCTCTTCGGCTTCCTCGGCGTCGGCACCACCCGTCGGTACCTTGGCGGTGATCATCTTGGCGCGCAGCTTGGCTTCGATGTCGTTGGTGATTTCCGGATGTTCCTTCAGGAACAGGCGCACATTGTCCTTGCCCTGACCGATGCGGTCGCCGTTGTACGAGTACCAGGCGCCCGACTTGTCGATCAGGTTGTTGGCCACGCCCATCTCGATGATCTCGCCCTCGCGCGACGTGCCTTCGCCGTACAGGATCTCGAACTCGGCCTGACGGAACGGCGGCGCCACCTTGTTCTTGACGACCTTGACGCGGGTTTCCGAACCGATCACTTCCTCGCCGCGCTTGACCGCGCCGATGCGGCGGATGTCGAGGCGCACCGAGGCGTAGAACTTCAGCGCATTGCCGCCGGTGGTGGTTTCCGGATTGCCGAACATGACGCCGATCTTCATGCGGATCTGGTTGATGAAGATGACCAGGCAGTTCGACTTCTTGATGTTCGCGGTGAGCTTGCGCAGCGCCTGGCTCATCAGGCGCGCCTGCAGGCCCACGTGCGAGTCGCCCATCTCGCCTTCGATTTCGGCCTTCGGCGTCAGCGCCGCGACCGAGTCGATGACAACGATGTCGACGGCATTCGAACGCACCAGCATGTCGGTGATTTCGAGGGCCTGTTCGCCGGTGTCGGGCTGCGACACCAGCAGGTCGTCGACCTTGACGCCGAGTTTCTCGGCATAAGTCGGATCGAGCGCGTGTTCGGCATCGACGAAGGCAGCAGTGCCGCCGGCGCGCTGTGCCGCAGCGATGACCTGCAGGGTCAGCGTGGTCTTGCCGGACGATTCCGGTCCGTAGATTTCGACGATGCGGCCGCGCGGCAGGCCGCCGATGCCGAGCGCGATGTCGAGGCCGAGCGAGCCGGTCGAGACCGCCTCGATCACGTCGGACTGGCGATCGCCCATGCGCATGACCGTGCCCTTGCCGAACTGCTTGTCGATCTGCGCCAGAGCGGAAGAAAGGGCGCGCTTCTTGTTGTCATCCATGGGGAGGTCCTCGGATCGGAGTGAAATGGGATGGACGCAGCCTGACAGCGCGCATTCTCAGATCGCGAGACGTCGTCCGGTAACCGGCAAAGTATCCCACAGCCCGACGTGCCGCTTCGGTGACGGGCGACGGTTGGCATGCGAGATTTCGGAAATCGCGGCTGCGACGGCAACTGGCCTGCCGCTTCAACGGGCAGCCAGCAACCGCTCCAACCCGGCCAGCGCCTCGGCGACGGTGGCGCGGCGGATGGCGTCGCGGTCGCCGGCGAAGTGGAAGACTTCGGCGATCGGGCGATGGTGGCCGAAGCCCCAGGCGATCCAGACCGTGCCGACCGGTTTGTCCCGGGTGCCGCCGGTGGGTCCTGCAATGCCAGTGATCGCCACCGCCAGATCGGCACGCGAACGCGACAGCGCGCCGCGCACCATCTCGATCACCGTTTCGCGGCTGACCGCACCGTGCTGTTCCAGCGTCTGCCGCGGCACGCCGAGCATGGCTTCCTTGGCGTCGTAGCTGTAGGCGACGAAAGCGCAATCGAACCAGCCGGAACTGCCCGGCACTTCGGTCGCCACCTTCGCCACCCAGCCGCCGGTGCAGGACTCGGCCGTGGCCAGTTTCAATCGTGCTTCGAGCAGGCGCGCGCCGAATTGGGCGGCGCGGGCATGCAGTTCGGCATCGGCCAGTTCGGTGGCGCCCGTGTGTTCGGTATCGGTCATCCGCGCAGTATGCCAGCCAAGACCCGACCGATCACGGCCGCGACGGGGCTTCCTGCACGGAAGCCAGCCGTTGCGCCAGTTGCGCCGGCTCCAGATAACCGCCGAGCACCGAACCGTCGCTGGCGATGATGGTCGGCGTACCGAGCTTGGCCAGGCGCTGGCCGAGCTTCATCGTGTCGGCCACCGGATGCGTGCAGGACTTGCGCTGGTCGGCCGCGAGTTCGCCCTTCAGCATGCTCGCCGTCAATGCCTCCTGCCGGTCGACTGCACACCAGACGAAGGCGGCCTTGTCGAACGACGCCGAGGGCTGGCCGGCGCGCGGGAACATCAGGTAATCGACGGTGATGCCGGCCGCGTTGATCGCCGACATCTGCTGATGCAGCTTGCGGCAATAGCCGCAGTCGACATCGGTGAAGATGGTGATGCGGTGTTTCTCGTCGGAAGCGGCGAAGCGGATGCGACGCTCGTCGCCGACCTTCGCCAGCACTTCGCGGCGCAGGCTGTTTTCGGTGCCGGCAGTCAGGTCGCTGCGCTGTTTCGTGTCGAACAGCCGACCCTGCAACAGATGCGACCCATCGGCCGCGACGTAGAGCACTTCGCCGTTCACGACGACTTCGAACACGTCCTTCATCGCCGACGGCCTGACCGATTCGATCGACGCGCCAGGCACCAAGCCTTGCACGGCAGAACGCACCGCGGCCTCGTCCGCCTGTACGGCACCGGCCGCGACCATGGCCGCACATACCATCCACTGCTTCATGACCTGCTCCGCGCAATGCCTGCCGATCGAGGCCTGCTTGGGACCGGCGCTCCAGCGACGAGTTCCCGATCACGCCGGATCAGCGGCCGCCAACTGCTCCAGCATGCGTCGCGATGCGTCGTCGGCAGGGAAAAAAGCTTCGACCGCGAGCTCCGATAGCGTCACGTCGACCGGCGTGCCGAACACGGTGATGGTGCTGAAGACCGACAACACGCCATGGGGCGTCTGCATGCGCATCGGCACGACGACGTCGGGGTCGGGCGTGGCCAGATCGTCGCGATCCGCGCCGTCCGGCGTCGGCAAGGCCAGCAGTTCCTCGTGCAGGGCGTGCAAGCTTGCATCGCCGGTCGCGCGCACCTGGCGCAGCAAGCGCGACAGCAGATGCTCGCGCAACTGCGCAAGATTCAGGATGGCCGGCGCCAGCCCTTGCGGATGCAAGGTCATGCGCAACACGTTGGCGGGCGGGGTCAGCAGGGCCGGCGCAATGCCGTGCATCAGACGTCGCGCCGCGGCATTGGCGCGCAGCAGGTTCCAGTGGCGATCGACCGCGATGGCCGGAAACGCACCGTGCGCATTCAACACGATTTCGACCGCCGCCATCGCCGAGGACAAGGCCTGCGCATCCAGCGCATGCGCCGGAAACGCCGGCGAGTAACCGGCGGCCTGCAGCAGCACATTGCGCTCGCGCAGGGGCACGTCGAGCAGTTCGGCCAGATGCAGGACCATGCCGCGGCTCGGGCGCGACCGCCCGGTCTCGATGAAGCTCAGGTGTCGCGTCGAAATGCGCGCGTCGCCGGCCAGCTCGAGCTGGCTCAGGCGACGGCGCTGGCGCCAGTCGCGGATCTGTTCGCCGAATGCTGCCCGTGTCTGCGCCATGGTCGAATCCTCATTGCGGTAGCCGCCATCGCAGCGGAGCGGCGACATCGCGGCCATTACCTGCAAGGTAATCGATTCGCGGCCGTCGTGGCGGCATCGTGGCGTCCAACCCCACATGGAGAACCGCGATGTCCACGATCCAAGCCTCGCCCCTGCTGCGCTTCGCCCTGCGTCTCGATGCCGGCATCAGCCTCGCATCCGGACTGTTGTTGTGCGCCGCACCGGCCGACCTCGGCGCGCGTTTCGCGCTGTCGCCCGATCTGCTGCTGATCGTCGGGCTGGCGTGCCTGCCTTACGCTGCGTTGTTGTGGTCGCTGGCGCGACGCGACCGTCTGGCCGGCGCTGGCATCGTCGCGATCATCGTCGGCAACCTGCTCTGGGCCGATGCCGCCCTGCTGCTCGCCCTCGGTTACGGCGCATCGCCGAATGTCTGGGGCCAGGGCTACCTCGCCACCCACGTGATCGCGACGACAGCATTCGCCGTGCTGCAATGGCTCGGCTTGCGGCGCTCCGTGAACTTGTCCACCTACCCTGCTGCGGCCTGACGCCATGCTCGCGGAGCGCTACATCCAGTTCACGTTGCTCGTCGCTGCCCTGATCCACCTCGCGCCCGTCACCGGCCTGACGGGCGCCGAGGCCTTGCAGCGGCTCTACGGCGTCGATCTGACCGATCCGCCCACGCTGATGCTGATGCGCCATCGCGCCGTGCTGTTCGCGCTGGTCGGGCTGCCGCTCGTGATCGGCCTCTTCCTGCCCGGCTGGCGCGCGCCCGCCCTGTCCGCCGCCTTGATCAGCCTCGTCGCTTTCCTGGCCTTGGCGACGACCCCGCCCGCGCTGAATCCGGCCTTGCTGCGCGCGGTCCGCATCGACATCGGCTTGGCATTGCTGATTCTCCCGGCTCTGTGGCTGTGCCTGCGCACGAGGCAAACGACCGGCTGATCACGCGCGCCGGGGCCGCTACACTGCGCGGCCCTGTTCCCAGCGCCGCATTCCACGTGTCCGACGACCATTCCCAGCACACCCCGTTGATGCGCCAGTTCTTCCGCGCCAAGGCGGAGTTCCCGGACACGCTGGTGTTCTTCCGCATGGGCGATTTCTATGAGCTGTTCTACGACGACGCGCGCAAGGCCGCGCGCCTGCTCGACGTGACCCTGACCCAACGCGGGCAGTCGGCGGGCCAGCCCATCCCGATGGCCGGCGTGCCCTATCACGCGGTCGAGGGCTATCTGGCCAAGCTCGTCAAACTTGGCGAATCGGCTGCGATCTGCGAACAGATCGGCGACCCGGCAACGAGCAAGGGTCTGGTCGAACGCAAGGTCGTGCGTGTCATCACCCCGGGCACCTTGACCGACGAAGCCCTGCTCGAGGAACGCCGCGACAACCTGCTGGTCTCGATCACGCGTGGCGGAGATCGCTTTGGCCTGGCCTGCGTCGATGTCGCCGGCGGTCGCTTCACGCTCTGCGAAATCGACGGCGAAGCCGCGTTGCTGGCCGAACTGGCGCGATTGAATCCGGCCGAAACCCTGCTCGACGACAACGCGCGCTGGCCCGAGGCCGTGGTCGCGATGACCGGCACGCGCCGACGTCCGCCCTGGCACTACGAACACGATTCGGCCGAACGCACGCTCTGCGAATTCTTCGGCACCCGCGACCTGCGCGGCTTCGGTTGCGCCGAACTGAAACTCGCGGTCGGTGCCGCCGGTGCGTTGCTCGCCTATCTGAAGGACACGCAACGCGCGGCGCTGCCGCATCTGACCCGCCTCGCGGTCGAATCCAGCGACGACACCATCGCGATGGATGCCGCCACGCGCCGCAATCTCGAGCTCGATGCGCAAACCAGCGGCCGCAGCGGCGCGACCTTGTTCTCGGTCATCGACACCACGATCACGCCGATGGGCGGACGAATGCTGCGGCGTTGGCTGCATCGCCCATTGCGCACGCGCAGCGTATTGCAACTGCGCCATCAGGCCATCGCCGCGCTGATCGAATCCGGCATGTTGAATGCATTGCGCGACCTGCTGCGCGGCATCGGCGACATCGAACGCATCCTGACTCGCGTTGCGCTGCGTTCGGCCCGCCCGCGCGATCTGTCGACGCTGCGCGACGCATTGCGCCTCGCGCCAACGCTGCAGCAACAACTGGCGGCCATCGACAGCCCGCGCCTGCACGACCTCGGCGCGCAGCTCGGCCGGCATGACGACACCGCCGATCTGCTCGTCCGCGCCATGCTCGACCAACCGCCGGTGTTGTTGCGCGACGGCGGCGTGTTGCGCGAGGGCTTCGACGCCGAACTCGACGAACTGCGGCTGTTGTCGACGAACGCGGATCGGTTCCTGATCGATCTCGAAGCGCGCGAGCGCGCGGCCAGCGGCATCGCGACGCTGAAGGTCGGCTACAACCGCGTGCACGGCTACTACATCGAAATCACGAACGCCCATGCCGACCGCGCGCCGACGCACTACACGCGCCGCCAGACGATCAAGGGCGCAGAACGCTACATCACCGAAGAACTGAAGCAGTTCGAGGACAAGGTGCTCTCCGCCAAGGAACGCGCATTGATGCGCGAGAAGGCGCTTTACGAACAGATCCTCGATGCGCTGAACACGCGCCTCGACGCCTTGCGCGAAGCCGCTGCGGCCTTCAGCGAAGTCGACGTGCTGGCGACGCTGGCCGAACGCGCCCACGTGCTGAACTGGACGATGCCGGCACTGGTCGCGGACAGCGGCATCGCGATCGAACGCGGCCGTCATCCGGTGGTCGAAGCGGTGCGCAACGACCCGTTCGAACCCAACGGCCTGCAGCTCGATGCGGCGCGGCGCATGCTGGTCATCACCGGTCCGAACATGGGCGGCAAGAGCACCTACATGCGCCAGTCGGCATTGATCGTGCTGCTGGCGCATATCGGCAGCTTCGTGCCGGCCGACGCCGCACGCATCGGTCCGATCGACCGCATCTTCACCCGCATCGGCGCCGGCGACGACCTCGCGGCGGGGCAATCGACCTTCATGGTCGAGATGAGCGAGACCGCGAACATCCTGCACAACGCGACCGCGCACAGTCTCGTGCTGATGGACGAAGTCGGCCGCGGCACCAGCACCTACGACGGCCTCGCACTCGCCTACGCCTGTGCGGTGCATCTCGCGGCGACGAATCGCGCCTATACCCTGTTCGCGACGCACTATTTCGAGCTGACCGCACTCGCCGGCGAGATCGACGGCGTGGCCAACGTGCATCTCGACGCGGTCGAACACGGCGACACGCTGGTGTTCCTGCACGCGGTCAAGGACGGCCCGGCGAACCGGAGTTTCGGGCTGCAGGTCGCGGCACTGGCCGGCGTGCCGAAACCCGTGATCGCCGCCGCGCGGGCGCGTCTGCTCGCACTGGAAGCAGGACCGCTGGACACGTCGATGGCGGTCCCGATCGCGTCGGCACCCGACAAGCCGCAGCAGTTCGGCCTGTTCGATTCGACGCCGCCTGCGCTCGAAGCCCTGCGCGGCATCGATCCCGACGCGATGAGCCCGCGCGAAGCGCTGGAAGCCCTGTATCGGTTGAAGTCCCTGCTCGGGAAACACGCATGAGTCTCGATGATCTTCGCCAACAGATCGACACGCTCGACCGGCAACTGGTCGAACTGCTGGTCGCGCGCAGCCGCGTCACCGCCGAGATCGGCGCCGTCAAGCGCGAACGCGGACTGGCGCTGTACGTGCCGGAACGCGAATCGGAATTGCTGACCGCGCGCCGCGAACAGGCGGAGGCCGCGGGCGCCGACCCGGACATGATCGAAGACGTGTTGCGCCGGGTCATGCGCGGTTCCTATGCCTCGCAGGAAACGGCCCTGCCCGCCGTCGTCGACCGGCGCGCGCCGGTCGTGGTGCTCGGCGGTCGCGGCGCGATGGGCCGGTTGATGGCCAGCCTGTTCGAACGCGCCGGTTTTCCGGTACGCGCGATCGATGTCGACAACCTCGCGGACTTGCCGGGCGCCGTCATGGATGCGGGCCTGGTGATGGTCTCGGTACCGATCGACCGCACCGCGCAGGTCATCGCATCGTTGCCGCGGCTGCCCGAACACTGCGTGCTCTGCGACATCACCTCGGTCAAGCAGGTTCCGCTGGATGCAATGCTGGCCGCTCATTCGGGGCCCGTGGTCGGCCTGCATCCGATGTTCGGTCCGGACGTGAAGAGTCTGGTCAAGCAGGTCATCGTCGTCTGCCACGGCCGCGAGTCGTCGCGCTACGACTGGCTGCTGCGTCAGCTCGAAGCCTGGGGCGGGCTGCTGCGCGAGGAATCCCCCGCCGCGCACGACCAGGCCATGCAGATGATCCAGGCGATGCGTCACTTCACGACCATTGCCTACGGCGTGTTCCTGTCGCGCCAGCCGGCCGACCTGGAACGGCTGCTGCGCCTCAGTTCGCCGATCTATCGCCTCGAGCTCGCGATGGTCGGTCGATTGTTCGCGCAAAGCCCGATGCTGTATGCCGACATCATGCTGCAGGCGGAACACCTGCCCGAACTGATTTCCGACTATCGGCATGCGCTCGACGAACTGCTCGCACTGGTGCGCAGCGACGATCGCGACGGCCTGATTGCGCGCTTCCGCGATGTGCAGAGCTACTTCGGCGAGCTCGCGCCGAAACTGCTCAAGGAAAGCGCCGAATTGCTGCGCAAGATGCATGATGCGCAGGGCGGAAAGGTCGGCTGAATTGAGTCGCGGGGCGGAGCCCGCTCCCACAAACGCCAAGCCGAGAGTCTTCCGGGATTTTGTGGGAGCGGGCTCCGCCCCGCGATCCTTATCCCAACGCCGCAAGCCACTCGTCGTCCGAACCCTCGTTGACGCCTTCGAACAGGATGGTCGACAGGTAACGTTCGCCGGTGTCGGGCAACATCGCGAGAATGACCGAACCCGGGGCCGCGCTCTCCGCGACTTTCAACGCCGCCGCAGCCGTGCCGCCCGCCGAGATGCCGACGAAGATGCCTTCCTCGGCCGCGAGGCGACGCGAGGTGTCGCGCGCCAGAACGTCGTCGACCGGCAGGATCTGATCGGCGACCGCCTTGTTCAGCACCTGCGGCACGAAGTCCGGGGTCCAGCCCTGAATCTTGTGCGGCGCCCAGGCATTGCCCGCCAGCAATGACGCGCCGGCCGGTTCGGTCGCGGTGATGCGCACCTCCGGTCGCGCCACCTTGAGCACTTCGCCGACCCCGGTGAGCGTGCCGCCGGTGCCCCAGCCGCTGACGAAATGATCGAGGCGACGTCCCGCGAAATCGCGCAGGATCTCCGCCGCCGTGGTGTTGCGGTGATAGGCAGGGTTGGCCGGATTCTCGAACTGGCGCGCGAGAAACCAGCCGTGTTTCTTCGACAATTCTTCGGCGCGGCGCACCATGCCGCTGCCGCGTTCGGCCGCGGCGGTCAGGATCACCTTGCCGCCGTAGGCGCGGATCAGCTTGCGGCGTTCGACCGAGAAGGTCTCGCTCATCACGGCGACGAATTTGTAGCCGCGCGCCGCGGCGACGGCCGCGAGCGCCACGCCGGTATTGCCCGACGTCGCTTCGATGATGGTGTCGCCCGGTTTCAACTGGCCGCGCTGCTCGGCGTCGAGCACGATGGCCAGCGCGAGCCGGTCCTTGACCGAACCCGCCGGATTGAAGGCCTCGACCTTGACGTACAGATCCACATGTTTCGGCGCGATGCGGTGCAGCTTCACCACCGGCGTGTTGCCGATGGTGTCGAGAATGGAATTGAAGATCGTCATGGCGATGCTCCCGGGGCGTGAGGTCGAGTGTGGCGAATAAGATCAGGCGGCGCGTTCAAGCGGAAGTGGGGACGCCGGCACGTCGCGACATCGGCCCGACACCGGCGCCGCGCCGAACCAGTGCAGTCCGTCCGCCAGCGCGGCGACTTCGCCGAGGACCAGCAAGGCCGGCGATCGCACCGCGTGGTCGCGCGCGATCTCGGGCAGTTCGGCCAGCGTGCCGGTGATCACCCGTTGCTCCGGGCGGCTGCCGTTTTCGACGATGGCGAACGGCGTGCCGGCGGCGCGACCGTGCGCAATCAGCCGGTCGCGGATCCGTTCCAGTGCAACCACCCCCCAGTTGTATGCCCGCGTCTGCCGGTCCTGCGCCAGCCCCGCCCAATCGAGCCGATCGGCGGATTGCTCGCAATGCGCGGTGACCAGGCGCACCGACTGCGCGTGGTCGCGATGCGTCAGCGGAATGCCGGCGTAAGCGGCGCAGGCGTTCGCGGCAGTGATGCCGGGCACCACTTCGAAGCCGATGCCGGCCACCTTCAGAGCTTCCAGTTCTTCGCCCCCGCGACCGAACACGAAGGGGTCGCCGCCTTTCAGGCGCACCACGCGCGCACCGCGTTTGGCATGTTCGATCATCAGCGCGTGGATGCCGTCCTGTTCGACCCGATGCCGGCCGGCCTGCTTGCCGACATCGATGAAGGTTGCGTCGCGCCGCGCAAGCGCGAGCACGTCGGCACTGACCAGATGGTCGTGCAGGATCACGTCGGCCTCGTTCAGGGCGCGCAGGGCGCGCAGGGTCAGCAGGCCCGGATCGCCAGGCCCGGCGCCGACCAGCACGACGGAACCAAGGCGTTCCTCGGCGTCGTTCTCGAGCCCATCCTGCAACGCGATGTCGGCGGCGATGTGCTGCTTCGCGCGCACCAGCCGCGGCACCACGCCCGCGAGCAGCCGCTCGAACCAGCGCCGACGCGACGGCAGATCGGGCCAGCGTGCACGGATCGCGTCGCGATGCCGCTCGAACAGTTCCAGCAGATCGCCCAACGAATCGTCCAGCGCGGTTTCGATCTGCGCGCGCACGTGGCGGGCCAGCATCGGCGCCGCACCGGCCGAGGAAATGGCCACCTGCAGGCGACCGCGGTTGACCACGGCCGGCAACTGCACGGTCGACAACGCGGCGTCATCCACGACATTCGCGAACACGCGGCGCGCATCCGCGGCGGCGGCGATGCGGGCATTGGTCGCGACATCATTGGTCGCGGCGACGACGAACCAGGCCGCGTCGAGCTGTGTCTCGTCGAATGCCGCGATGACGAGTTCGACGCGACCGTCGACGGCGAATGCGAGCACCTCGTCACCGGCCGCCAGGGCCACCACGGCGATGCTTGCGCCGGCATCGATCAGGGCGCGGATCTTGCGGGCCGCGACCGAACCGGCGCCGACCACGAGCACGCGTCGCCCGCGCAGGTCCGCAAACAGCGGAAACAGGCGGGAGGAAGCGGTCGTGGCGGGGTGGACGCTCATGCCCCCAACCTAGGCCGGCCGACACGATTTCGGAAATTCCGGCCCGGACTGGCCTTATGTCGTCAACGCATAAGCCGCACCGGCTTTACAACTCCAGCCGTCGCCGCTAGGTTGAATTCATCCCTTCATCGCGATGCAACGATATTCATGACCCTGACGCAGCTGCGCTTCATCGTCGCCATCGCCGACTCCAATCTCAACATCACCCAGGCCGCGACCAAGGTCCACGCGACCCAGCCCGGGCTGTCGAAACAGCTCAAGCAACTCGAGGATGAACTCGGCTTCCAGCTGTTCACCCGGCGCGCACGCAGCATCGAAGCGATCACGCCCGCCGGCGAACGCGTGCTCAAGCATGCGCGTGTCGTGCTGGCCGAAGCGGCGAACATCCGCGCCGTGGCCGCCAATCTGCGCCGCGAGGCCGAAGGCGAATTGCTGATCGCGACCACGCATACGCAGGCGCGTTACGTGTTGCCGCGTCCGCTGGCGGCGCTGAAGCAGCGCTTCCCGCAGGTGGCGCTGCATGTGGCCCCGGGTGGCGACGCCGAAACCGTGGCGCGCCACGACAAGGGAGAGGCCGACATCGCCATCGTCAGCAGCTCCGGCACACCGCCGCAGGCCGACCTGACCCTGCCGATCTATCGCTGGGAGCGCGTCGTGCTGGTGCCGCGCGCGCATCCGCTGACCACGCTCGGCCGCGCGCTGACGCTGGCCGATCTCGCCGCGTTTCCGCTGATCTCGTACGAGTCGAGCCGCGCGCCGGATTCGTCGCTGCGCCGCGCCTTCCACGAGGCCGGGCTGACGCCCGAGATCGGCGTGACCGCGCGTGACGCCGACCTGATCAAGACCTATGTGCGCACCGGCATGGGCGTGGGCATCCTCGCCGAAATGGCCGTCGACGCGAGCGATGCGGACCTCGTCGCCCTGCCCGCCCGCGGCCTGTTCCCGGAATGCACGACCTGGCTGCTGATCCGCAAGGACCGGGTGCTGCGCGACTATGCCGAAGCGCTGATCCGCACCCTCATTCCCGCCATCGACCTGCGCGATTTGCGTCGCGCCCTCGCCGACGGCGAACCGCTGCGCATCGCGCCGCAAACCTGGCGCGAACGCGAGGACCTGTCGAAGCCGGCGCCGGTGGGGGAATTCCAGATCTAGGCGAACGTCTTGCAGGTCCTGCGACAATCGACGCTCCGACCCTGGTCGATGGAAGCACCGATATGTCCCGACGCACGCATATCCGCATGGTCGCCCAAGCCATCCTGCTTTGGCTGGCTTTCTTCGTGATCGGCTTGCCCGACTATTACCAGCAGTATCCAGCCAACCTGATCGGCATCCTCAGCGTTCTGCTGTCCGTGCTCATTTCGCTCTGTGCGATCTACCTGCTGATGCTGCCGTCGCGGATTCCGATGAAGACGCGCGCTTGGTGGCTGGCGATCCATTTCACCTGGCCCTTCGTGCTGCTCGATACGCTTTACTGCGGTTGGTACCTGGGCCTGGGCGCGAGCTATCTCTGGACGCACTGGTACCTGAGCGTGTTCTACCTGACACCCGGACTGACCTTTCCGCCAACCGCGTGGCTGCTGTCCCGCGCATTGGCCCCGACGGAGCGTTCGCGGGTCGAAGCCTGAACCGGCTCGCGCGGGCCGTCGCCCCTGTGCAAGGAACGACGGCCTGCAGCGCAGCGTTCGATCACTTCGCGGCAACCGTCATCTGCTCGCGGTTCTTGTCGACGGTCTTGAGGCCGATGCCCTTGACGTTGGCGAGTTCGTCGACCGACTTGAAGGCACCGTGTTCCTTGCGGTACTCGACGATGGCTTCGGCCTTGGCGGCACCGATGCCGTTCAGCGCTTCGAGTTGCGTGGCGCTGGCGGTGTTGAGGTTGATCTGCGCGGCGAAGGCGGCGAGTGAAGCCAGCGACAGCGTCAGGCCGAGGACGAGGGACTTGATCAGGTTCATGGCGGGGTTTCCTTTGTGTGGTGGGAGTGGGCGCCGGCGTGATCACCGGACAGGGACCATTCTCGGCATCGGGCCTTCGCCGCGCCTGCGCAGGCTTCGGAACCGCCACTGCGCGTTCGCCGCGGCCGAGACTGCGAATTTTCCGAGCCCCGAAGCATCTCGCGGCACCGAACCGCTCCGATCCCATGCCTGCCGAAAGTGGGTGGTAGGGCGACCATGGCGGCGTAGCATCAAACGCATTCGCTGCTTCTTCGACGCAGATGGGGAATCCGACATGCGCAATGTCTTGGCAAGGGCTCTGTGGCTCATCGCACTGGGCGTGTCGCCGCACGGCATCGGTGCATCGCTGGCCACCGAGCCGTCCGAGGGCGTGCTTCCGCCGATGGCCGGCTGCGATCCCGCGAGTCTGCAATTGGCGCTCGAGCGCGCCGGGCATGCCAAATCGGCGCTGGCGACCGATCCGTTTTCTGGCGTGCAATTCAGCAGCACCTTTTCCAGCGTATCGCCGAGTGCGTCGATGGCCACGCGCCTCAATCCGAACGGACAGCGGGCGCGCTGCACGGTCCCGAAAAGCGTGCCGGGCACGAGCGCGGCGTCCGCGCGATATCGCGAGCACAGCTTCCAGGTCGATCCCGGCCCGTCGCAATGCCTGATCGTGCGCATGACCTCGAGTTGCGGCCTCTTCGACCTGCTGCCGGTGGCCTATCTCGGCAGCTTCGATCCGGCCAATCCCGCCGGCAACTACCTGGGCGATCCGGGCGTCGTCAACGCGAGTTCGGAGTTCGCGATCAATGCCCCGGGCGGCAGCACGATCAAGCTGGTCGTCAGCAATCGGACGTCGAGTGCCGTCCCCTGCGCCTACACGATCAATGTCGACAATCCCGAACCCGCGAACTTCACGACCACCGTCGACTTCGAGTCTCTGGTGCCCGGGTCCGCGCTCGGCCGCCTGAATCGCAACAGCGTCCAGTCGACCTGCGCAGCGGTCAAGCCGCCACCGAGCATCCTCGACACCGGCACGTCGTTCCAGTTCGTTCAACATCGCGTCTACAACGAACTGCCGACTGCGCAATGCATGGTGGTGCGTCTGCTCAACCTCGACAACACGGCGCCCCTGTTCTCGGTCGGCTACAACGCGCCCATCGACGTCGGCAACCTCGTCGCCCACTATCTGGGCGACGCGGGCGGCGCCGGTCCGCAGCGCTTCTATGCAGTCAGCGTGCCGGCCGAGTCGGACTTCTATCCGGCGGTCATGCGCACGTCGACCGCGGGTACCGTGGGGCAGTATCAGCTTCGCGTCCAGGGCGCGGGACTGATCGACGAGACGTTCGACAGCAGCGAAGCGGGCACGGCGTTGTTCGAGGAGACCAACGGACGGCTGAATCGCAGTTCGCCCTACTCGGTGTGCTCGTCCGCGAAACCCACCCCGTCATTGCTCGATGGCAGCGCGCTGTACGGGTTCGCGCAGCACTCGGTCTTCAACGGATTGCCGACGCCGCAGTGCGTGGTGTTCCGCATGGAGAATCGCTCGGACACGCTGCCGTTTTTCGGCGTCGCCTACACCGGCAACGTGATCCAGCCCGACCCGCGCACCAACTATCGCGGCGATGCCGGTGGCGCCGGCGATCTGCGCAGCTTCGCGGTCAGCGTTCCCGCACACAGCCAGATGATGCTGGCGCTCACGCGCGTCACCCCGGGCAGCGCCAGTCTGTTCGACTATCGGGTAACGGCGCGTACCGCCGGCCTGATCGACGACGTGTTCGTCGACGACATCCAGACGTCGCCGATGGCCGACACGGTCACGGGGATCATGGAACGCACCGGGACGGCCTCGACCTGCGTGGGCGCCAAGCCGTTCCCCGGACTGTTCAATCCGGGCGGCGATTTCGCCGTGACCCAGCACGGCGTGTTCAACGGTCTCGACGTGCCGCAATGCGTCTCCGTGCGCCTGCGCAACTTGAATCCGACGCTGGGCGTGTTCGCGGAAGTGTTCAAGGACTTCTACGGCTTGCAGCACGAACTGAACTACTACGGCGACGGCGGCGCCGTCAGCGCGGACCGCGTCTTCAACCTGCTCGTGCCCGCGGAAACCGCCATGGTCGTCGCCCCTACGCGAATCAACACCACGGCCGGCGCGTTGCCCTACGAGCTCTACATCCAGCAACAGACCCAGTTCACGGACGGCTTCGAATAGCGCTCCCGGCGTCACCGAAGCCCCCGCCGCCCGCCTGCGCGCGCTCGGTCACGAGGGCGAGGTGCAATGGCTGCTCAACGGCAAACGCATCGCCACCAGCCCCGCCAACGTGCCGATCGAACACCGCACCGCCCCCGCCCGCCACCGCCTCCTCGCCCTCGACGCGCGCGGCGCCTGCGACGCGGTGGAGGTCAGGGTGTTGAGTCAGTGGCGAGAATCAGAAATTGTCATTGAATCAGTTTTTCCGCGAAGAAGGCGAACTCTGTTCCACAAAATCAATTGACATATCAGGCTGACCAAGCCAAGCAATGCGAAAATTGCAACAGCTAGCGTTCTAGTACTAAGACCTTCCTCGATCGCCCGTTCGGCTGCAAGCCATCCCCCCAGCACAGTTTGGAGCACCAAGAAAACACAAGCTATTAGCCGCACATTCAAACCTAGTAGTAAGTTGGACTAACTTCGCACACGACAGCGCATCGAAGCCGCGCAGTAAGTTCGAACATACCTACTCCAACCGAGATGGCGGCACATGTCGTGGATGTGACAGCAACTATTCCAGTCGTCGCGCCCCCCGCTACAGCTCCGGCCGTACCGCCGACAACACCGACGACATTCATTCCGACGGCGCCTACCTCACGATTTTCAGATCCGCCCAAGCCAAAAAATGTTTCTTGATTGACGCAACGCTGGTAGCAAGTGCAGTTCCCATACGCGCATGTTTCCATGGGCGCCGGGTCGGGGACGTCATAACAATGTCTCTGATAGCCCGTATACGTGCCGTAGTAATGCCCGCTCTCGTCAACAGTAGCCTTGCCGGGAACCGGGACAGACACACACTTTTGAGCAAGCCCGAACCAATCAATCCACAACATAGGTGACTGCCCAACATACCCAAACGTACTCACACCACCCTGCAGCCCAATCGGATCACTCTCGACATAGCGCCCCGTCGCCGGGTCGTAGTCGCGGAAGTAGTTGTAGTGCAGGCCCGTCGCCGCGTCGTAGTGCTGGCCCGGGAAACGCAGGTTCAGCGTGGTCGCGTTGCCGTCGCCGTCCGGATCGTCGTTCGCCGCCGCCGTGCCGAAGGCATTGCCCAGGATCGGCCAATCCCACAAGGCCGTGCCGCGGCTCGGGTCGATGACCTTGCGCGGGCTGCCGAGGTGGTCGGGTTCGATGGGGTGTTGCAGACACATAGGCCGAGATTATCTCCCTGTGCGGACATCGACAAAGGCGACAGCAAACTCATCACCAGTCTCGCCGCCACACCCATCGAACACCACTTCACCGACCCCGGCCGCCACCGCCTCCTCGCCCTCGACGCCCGCGGTGCCTACGACGCGGTGGAGGTGAGGGTGTTGCGTCGGTAGCGGGGGCAGAAATGTTCTCTGACCCCATTTCCCCCATTTCCCCGGTGGGGCGCTACCCGCAACTTCTGACAGGTGTCTGAGACAGACCCGTGCGATTGCCGCTCGATAGGATGGAAATGCCTGATGTTCGGAACTCTGCTGCAAGCAGGCCATGGTCCGACGACAACACTCACGAGGATGAAAAGATGAAGCGCATCGGATGGGCAGCATGGGTATTGAGTATCGGAGCTTCGGCCGTAACGGCAGCGCCGGACGACAACGCACGAACCAAACGCTGCGGCAGCATCAACGACGGGTTTCCGAAGGCATCGCTGGTGCAGGTCGTCGATGGATCGACGATCGATATCCGGCTTCCCGACGATTGGCGCGTCTTCGTCAAGGACGACGACAACCAGTGGCGTATTGATCAGAAAGCGCGTGTTACCTGCTCCTGCGAATCCGGCGCCGGCGGTTGCAGTCCGGTGCTGGTCAATGGCAGTGCAGGCTGCCAGATGACCACCTGCAGCACATGCAAGAAATCCGGCGCACGCGAAGCCCTGCCGTTTCGCGCAGAAGACGACGGAATCCAGCTCGCAACCCCGGAAGACTTGAAGACGCTGCCGCGCTTCAACGCGCAAATGCTTGAAATTCCCGATGTTCGCGCGGCGATTTCAGGATGGCATCGCACTTTCGGAAATGATCCCAAGACCGGCGCGTCGAGCGGCAACGATCTGGTCATGGTGAAGATCTTCGGCCACATCGCGGCCATCGAAGCCAACAGCGACATCGATCTCGGAAAATCGACCGGAATATCCCCCATCGCGGCGATGGGCCTGGCCATGTCCGAACCAGTCTTCGTCGCCAAGGCCCGCGTCACCTGCACCTGCGAAACCACGGGCAGTTGCAAGCACGAAAGCGAATGGGGCGTGCACTGGTGCGACGCCACGACTTGCTCATCCTGTTCCATGGACTACTGAAAGACCAACCCGGCATCGCAAGCCGCGCCCGGACCGGGCGCGGCAACACTGCCGACGTGTGTACGCGACCACTGGCTTATTCCTGAACGGGTCCCGGATCGGACGGCTCGTCATATCGCCGCCCCCCGCTCTTCGCGCACAATGCGCGAATGACATTGACCCATCTCGACCGGCTCGAAGCCGAGAGCCTGCACATCCTGCGCGAAGTCGCGGCCGAATTCTTGCGGCCGGTGATGCTGTATTCGATCGGCAAGGACTCGTCGGTACTGCTGCATCTGCTGCGCAAGGCGTTTCATCCGGCGCCGCCGCCGATTCCGCTGCTGCATGTCGACACCACCTGGAAGTTCCGCGACATGTACGCGCTGCGCGACGCCGTTCCGGAGCGCTACGGTGTCGAACTGCGCGTGCACATCAACCCGGACGGCCTGCGCGACGGGGTTGGTCCGATCTCGCACGGCTCCGCAGAACACACCCGCATCATGAAGACCGAAGGCCTGAAGCAAGCGCTCGATGCCGGACGGTACGACGCCGCCATCGGCGGCGCCCGGCGCGACGAAGAGGCCTCGCGCGCGAAGGAGCGCGTATTCTCGTTCCGCAGCGCGCAGCATCGCTGGGATCCGAAACAGCAGCGCCCCGAGCCGTGGAATCTCTACAACACGCGCATCGCGCCGGGCGAAAGCGTGCGCGTGTTCCCGTTGTCGAACTGGACCGAACTCGACATCTGGCTGTACATCCTGCGCGAACGCATTCCGGTGGTGCCGCTGTATTTCGCGGCGCCGCGCCCGGTGGTCGAACGCAACGGCACCCTGATCATGGTCGACGACGAGCGCCTGCCCCTGCTGCCCGGCGAAACGCCGCAACTGCGCCGCATCCGCTTCCGCACGCTGGGCTGTTATCCGCTGTCCGGCGGATTCGAATCCGAGGCCGACACGCTGGAAGACATCATCGCCGAGATGCTGCAGGCACGTTCGTCCGAACGCCAGGGCCGCCTGATCGACGGCGACGCCGGCGCGTCGATGGAACAGAAGAAGCAGGAGGGCTACTTCTGATGAGTGCTGATGTGAAAGCGTCCGAAAAAGTTTCGGACCCACGAGAGCAGCCTGCTCAGGTGCTTGCCATTGCCGACTATTTGGCAAGGCATGAGAACAAGCCGCTGCTGCGCTTCATCACCTGCGGCAGCGTCGACGACGGCAAGAGCACGCTGATCGGGCGCCTGCTGTACGAGAGCAAACAGCTCTACGACGACCAGCTCGCCAAGCTCGAACGCGACAGCGCCCGCCACGGCACCCAGGGCGACGCGATCGATTATGCGCTGCTGCTCGACGGCCTTGCCGCCGAACGCGAGCAGGGCATCACCATCGACGTGGCGTACCGTTTCTTCGGCACCGACCGTCGCCAGTTCATCGTCGCCGACTGCCCCGGCCACGAGCAGTACACCCGCAACATGGCCACCGGCGCATCCACCGCCGATGTCGCGGTCGTGCTCGTCGACGCACGCAAGGGCCTGCTGACGCAGACGCGCCGGCACAGCTACATCGTCGCCCTGCTCGGCATCCGCCACGTCGTGCTGGCGGTGAACAAGATGGACCTGGTCGGCTACGACCAGCAACGCTTCGAAGACATCGCCGCGGCGTATCGCGAACTCGCGAAGACGCTGGGCATCACCCACGTGCGCGCCATTCCGATCTCCGGACTGGCCGGCGACAACGTCATCGCGCGGTCGCCGGCGACGCCGTGGTACTCGGGCCCGCCGCTGCTCGAACACCTCGAAACCGTCGCGATCGAGCGCGACGAATCGGATGCGCCGTTCCGGATGCCGGTGCAGTGGGTCTGCCGTCCGGACCAGGATTTCCGCGGCTATGCCGGACTGATCGCGAGCGGCCGCATCGCCGTCGGCGACGCGATCGTGTCACTGCCGTCGGGCCGGCATGCGCGCGTCGCGACGATTGCGGTCGGCGACGACGCGCGCGAGACCGCCGAAGCCGGCCAGTCGGCCATGATGTCGCTCGACCATGAAATCGACGTCAGCCGCGGCGACGTGCTCGCGGCCGCCGCATCGCCCTGCGCCATCGCCGACCAGTTCGCGGTGCAGTTGCTGTGGCTGCACGATGCGCCGCTGATGCCGGGGCGCCGCTACTTGCTCAAGACCGGCGCGCGCACCGTGAATGCGCAGGTCACCGCGATCAAGCACAAGGTCGACGTGAACACGCAGGAACATCTGGCGGCGACACGTCTGGCGCTGAACGAAGTCGCACAGTGCAACCTGTCGCTGGACCAGGACATCGCATTCGCGCCTTTTGGCGAGAGCCGCGCGCTCGGCAGTTTCATCCTGATCGACCGCAGCACCAACGCCACCGTCGCGATGGGCCGCATCGAGTTCGCATTGCGTCGCGCCAGCAACGTGCACTGGCAGGCGTTGGACGTGGACAAGCAGGCGCGCGCCGCGATCAAGGGCCAGAGGCCGCGTTGCCTGTGGTTTACGGGACTGTCCGGTTCGGGCAAGTCGACGATTGCCAACCTGGTCGAGAAACGCCTGCTGGCGAGCGGCCACCACACCTACCTGCTCGACGGCGACAACGTGCGCCACGGGCTCAATCGCGACCTTGGCTTCAGCGCCGAGGACCGTGTCGAGAACATCCGTCGCGTCGCCGAAGTGGCGCGCCTGATGGCGGACGCCGGCCTGATCGTCCTCGTCTCCTTCATCTCGCCGTTCCGCGACGAGCGCCGCATGGCGCGCGAACGATTCGCCGACGGCGAATTCATCGAAGTGTTCGTCGACACGCCGCTCGCGGTGTGCGAGCAGCGCGACGTGAAGGGCCTGTACGCGAAGGCCCGTGCCGGCCTGATCCCGAACTTCACCGGCATCGATTCGCCGTACGAGCGACCCGAGCACGCGGAACTGGTGCTCGACACCCAGGCCGAATCGACCGAACACCTCGCGATCAAGGTGGTCGAGGCCGCGTTGGGCTGAGGGTGTCTTCGCGATAACCCCGACCTGGCCGGCGCCGCGTTCCATGCCCCGTGAACGCCATCGCCGCCCCGTATCCATTCGATATTCCCGAGCCCGAGGCTATGCCGCCCGCGGCGCTTCGTTTACGCTCGGCCATGATGACGGAACGCAGCGACGAGGATCTGATGTTGGCCTATGCAAGCGGCGACGCGCGTGCGTTCGAGCTGCTGTACACGCGCCATCGCGGCCCGCTGTTCCGTTTCCTGCTGCGCGGCCTGAAGCGACGCGAGCTGGCCGACGAGTTGTTCCAGGAAACCTGGGGGCGGGTCATTCAGGCGCGCACGCGTTACCGTGTCGAAGCCAAGTTCTCGACCTGGCTGCTGCAGATCGCGCACAATCTGGTGATCGACCAGTACCGTCGCGAACGCCCCGAAGACAACGGCGAAACCGCCGAGAATGCCTTCCGGGTCGCCGAGAACGACGAACGCGAACGCCCCGATCGCGTGCTCAGCGACTTCGAACAGTCGCGCCGGCTGCAGGAAGCGCTGGCGGAATTGCCGGCCGATCAGCGCGGCGCCTTCCTGCTGCGGGTCGAAAACGGGCTGGGCATCGAGGAAATCGGCGAGGTCATGGGCGTCGGACGCGAAACCGCGAAGTCACGATTGCGCTATGCCCTTGAAAAACTGCGCGCCGGCTTGAGGTCCTCGGCATGAAAGACCAGGAACTCGACGATCTGATGCGCGGCTACGAAGCCGAGGTGGCTGCGTACAAACGTCTGCCGCAATCGGAACCGACCGCCCTGCTCGACCGCGCCATCCTGACCAAGGCGCGCGCCGCCGTGGCCCATGC
>JBGASK010000096.1:0-12776 GCA_044229785.1 Ahniellaceae bacterium
AGCGTCTTGGCGTGCGTGAGATCGCGCGCGGCCCGCGCTGGCGGCGATTCGCTGGCGCTGGTATCGGCATCGATCGCTTCGAACGCGGCCAGCGCCGCCAGCAGATCGCCGCGCAGGAACAGCGCATTGGCGCGATTCGCGGCATTGACGCGGGTCGCGATGTTGGCGCTGACGCCGGCCTCCGACCACACCTTGGCGGCGAGATCGGTCAGTTCAACCACGCCACCGAGATCGCCCGCGAGCAGGAGCGTGGTCGCGGCGCTACCGATCAACCGGCCGCGATTCAAGGCGGAGCCATCGGTCGCACGTTCGGCTTGCTTGGCCGCTTCTCGCGCGGCCATCGCGGCGGCGACCAGGTCGCCGGCACCACGCAGCCGCTGTGCGCGCAGTATCGCGAGGTCGGCAGGCAAGATGCCGCCGGCCTGTTGCTCGGGCGTCATCAGCCGTTCTGCCGCGTCGATTTCGCGCTCGGCCTCGTCCAATCGACCGAGACGCACCAGGGCCGTGGCGCGGATCGCGGCTGCGCGCGATTGCAGGCGCGCCGGCGCATTCGGCAAATCGGGAACCAGCGGATCGAGCAGATCGAGCGTGCGCTGGTAGTCGTCGCGTTGCGCAAACAAATCGGCCAGCGCCAGTTGCAGCGCGAGGCGGGTGTCGGCATCACCGAAGCTGCCCAGCAAGTTCGGATCGGCCGCAAGTTTCATCAGTTCTTCGGGTGCGATCGGCGTGTCGCGCTCGCTGGCCCGATTCAGCACCGCGACGAAATGTTCGCGCAGGGTTTCCTGTTGCCTCACTTCGTCGAGCGCTGCGTCACGTGCACGCTCGGCGCGCGCGGCGGCTTCCGACGCACGCAGCGATTCGCGCTCGGCGCGGCGTGCCTGCCCGAGACTGAACGCGGTCGCGCCGATCAGCATGACAATGGCCAGCAGCGCCGTCGCCGTCGCGACGCGATGGCGGCGCAGGAACTTCAGGGCGCGATACGACCAAGCATCGGCACGCGCATCGATCGGCAACCCCGCGAGATGGCATTCGATGTCGCGCTTCAATGCGGCAGCCGATGCATAACGACGCTTGGGATCGGCCTGCAAGCAGGTCAACGCGATGGTGTCCAGATCGCCGCGCAATCGTGCGGCTTGATGACGATCGCCGCGCGCGCGCAACACGCGTCGCGAAGGCGCTTCGATGTCGTCACCGCGTGTAGGGCGCTCTCCGGTCAGCAGCTCGTACAAGATCACGCCGAGTGCATAGATGTCGCTGGCGGTGCTGACATCGCCGCCCGCCACCTGCTCCGGTGCGGCGTAGGCCGGGGTGAACGCGCGCTGTTCGGTGCGCGTCCGGGTTGCGGCATCACCTTGCGCGGTGTCATCGAGCAATTTGGCGATGCCGAAGTCGAGCAGCTTCGCGCCACCCGCCGCATCGACCAGGATGTTGGCCGGCTTCAGGTCGCGATGCAGCACCAGGTTCTGATGTGCGTAATGCACCGCGTCGCAGACCTGCATCTGCAACTGCAGGCGTTGGCGCAACGATGCCTGCGTTCGCGTCGCCCAGTCGAGCAAGGCCTCGCCCTGCACGTATTCCATCGCGTACCAAGGCTGGCCGTCGTCGTCGATGCCGCCGTCGAGCAGGCGCGCGATGTGCGGGTGCTGCAGTCGCACCAGGATCTGGCGTTCGCGCGCGAAGCGTTGCGCGGCCAGCACGTCGTCGTGCGCACCGGCACGCAGCAGCTTGATCGCCACCGACTGCGTGAAGCCACCCTGATCGCGCTCGCCGCGATAGACCACACCCATGCCGCCGCGACCGAGCAACTCGGTCAACACATAGGGCCCGAGCTTGCGGCCGATGCGCGGATCGGCACCGATGGCGCCGCGCGCGACGTGCTCGCCCAGCGATTGGTCAAGCACGCCGGATTCAGCGGCATCGGCGGCCAGCAACTGCTCGACCTCGGCGCGCAGGACGGCATCTTCCGCACATTGCGCGTCCAGCCATTCCGCACGCGCAGGACCGGTGATGTCCAGCGCCGCACGCATCAGGCGCAGGGCGCGAACGCGCCGCTCGGCCTCGGTGTCGCTCACGCGCCGCCTCCGCGCGCTGCGTGCACGAGATCGGCATGGATCATCGCGCGCGCGGCACGCCAATCGCGAAACAACGTGCGCTCGGTCATCTGCAACACGCGACTGATCTCGGGAAAACTGAGTCCGCCGTAGAAGTGCAATTCGACGACACGCGCGAGTCGCGGCTCGGCTTGTTCAAGTCGCATCAGACTTTGCTCCAGCGCCAGCACATCGAGTTCTTCGACCGCCGCCGCGGGCGCATCGCGCTCGGTCAGGGTTTCCAGACGCAGGCCGCCACCGCGCTTCTCGCGACCGCGACTACGTGCCAGATCGACCAGCACCTGGCGCATCGCACGGCTCGCGAGATTGAGCAGATGCGCTTCGTCGAGCACGGCTGTGCGCGACAGTTTCAGATAGGCCTCGTGCACGAGGCCAGTGGTCTGCAACGTCGCGCCGCCACCAGCCAGATGGCGGTGTGCGATGCGCTTCAACTCGTCATACAGACGCTCGAACAACTGCGCGGATTCGAACTCGGCAGGATCGGACACGCGCCCCATCCCGCGTCAGGCCGCCTGCGGCGGCGGCGTGACCTCGCTGCGGTCCTTGCTGCCCGCGAGCTTGAGAATGGAGTGGCGCAGCTCGCGGCTGAGGATGAGCTTGGAGTCCTCGGCCATCGCGACGAGGTCGTCGCCGAACGAGAGCTTGGCGTTGCCGTCGAGCGAGAGCACGCCACGTTCGCGCATGGTCGCGATGAAGCCCTTGAACAGGGTCTTGTCGAAGAATTCCGGCGCCGCCTGGGTATGCAGCAGGGACAGGCGCTGCGCGGTCAGCTGGCACTGGTTCTCCAGTTCCGCGGTCGAGAGTACGCCGGGGCCGGACTTCACCAGCAGGGCCAGCGCGATGTAGTAGCGCTCGAAGGCCTGCAGCAGCGAGTTGGCGATGACGCGCAACTGGTAGGCCTCGTCGGTCTGGCCGACGCGGCGACGCAGCACCTTGCCCTCGTCCTCGCATTCGAGCAGGCCCTCCTGCACGAACTGGCCGATCATCGCGTCGATGCGCCCCGCCCACTCGTCCTCGGTCCAGGGCAGGAACAGCTCGCCCTGGATGAACGGATAGATGAAGCGCCCGAGGCGCTCGACCGTCGCGCGCTGCAGGCGCCGGTTGTTGAGGAAGCAGACCGCGACCCAGGCCGGCGTCGCGAACAGGTGCAGCACGTTGTTGCGGAAATAACTGAGCAGCACGGCCTGGTCGCCGGTGCTGTGCAGCACGTCGCCGAGCGGATGCTTGACGCGCTGGATCACCCCGAGCTTCTCGCCGTAGGCGACGACGCCGGCGGGATCGAGTTCGGTCATGGTGACGCGATCGGAATACGGCACCGACGCGATCAGGCGCTGGCTCAGCGCGATCTGGCGCTGCAGGTCGTCCTCGGCCATGGCGTGCTTGGGCGTGCCGAGCAGGGCCGCTGCCAGCAGATTGACCGGATTGACGTCGGCAGCGCGGTTGATGTTGACGAGGATGCGCTCGGCCAGGGTCGATACCGCCGAACCGAACCACTCCGGCCGTTCGTCCTTCGCCGTGGCGCGCCAATCCCCCACGCGCTCGTCGAGCAACTGCGTCAAGTACACCGGTTCGCCGAAGCTGACCGTGACCTTGCCGTAACGCTCGCGCAGCAGCTTGAGCGACTTGAGCAGGCCGAAGATCGATTCCTTTTCCTTCGGCTTGCCGGACAGCTCGCCGATGTAGGACTTGCCCTCGAGGATGCGCTCGTAGCCGATGTAGACCGGCTGGAACACCACCGGACGGCGCGACTCGCGCAGGAAGCTCTTTACCGTCATCGCCAGCATGCCGGCGCGCGGCTCGAGCAGGCGGCCGGTGCGGCTGCGCCCGCCTTCGATGAAATACTCCATCGAGACGCCGCGCTGGAACAGCTGCGTCACGTACTCCGAGAACACGGCCGAATACAGCGCGTTCGCCTTGAAGCTGCGGCGCAGGAAGAAGGCGCCGCCCTTGCGCAGCAGCGAGCCGATCACGGGCAGGTTCAGGTTCACGCCGGCGGCGATGTGCGGCGGCACGATGCCGTTGACGTAGAGCAGATAGGACAGCAGCAGGTAGTCGATGTGACTGCGGTGGCAGGGCACGTAGACCACCTCGTGGCCCGGCGCCGCCTGCTTCAGCGTGTCGAAATGATGGGTGCGGATGCCGTCGTACAGACGGTTCCAGAACGTGGTGAGCAGAAACGAGGCCGAACGCACGGTCGGGTGCGAATAGTCGGCGGCGATTTCCCAGGCATAGGAACGCGCACGCCCCTCCGCCTGCTCCAGCGTGATGCGTTCCTTGCTGGCGACCGCGGCCACGGCATGGCGCACGCCTTCGGCATTCATCGCCGCATCGATGACGGTGCGGCGATGCGACAGATCGGGCCCGATGACGGCCGCACGCAGGCGCCGGAAGTGCGCGCGCATCACGCGGCTGGCCTTGCGCACCGTGCGCTCGGTGTCGAGGCCTTCGGAAACGACGTCGCGCAGACTCACGGCCGGGCTGAAATGCACGATGGTGTCGCGACCGTTCAGCAGCAGCGACATCAACCGCCGGAAGCGGCCGACCACCGCCCAGTTCTCGGAGAACAGCACGCGAAACCAGCCGGATTCCCGCTGCGGCGCGCGACCGACGAAGATCGAGACCGGCACCACCTGGATGTCGAGGCTGTCCGAGGCCTGTACGGCGCGCACGACCTGGGCCAAGCCGGCCGAATGCGTCTTCTGGCGCGGGCGGCGGAACATCAGGCCTTCGCGCCGCGACAAGGCCAGCACCGAGCGCGACTTCGGCAAATGCCCGCCCGGCATCGGCCGCAACGGCGCCGGCAAGCCTTGCGCGCGGCACGCCTCTTCGAGGATCACGGCGTTGATCGCGCCGTAGCGCTCGAGCAGATAGACCACGGGCTTGTCGCCCGACAGCACGGAGCCCGCCGCCGGCGGCTCGGTGCGGAACTGGAGCCACGGGCGGATCAGCGCGCCGAGCACCTTCCAGAACCAGGGGCCGCGAAGGCCGCCGGCGTGGTCGTCACGACCGGGCATGGATACCGAATGCATTGCTGCCAAGCGGACGATCAGCCCTGGGCCGGAGCGTCGGCCTCACCGGCCACGGCGGGTTCCTCGACCGCCGGCTCGGCCAGATCCTTCTTCAGGCTTTCCAGCGAATCCTTGCCGTACCAGCGACCGTCGAGCTTGACCATTTCGGATTCGAAGCTGAGCGGCGCTTCGAACATGGTGTAGGTGATCTTGACCTTGGCGCTGTCGCCGGTCTGCGAGACCACTTCGGTCTTGGCCGAGGCGAGCACGTCGTCGATCTTGAATCCGTAGGTGCCGAGGATCTCCTTGACCGCCACGAACAGGACGTCGCCGCGCTTCACGGCCTCGTCGAAACTGAGCGCGCGCAGGTCGTCGATGCTCTTGAGGTTCAGGTCGCGCGCCGCCTTGCAGACATGGCCGATGGCCTGCTTCGCGAGTTCCGGCTCGGCGAACTTCGCGGTTTCCGCCCACTTCGCGAAGGCGTCGATCGAGGCCATCGCCTGGGTCTTCTGCTCCGCGCTGAGGTCTTCGCGCTGCTGCACGCCGGCGGCGAGGATGCCGCGGCCCATGCCCACGTACATCGGCATCTGCATCGCGGCGGTTTCCTTGAACTGGAGCAGGTCCGGTTCGACCTTGGCGTAGATCGCGGCTTCGGCGCCGTCGGCAGTCAGTTCGGTCATCATTTCTTCGAAGTTCTTGCGGTCTTCTTCCGAGGCCGGCTCGGCCATCTTGGCCGTCCACTTGGCGCGGGCCTGATCGATCATGCTCGGCGGAATCGAGGCCAGGAACGCACTCGAGAACTGGCCCGACCTCAATGCGTCGATCTGCGCCTGCACGGCACCCTCGGGCGCCGTCGAGGCCGCCGCAACCTTGGCCGCTTCCGGCGCCACGGCGGACTCGTCCTTGCCGCAGGCAACCAGTCCGAGGGCGGCGATCAGCATCAAGGGAAGCAGGCGGCGTTTCATGGTCGAACCTCGAACGTTGGGGGCGGACATGGTGGGCGTCACGGCCGGTTCTGGCAAGTCCCGACCGTACAAAAGCCCTCTGGCACGGGTTTTCGAGATCGCGAAGCGATGGCCAGTCGGGTGGCCGCCACCCACGGCGGACACAAAAAAAATCAGATGGACCTTTCGGGCCATCTGATCGAACCGGCAGTCGCCGGAGGGGGAAGCTTGGGCGCGTATTGTTGGTTCTTGTCGTCGTTATTCTGGACAACTGACGGACGAAGAATAACTTGTCGCCACAAGCTAATGCAATACCTTCAATATATCTGCTTATCGCATTGTTTTATTTGGATTTTTTCTCGATCTTTTGTGGGTTCTGCCACCAATCCACGCCGCGAAGGGCACGCGCCTTGAACAGCCGGCGACGCTCCTGCTCGACCCCGTAGGTGGGGCTGGCGGCATCGTTGTCGATGTTGCCGAGCACCTCTTCCCACGAACCGTACATCGGGTTCGGCAGGATGATCCAGCGCTCGCCCCACCACGCCGACTGCGCGTCGACCAGCTGCGCGCGGCTATCGAGGCTGGCGTAGATGCCGTCGGCGAAGTCGCCGAGGTTGTCGCCGAGGACCATCACCACGCGATGGCCGGCGGCCACCGTCTTGCGGCGCGACCCCTTCTCCTTCGGGCGCCCTTCGGCGTCGTTGCGGGTGAGCACCTGACTGGCGCAGTCGGCGAGCGGCAGACCGGCCTGGACGAGGTTGTTGCAGGTTTCTTCCTTCTCGGGGTCCTTGCGGTTGGTGATGTAGAAGACCTTCACGCCCGCCGCTTCGGCCTGTTTCAGAAACGCCGCCGCACCCGGCATGGCGATCGCCTCGCGTTGCGCGACCCAGTCGTTCCAGCGCCGGTCGAACTGCTTGTGCGCTTCGGCAGGCGGCAAGGCCGGATCGATCGGGTTCTGGATGATGTCGGCGTTGAACGCCGAGCTGTCGAGCACGGTTTCGTCGATGTCGGTGATCAGCGCCAGCGGCGCATCGGCCGGCGGGGTGCCCTGCTCGGACGCAGGCAAGGCGCTGAACCGGGGGTCGGCCTTGGCGGCCGCCAGGGTACGCGCCGCCTGATTGAAGGCCTGGGCGGCGAGCGCCCGATATTCGGCCGAGGCCTGCGACCACAACACGGCGTTGAGGTTGTCGTGTTTGGGATCCTTGAGCGAACCCGGCGGCGCCGAGCGCGGCACGTCGGCCAGATCATCGGGGCGTGCGGCTGCGGGCCTGGTGCCCTGGCCGGCACAGGCGGACAAGGCGGCGAGGGTCAGAACCACCATGCCCTGGCGGATGATGCGCATGCGTTACTCCTGTCGTTGAGTCCTGAAAGTGTAGCGGTTGCGGCAGGTCGCGTTGATGTCACCCGGGACCGCCCAGCATCGCCGCGAGCCTC
Source organism: Ahniellaceae bacterium (assembly GCA_044229785.1). Classification (GTDB taxonomy): domain Bacteria; phylum Pseudomonadota; class Gammaproteobacteria; order Xanthomonadales; family Ahniellaceae; genus JADKHK01. The sequence continues at coordinate 7,498 of JBGASK010000096.1, forward strand.
GCCAGATGCGCCTGGCCGCGCTCGCGCTTCTCGGCGCGGTCGCGCTCGGGATCGTCGCCCTCGCGGGCCACGTCGGCAGCGGGAAGTTCGTCGAGGAAGCGACTCGGCTTCTGCGCCAGCAACTCGCCGAAGCGCTGCTTGTGGGCGGCGTGCGACAGGGTCAAGCTGTCCTTGGCGCGCGTGATGGCGACGTAGAAGAGGCGCCGCTCCTCGTCGAGCCGGCCTTCGTTGATCGCACCCTCGTGCGGCAGGGTGCCGTCTTCCAGCCCGACCAGCCAGACGTGGCGGAACTCCAGCCCCTTCGAGGCGTGCAGGGTCGACAGCCGCACGGCATTGCCGTTGTCGTCGCGGTCGAGATTGCCGAGCAGGGCCAACTGCGCCGCCAGTTCGCCCAGCGCGTCGCGGCCCTTGCCGTTGGCCTTCAGGAAGTCGACCAGTTCCTTCAGGTTCTCGAAACGCCGCGCCCGCGCCGCCGGATCCTTGACCGTCGCCTCCAGATGCTGGGCATAGCCGGATTCCTGGATCAGCTTCTCGCACAACGCGCCGGCGTCGAGGCTGGTCGCGCTGATGCGCCAGCGCCTGATCTGTTCGGCGAAGTTCGCGAGCGCCGCCGCCGGGCGCGCGGCGATCTGCTTCTGCACTTCCAGCGAATCGGCCGCGCGCGCCATCGACAGCCCGCGGGAACCGGCGAGTTGCGCGAGTTTTTCCAGCGTGCCGGTGCCGATGTCGCGCTTCGGCGTCTGCACGATGCGCAGGAAGGCGCTGTCGTCCTCGGGATTGACCAGCACGCGCAGATAGGCGAGCAGGTCGCGTACTTCGGCGCGGTCGAAGAAGGCGGTGCCGCCGGAGACGTGGTACGGCACCCGCAGCAGGCGCAGGGCCTGTTCGAATGCGCGCGACTGGAAGTTGCCGCGGTACAGGATCGCGAAGTCGCTCCACGGCGCCTTGCGCGTCTGCTGCAGGTGCGCGATCTCGGCAGCGACGCGCTCGGCCTCGTGCGTCTCGTCCTTGCATTGCAGGACACGCAGCGGCTCGCCTTCGCCATGCGCGCTCCACAGCTTCTTTTCGAACAGGTGCGCATTGTTCGCGATCACCGCATTGGCCGCACGCAGGATGCGTCCGCTGCAGCGGTAGTTCTGCTCGAGCTTGACGAGCTTCAGCTGCGGATAGTCGCGCGCCAGTTCGTTCAGGTTCTCGGGATTCGCGCCGCGCCAGGCATAGATCGACTGATCGTCGTCGCCCACGGCGGTGAAGCGCCCGCGTTCGCCGACCAGATGCTTCAGCAATCGATATTGAGCACGATTGGTGTCCTGGTATTCGTCGACCAGCAAATACGACAGCTTCTGCTGCCAGCGCGTGCGCACTTCCTCGTTGGTCGAAAACAATCGCTCGGGCAGGAAGATCAGGTCGTCGAAGTCGAGCGCATTGAAGTTGCGCAGCCTGCGCGTGTAGGCGGCATAGAGCTCCGCGGCCTGCAATTCCTTCGGCGACCGCGCCGCGGCCAGCGCCTCGTCCGGATCGAGACCGTTGTCCTTGGCCTTGCCGATCAGGCCACGCAGCAGATCGAGGGCATCCGGCTTCAACCCGGCCGGAGCCAGGTCCTTGACCAGGGCGAAGGCGTCGTCGGCGTCCAGGATCGAGAAGCCGCGACGCAGCCCGACGTGTGCCGCCTCCTGCTGCAGGACGCGCAAACCGAGGGCGTGGAAGGTCGAGACCTGCAAGGCCTCGCCCGCTTCGCGCGAAATCAGCTTGCCGACGCGCTCGCGCATCTCCTTCGCGGCCTTGTTCGTGAAGGTGATCGCCGCGACGGCAGAAGCCGCGTGGCCGATGCGCAGCAGGTGCGCGATCTTTTCGGTGATCACGCGCGTCTTGCCGGAACCGGCGCCGGCGAGCACGAGCAGGGGACCGTCGCAATACGCGACGGCTTCGCGTTGGGCAGGATTGAGGCTCATCAGGGGAACAGGAAAGCGGGCGCGGATTCTATCCGGGCGTCGCGACCGGCGCTGCTAAGATCGTTGGCCCGATCCGAACGACGCCGCGATGGCCAAGCTCTACTTCTACTACTCGGCGATGAATGCCGGAAAGACGACGACGCTGCTGCAGTCGGCGCACAACTATCACGAGCGCGGCATGCGCACGCTGATCCTGACGCCGAAGCTGGACGACCGTTACGGCCGCGGCGTGGTGCAGTCGCGCATCGGCCTGAAGGCGAACGGCGTGATCTTCGAGCGCGACGACGATCTGCTTGCACTGGTGCGCGACGACGTCGCCGCGAACGGGCCGCTGCATTGCGTGCTGACCGACGAGTCGCAGTTCCTGTCGAAAGCGCAGGTCTGGCAACTGACCGAAGTGGTCGACCAGCTCGACATCCCGGTGCTGTCCTACGGCTTGCGGACCGATTTCCAGGGCGAACTGTTCGAGGGCAGCCAGTACCTGCTGGCCTGGGCCGATTCGTTCACCGAGATCAAGACCATCTGCCACACCGGGCGCAAGGCGACCATGGTGGTGCGCGTCGATGAACATGGGCGGGCATTGACGCAGGGCGCGCAGGTCGAAATTGGCGGCAACGATCGCTACGTCTCGGTCTCGCGCGCCGAGTTCAAGCGCGTGTTCCGCGGCGAAGCCGAGATTCCGCTGAAGCAGCCGGAGCTGCCGCTCAAGCCCTGAAAACACGAACGGCCCCGAAGGGCCGTCGCGGGTCTGCGTGGTGCGTTGAGGATCAGGCGACGAACAACGCGCGGATCTTCTTGAACGCGTTCGCTTCGATCTGGCGGATGCGCTCGGCGGAGACGCCGTATTCGTCGGCCAGTTCCTGCAGCGTGGCCTTGTTCTCGGCCAGCCAGCGACGGTTGACGATGTCGCGCGAGCGCTGATCGAGCTTCTCCATGCCTTCGCGCAGCACGTCGACCTGATGATCGCCCTCGTCCTGCGCCAGCAGGGCTTCGTCCGGGCTGGCGCTGTGGTCGGCAAGGAAGGCTACCGGCGACGGACGCGCATGATCGTCGTCTTCGTTCGCGGGCGCATCGAAACCGACGTCGCGACCATTCAGACGCGCTTCCATCTCGCGCACGTCGGACGGATCGACATTGAGTTCCTTCGCGACCGTGTTCACTTCCTCGTTGTTCATCCAGCCCAGGCGCTTCTTGGACTTGCGCAGGTTGAAGAACAGCTTGCGCTGCGCCTTGGTCGTCGCGACCTTGACGATGCGCCAGTTCTTCAGGATGAACTCGTGCATCTCGGCCTTGATCCAGTGCACCGCGAACGACACCAGTCGCACGCCCTGTTCCGGATCGAAGCGCTTGACCGCCTTCATCAGGCCGATGTTGCCTTCCTGAATCAGGTCGGCCATGCCGAGGCCATAACCCTGGTAGCCGCGCGCGACATGCACGACGAAGCGCAGGTGCGCCAGGATCAGCTGCTTGGCCGCGGCGGCGTCGTTGTCGAGGCGCACGCGCCAGGCCAGATCCTGCTCTTCGGTGACTTCCAGCATCGGCACGCGGTTGACCGCGCCGATATAGGCGTCGAGCGAGCCGAGCGCGCTCGGAATCGGGAAGTTGCTGGTGATCAATGCTTGGGACATCGAATCCTCCTTGGGGAAACGAGGTTAGCAGTCGGGCAGTTGGAGTGCTAATGAAGCCCAAAGTTCCATTTTCAAGCCCTTGATTTGATGTTGACGATACGAAACGATGTCAGTAGGCGCAAAAAACCGTGTCAGTGGCTATGAAATGATGACAGCATGCGCGTGAACAGCAGGAAATGCTGTCACGGCAAATTGTCCGACCGAAGCCTGTCCGAACTGTGACCCATTACAAAACGTCGGGAATCTGACCGACTTCGCCCTGAGGCTGACCGACAGCACACGGCCAAAATCAGCCGGTCAGCGTTTCGCCGGTAGTAGGTGGTTGTCCTACCTGCCCTGGTCATGTGCCCCGACGAACTGGGTGACCAGCAGCATCCGACTCGGCCACAATATGTGGCGTACAACACTACAAAGCGTTGTTAACAACATACTTTCGCGTGGTCGATTTCACCTGATAGAACCTCGCTCCCTAGAGGCAGACAGCCGCCCGAAAGGAGGACCTCCTCTGTCTCATCCGGTGAGTAGAACGCCCCCCAGAATTGACGCGCCACCTAGGAATCACCTAAACCGCATGCTAGGTTGTTGTTGACAACACCTTAGCAAGGGGTGCGTTGTGGCATTGAGATACACCCCAGGCCAGCTCAGGGACGTTCTCGGTCTGTCCAAGGAAACGTTTCGGTACTGGAAGAAGGAAATCCCAATGCTACTCATAGAGGGTGGGCCGCGCGCATGTTTCGGTCCCGCCGAATTGCTCGCGACGTCGATCATCAAGCGGGTGGTCGAGTTGGGCGTGCCGATCAGCAAGCTCACTCGACTCTCAGATGCAGTACTTCAGGACTGCCGGGCCGCTGGCTGGCAGCACTTGGCTCGCCAGCACGTCTGGCTGCATGTCGAAAGCGAAGAAGCGAACTTTTCCTCGGACTTTAGAGTCTTGGTGACAGGACCGACGATCGTGCTGCCGTTGGCGCAGTTGATTGACGAGTTACGCAATCGATTGCTCGAGGGGGATGACGATCCTCAGCGCGATCTCGCCTTTCCGCCGGTATCTGTCGCGGGAGGATCCAATCAATGAACGCCCTGCAGCGCATCGCGAGTGCCTCCAGAAAGCTCGGTTATCAACCCGACGCCATCAAATACGACTATGGATTCCCCGACTTCGCCGCGACTGTCGCCACCATTCAAGATGCAGAACTGGCCGTCTTCACGCAAACGCCAGCGTCGTATCGCTCCGCCGCGTTCGGGGTAGCGCATGGCGACTCCGCGACCGCTCAGATGGTGGCGAGCTCCCACCGCTCGCTGGGAGCGCCGCTTTTCTTCGTGATCGAGAGTTCGGGTGTTTCGGTATGGCAAGTCCTAGGAACGGGCCCAGCCAGGTTTCTGGAGCGCGCGAAGCTCGACGAGATTGGTGCACTGTTTGAGAGCCATCAGGCGAACTGGGCGCCTGATGCGATTCATCGCGCAAAATCAATCGGAAAGTTCGACAAGACCTATCAACTCGACTTCGTCGACGCAGGCCTCCTGCCCTCGATCGAGGGACAGATCCATCAGAAGTTGGACCGCCTGCTCACGGACGTGCTCGCATCCATTCAACGACGCAAAGCGAAGCATCTCGACGAACGTTGCGTCTTCCAGGCGGTGTTTCGCTTGCTGGCAGCGAAGATCTTGATAGACCGCCAGCATCCAATTGCCAACCAATGGG
>JBGASK010000180.1:0-2810 GCA_044229785.1 Ahniellaceae bacterium
GCTCCGACGTTGGCGCCTCCGGGGTGTTGTTCACGCTCGACACCGAATCCGGCTTCCGCGACGCGGTCTTCGTCACGGCGAGTTACGGCCTTGGCGAAACCGTCGTGCAGGGCGCGGTCAATCCGGACGAGTTCTACGTCTACAAGCCGACCTTGCGTGAAGGCAAGCCGGCCATCCTGCGCCGCCAGCTCGGTTCGAAGCAGATCCTCATGGTCTATTCGAATGCGCCGGGCGAGCGCGTACGCACCGAAGCCACGCCCATCGAACTGCAGAACCGCTTTGCGATCAGCGACGCCGATGTGCACGAACTCTCGAAACAGGCGCTGATCATCGAACGGCACTACGACCGCCCGATGGACGTGGAATGGGCGAAGGACGGCATCACCGGCAAGCTCTACATCGTGCAGGCACGCCCGGAGACGGTGAAATCGCGCGCACGTGCCACTCAACTTGAACGCTTCCATTTGAACGGCAAGGGTCCGGTGCTGTGCGAAGGCCGTTCGATCGGACACAAGATCGGCGCCGGCAAGGCGCGGGTGATCCGCTCGATCAGCGAGATGAACAAGCTGCAGCCGGGCGATGTGCTGGTCGCCGACATGACCGACCCGGACTGGGAACCGATCATGAAGCGCGCGTCCGCCATCGTGACCAATCGCGGAGGCCGCACCTGCCACGCCGCGATCATCGCGCGCGAACTGGGCGTGCCGGCGGTCGTCGGTTGCGGCAATGCGCTCGAGACCATTCCCGACGGCGCCGACGTCACCGTGTCCTGCGCCGAGGGCGATACCGGTTTCATCTACGCGGGCCAGATTCCGTTCGAACGCGTCACCGCCGATCTCGAGCAGATGCCGCCGGCGCCGCTCAAGATCATGATGAACGTGGCGAATCCGGAGCGCGCCTTCGACTTCGCGCAGCTGCCGAATGCGGGCGTCGGCCTGGCGCGGCTGGAAATGATCATCAACAGCCACATTGGCGTGCATCCGAAGGCGCTGTTGAACTACGCGCAGCAGGATGCGGCCACGAAGAAACGCATCGACGAACGCATGGCCGGTTATGCCGATCCGGTTCAGTTCTACGTCGATCGGCTCGCCGAGGGCATCGCCACGCTGACGGCGGCCTTCGCGCCGAATCCGGTCATCGTGCGCCTGTCCGATTTCAAGTCGAACGAATACGCCAACCTCATCGGCGGCAAGCGTTACGAGCCGCATGAAGAAAACCCGATGATCGGCTACCGCGGCGCCAGCCGTTACGTGTCGACCGATTTCGCCGACTGCTTCGCGCTCGAATGCCGCGCGATGAAGAAGGTGCGCGAGGAGATGGGCTTGACCAATGCCTGGGTGATGATCCCGTTCGTGCGCACGGTGAGCGAGGCGCAACGCGTCGTCGAGGTGCTGGCGCAGAACGGTCTCGAACGCGGCAAGGACGGCCTCAAGCTGATCATGATGTGCGAGCTGCCGTCGAACGCCCTGCTCGCCGACCAGTTCCTCGATCACTTCGACGGCTTCTCGATCGGCTCGAACGACCTCACCCAGCTCACGCTCGGCCTCGACCGCGATTCGGCCCTGATCGCCGACCTGTTCGACGAGCGCAACGATGCCGTCAAGGCGCTGCTGGCGATGGCGATCAAGGCCTGCCGCGCCCGCGGCAAGTACATCGGCATCTGCGGACAAGGCCCGAGCGACCACCCCGACCTCGCCGAATGGCTGATGGACCAGGGCATCGAGTCGGTGTCGCTGAACCCGGACACGGTGGTCGACACCTGGTTGCGTCTCGCCAAGCACCGCAAGGGTTGATGTTCGGATGAGCAGCGCCGCCGTCCCGCGCCGCGTCACGCTGGTGATGACGGCGCGCGAACGTCATGCGCTCAGCCTGCGCGCGATCGACAGCGTGCTGACGAACACGACGGTTCCGTTTCGTTTCCTGTATCTGGATGTGCAATCGCCTGCGGCGCTGCGCGCCGAACTTCAGGCGCGCGCAGCCGCGGGGCAATTCGAACTCCGCAGCTTCGACGAGCCGCTGTGGCCGCAGGCCGTGCGGCGACGCGTGCGCGACGAACTCGATGGCGAATTCATCGTGTTCGTCGACAACGACGTCATCGTCGAATCCGGCTGGCTCGAGATCCTGCTCGATTGCGCCGACGCCACCGGCGCCGGCATCGTCGCACCGTTGTATCTGTGGAGCGACGGCCACCAGCGCCCGACGATCCACATGGCGGGCGGACGCATCGTCCAGCAGCGCGAAGCCGGCGGACGCGTGCTGGACGAGTCCCATCACCTGATGAACGCCGATCCGGAACGCGAAGTCCTGGTGCGCGGCCGCTGCGACTTCGCCGAGTTCCACTGCATGCTGGTGCGGCGTGCGCTGCTCGACGACCCGCGCATGCTCGACCCGGCGATCCGCTGCGTTCACGAGCACATCGACACATCCCTTGTGGCCGGCGAGCTGGGCGCGTCGGTCTGGTTCGAGCCGGCGGCGCGCGTCACCTACCTCGCGTTCGCACCCTTCACCCTGGACGACCTGCCGATGCTGCGCATGCGCTGGGACGCCAGCGAAGGCGAGGCCAGCATCGCGGCCTTCGCCCAGAAGTGGAAGGTCATCGTCGACGACCGTTCCTTCGGCGGCGTGCGCATGTTCCTCGACCGCCATGTCGCCCGGGTCGATCTGATCCGCCCGGCCCTTCGTGCCCGACCCGAGCAGATGACGCCGATGCGGCGCGACGAGCTCGCGCAGACGCGATCCGGTCTGCTCGACCTCGCGCGGACGCACGGATACGCGAACGGCGACTTGCAATCGTTGTCGGATGCATGTGC
>JBGASK010000097.1:0-17369 GCA_044229785.1 Ahniellaceae bacterium
TGGAGCTACGGCGGCTACATGGCCCTGCAGGTGCTCGGTCAGGCGTCCTCGGATTTCTCGGCGGTCGTGGCCGGCGCACCAGTCACCGACTGGGCGCTGTACGACACGCACTACACCGAACGCTACATGGATCATCCCAAGGACAACGCCGACGGTTACGGGCAGAGCAGCGTGTTCGCCCATCTCGACGGCATGACCTCGGACCTGTTCCTGATCCACGGCATGGCCGACGACAACGTGCTGTTCACCAACAGCACCAAACTCATGAGCGCCCTGCAACAACGCGGCAAAGCATTCGAACTGATGACCTACCCCGGCGGCAAACACGGCATCGCCGCGCCGTGGATGAAGAAACACGCCAACAACGCCATCCTCGATTTCTTCAATCGCAAGTTGAAGCGGTGAGTGACGGAGTGGGTTCGTTGGTGTAGCCGTCCTCAGGCGATCGCCTGCCCGAACGCGAGGATTTGCCCATCGGGCACGACGACGAGCAGCTCGCGCTGGCCATATGGTTTGTCGGCGGGGCCGTGTACGTCGGCGGGCGGAAGCGTATCGAGTTTCGGTTTCAGGTCGCGATGGAGCACGTCGACGTCGCGCACGTCGATGTAGTAGCTGAAGCGCCGGGTTGCGCGTGTCGCGACCGCCGCGTCCGGATCTTCGAGCATGCGGATGTGGGCGTCGCCGAAGCCGATGTAGGCATAGTTGCCGTGCCGAAGCACGACGCGGAAACCGAGCACGTCGACGAAGAATGCCAACGCCGCTTCGAGGTCGGGGACGTGCATGAAGGGCGTGATTTGCAGCGCCTGATGCATGGGGGTGTCCTTGTGCCGGTGCTCAGCGGTGTTGCAGCAGCACGTACTGGAACGACTGCGTGGTGCCGAAGGGTGTCGGGTGTTGTTCGCGCGCATCGTCGATGCGGTTGAACTGCGGTGCGAAGACGGCGGCGAGCGCATCCGCGTCGTAGCGTTGCACGGGCAGTCCGCTGCAACGTTCCGGGCCGTCCACGGCGAAGGTCGCGACGAGCAGATGGCCGCCGCCGCGCACCGAACGTGTGGCTTGCGCGACATAAGCATCGCGTTGCGCTGCATCGGTCAGAAAGTGAAACACGGCGCGGTCGTGCCAGAGCGCGTAGTGCGCTTGCGGCAAGTCGAGCGCGGTGATGTCGCCGACGCAACAGGCCACGCGCGCGCCCGCAGCGGTTGATGCGAGCCGCGTACGCGTGTGCGCCAGGGCCGCGTCGGCGATGTCGTTCAACGCGAGATCGCGGTAGCCGCGCGCCAAGAGATCATCGACCAGCGTCGACGCACCGGCGCCGACATCGATGATCGGCGCATCGTGATCAAGCCCGAGCACATCAATGAAGGCCAGCGACCGATCCAGATGCGGTCGATACCAGCTCACCGCATCGATGGCCTTGGTCGTGTAGACGCGTTGCCAATGCGTATCGGTACCCATCGTCCTCATCCATCGACCGAGCGAGCACGATAGCGTGACCGCCATGGCAGCGCTGTGCTGGGGCGGTGGCGCTAGACTGACGGCCCCTTACCCATGCCGTCGCCATGATCTCTTCGCTCGCGCTCGGATTGCAGATGGGACTGACCACGGCGCTGCCGATGCCGGCGGCGTTGATCGCGCTCGACCGGCATCCGCAGTTTGAACTGGATCGCTACACGCGCCAGATCGAACGCGACGGCGGCTGGTGGGTGGAGATGGAGAATCGTCTGCTGGTGGCGGCGCCGCCGTCGCGGCTGCCGGAGCTGTTGGCGGGTGAACGTGTCGTTTCCGATCTGGGCTGGATCCGTCCCGATGATCTCGCGTTGCAGACCCGGGCCTGCGGTGTCGACGAAGGTCCGGTCTTGCCGGCCATTGCAGACACCGGACGCTTCGCGCTCGTGCGCACGCCGGCCACGCTGCTGCCATACAAGGCGCCGGATGTATCCGAGTGGCGACCGGTGGTGCCGAACCGCGCCATCAGCAAGGATTTGCGCGCGCGCGGGTTGCTGGCGATGGCCAAGGGCACGCCCGATGCGGAAGTGCAGCGACGCGTCGATGTCATCGACACCCAGCGCTGGTTCGACACGCTGTCGACACTCGCGAGTTACGACCGCTCGTCCTACGGCAGCGGCATCGACCAGGCGCGCGACTGGCTGATCGGCGAATTCGGCGCGCTCGGCCTGCAGGTCTCGACGCAGACATTCACGATCGGCGGCACCGCCACCCAGGTCGAAAACGTCATCGCCCGACGCACCGGCAGCCTGTATCCGGACGAATGGGTGATCGTCGGCGGCCACTACGATTCGCGCCAGCAGAACATCAACGACCCGAGTCAGTCGCCCGGTGCCGAAGACAATGCCTCCGGCTGCGCCGGCGTGGTCGAGGCGGCGCGCGTGTTCTCGCAGTTTCCGCCGCAACGCACGATGATCTTCGTCTGCTTCGCCGGCGAAGAGCAGGGCCTGTACGGCGGCTCGGCCTACGCGCAGTCGTTGCAGACCAGCGGCGACCTGGCCAAGGTCGATCTGGCCGTGATCATGGACATGATCGGTTACTCCGGCGATGCCGATCTCGACGTGTTGCTGGAAACCAGCAGCGCCCTGTCGACGGTGTTCACGCCGTTTTCCGCCGCTGCCGCGACCTACGCGCCCGAACTGCGCGTGCTCACCGACACCAGTGCCTGCTGCTCCGACCACATGCCCTTCATCAACCGCGGCGTGCCGTCCTTGCTGACCATCGAGAACGACTACAGCTACAACGCGACGACACGGCCCGAGGGCTACCAGCACTACCACAAGACCACCGACATCCCGGCGAACATCACTCGCGCGCAGCAGATGGGCGGCGGCATCCTGAAGATGAACATCGCCGTGCTGGCCGATGCCGCCGGCTTCGAGACGCCGGTATTGCGCGACGGCTTCGAATAACCCCGGACGATTCACGCATGCTGTCTTCGCTCGCCCTCGGACTGCAGATGGGACTGACCACGGCCTTGCCGATGCCGGCGGCGCTTGTGGCGCTGGGCGATCGACGCCAGGCGGATGTCCTGGCCTACAGTCGCGAGATCGAGGCGCGCGGCGGCTGGTGGCTGGAGCTCGACGATCGCATGCTGGTGGCCGCACCGGCCACGGCACTGCCGGAACTGATCGAAGGCGAACACGTGCTCGACGATTTGGGCTGGATCCGTCCCGACGATCTCGCACTGCAGGCGCGCGGTTGCGCCATCCATCCGAGCGCACCCTTGCCCGCCATCGCTCGTGCGGGGCGCTATACCCTGGTGCGCACGCCGGCCACCTTGCTGCCGTATCGTTTGCCGGAAGTCTCGGAGTGGCGGCCGGTCGTGCCCAATCGCAGCATCGCCCAGGATTGGCGTGCACGCGGCTTGATCGACCGGGCCAAGCGCGCCGCGAATCCCGAGGTGCAGCAACGCGTGGATACCGTCGACCGGGACCGCTGGTTCGGAGTTCTGTCGCATCTCGCCACGTACGATCGTTCCAGCCGCCGCGGCGGCATCGCCAGCGCGCGCGACTGGTTGCTGGACCAGTTCGGCAACCTCGGGCTGCAGACCTCGACTTACGCATTCCCGATGTCCGGCACCGTGGCCGTGCCCCAGGTCAATGTCATCGGCACGCTCACCGGCACGACCTTGCCGGACGAATGGATCATCGTGGGTGCGCACTACGATTCGATCCAGACCAATGGCGCCGGCAGTGCTGCCGCGCCCGGCGCCGAAGACAATGCCTCCGGCTGTGCGGCCGTGCTCGAAATGGCCGAAGTGTTCACGCGCTTTCCGCCGAAACGCACGATGGTCTTCACGTGTTTTTCGGGGGAAGAGCAGGGTCTGATCGGCAGTACCCGCTGGGTCGAAGATGCGCTGCGTCCGAACGGCCATCTGCCGAAGATCAAGCTGGCCTTGATCATGGACATGATCGGCTATTCGCAGGACACGCAGCTCGATGTGCTGCTCGAGACCTCGTCGGCACTGTCGACGGTGTTTCCCCAATTCCAGAACGCGGTCGCCGACTACGCGACGGAACTGGTGCCGCACACATCGACGAATCCGTTCGGCTCCGACCACATGCCCTTCATCAACCGGGCCGTGCCGTCGTTGCTGGTCATCGAATACGACTACGACCTCTATCCGGGCTACCACAAGACCAATGACGTGCCGGGCACGATCGCCAATGCGCTCGCGATGGGCGGCGGCGTGCTGAAGATGAATGCGGCGGTGCTGACCGAGGCCGCGGGCTATGACGCCAGCACGGTGTTCGGCGACGGCTTCGAGTGATCAGAACACCGGCGTCTCGTCGGCGAGCGCGTCCTTGGGTCCGCCGATCTGGCGCAACGCGTGTTGATAGCCGCGGTCGATGGCGCGGTAATAACTCTGCCAGTCGAGCAGGCCGATGTCGGCGAGCTTGGGCTGGATCAGCAGGCTGGTCTGGGCGCGCGCGGCGATGGTCTGCGCGCCGGAATTGACCATGCCGGCGCGCAGCAGGATTTCGCGCAAGGTCGGGCGCCGATGGCTGGTGCGGCTTTCGACCCAGAGCCGCCACGCCGGCGGCAATTCGTATTCGTCGACCGTGGTGTGCAGCGCATAGTCGCCGCCGATGTCGACGGCGATCACTTCGCCGCGATGGGTTTGCCGCATCAGGTCCACCGGCAGGTTGTTGACGACGCCGCCGTCGACGAACACTTCGCCGCCCTTGAACACCGGCGGCACCAGGCCGGGAATCGCGGCCGAGGCACGCAGGGCCTGCCACAACTTGCCTTCGCGGTGAATCATCGCGTCGCCGCGGGTCAGGTTCGCGGAAACGCAGAAATACGGCAGCAGCAGGTCCTCGATGTCGCGTTCGCCGTAGGTGTCCTGCAACAGCCGCGACATCTTGCGCCCGGACACCAGCGACACCAGCGGCAGCGTGTAGTCGGACAACGGGTTCTGGTCGTAGAAGACCTGGCGGAACCGCTCGGTCATTTCCTCGATCGACCACTCCGCCGCCACCGCCGCGCCGATGACGGCGCCGATCGAGGTGCCGGCGACGCTGTCGATTTGCAGCCCGGCCTCGCGCAGCGCGCGCAGCACGCCGATGTGCGCGAAGCCGCGCGCGCCCCCGCCCGACAGCACGAGCGCCAGGCTGCGTCCGGCAATCAGCCGCGCCAGTCGCGCCATGTCGTCGCCGTCGCGCAGGTGATGCAGGGCCGCGTGCGGACAGTGCGCATGCCAGCGTCGCGCCGCGCCGAAGCGGGGTTTCGCATCGTGGATCAACAGCAGGTGCTGCTGTCGCGCCACTTGAGTCTCCTGCGCCTCCGGCCACTCGTCCGACAGCGGCGCATGTTCGGCCGCTCGCACCGCGAACAGCAGCACGTCGGCCTGGCGACGGCACTGGTCGCGCCAGGCCGCATCATCGCCGTCGGCGACATACAGCACGAAGCGCGAGACGATCTCGATGGCGTGATAGTCGCCGGCGGCGCCACCTGCGGCCGTGCAGTCGAGCGTGCGCACGCTGCCGAACGGCGCCAGCGCCTCGGCCAGTTGCGCAGCGACGGCGCACAGATCGACGCCGGCGGACTGCGGCAGCAAGGCCATCGTGCGCGGCGCCGCGTCGTGCGTTTGCAGTTCGCCGCGACGACGCAGCGCCAGTCGCGCAAGACCGAGCATGGCCTGCGGGAAGGCTTCGGTCATCGCTTCCAGATGTTCCGCCGGCAGCACGATCAGTTCGCTGTCGCGCAGCGCGCGGATCGTCGCGGAGCGCGGCCGCGACACCAGCACGCCGAGTTCGCCGACGGTTTCGCCGGCCATGATCTGCCCGATCAGCCGCGCCGTGCCGTCGCGCTGGTTCTGCAATGCGGCCAGGCTGCCGTGCACCAGCAGGTACACCGCATCGGACGCTTCGCCCTCGTAGAACAACGCTTCGCCGCCGGCGATGCGCCGCCACCGGCAGCCGGAAGCGAGCGCCGCGCGGGCATCCTCGGGCAGCGTCGCGAACCACGGCACCTGGCCGAACAGTTCGACGAAACGGTAGCGGTCGGGCAAGGCGTTGCTCATGCGCGAATGCTACGCGAACTTGCGAACAGCGCGGGCTGCCGCCATGTTGTCCACTTCGAAGGAGATGTCTGATGACCGCTGCCAACCCCTTGCTGCGCGACAACGAGTTCGTCGCCTACTCCGATGTCCGGCCGGAGCACGTGATGCCAGCCGTCGAGGCGCGCATCGCCGATTATCGTGCGCGCATCGAGGCGCTGGTTGCGGAGCCGGCGCAGCATCGCTTCGACACGTTGATGCTGGCCTGGGAAGACTGCGAGGACGCGCTGAACCGCTGCTTCGCGCCGGTCGGGCATCTGCACAATGTGCGCGACACGCCGGATTGGCGCGAGGCGTATGGCGAGGCGATCGAGCTGCTGACCGACTTCGGCACCGAGATCGGTCAGCACGCGGGCTTGTGTGCGGCCGTGCGTTCGATCCGCGCGCGCGCCGATTTCGCCGCCTTGCCGGCGGCCGCACGCAAGCTGGTCGAGGATGCCCTGCTCGACTTCCGCCTGGCCGGCGTCGACCTGCCGCCCGACAAGCAGCAACGCTACCGGGCGATCGCCACCGAGTTGTCGCGGCTGTCCACCGAGTTCGAGCAGGCCGTGCTCGATGCCACCGAAGCGTGGACGCTGGATCTGCCCGAAGGCGATGCGCGTCTGGCCGGCCTGCCCGAATCGGCGCTGGCTCTGTTGAAACAGGCGACACGGGACGCCAAGGCCGACGGACTGCGCATCACCCTGCAGCCGCCGGTGTACCAGGCGCTGATGATGCACGCCGACGATCGCGCCCTGCGCGAACAGGTCTACACCGCGTACCAGACACGCGCCTCGGACCAAGGCCCGGACGCCGGTCGGTTCGACAACGGCCCGCGCATCGACCAGATCATGGCGCTGCGGCACGAAGCGGCGCAGTTGCTTGGTTTCGCGAATGCTGCGGAAGAGTCGCTGGCGACGAAGATGGCGGAAACACCCGAACGCGTGCTGCATTTCCTGCATGGTCTGGCTGCGCGCGCCAAGCCGGTGGCCGAGCGCGAGATCGCCGAACTGACCGAGTTCGCGCGGGCGCGTTTCGGCATCGACACGCTGCAGCCCTGGGATGTCGCCTACGCCAGCGAAAAAATGCGCATCGAACACTATGCGCTCAGCGAAGAGGAACTGAAGCCCTACTTCCCGCTCGAACGCGTGATGGCCGGCCTGCATGCGCTGACCGAGCGCGTGTTCGGCGTGAAGCTCGTCGAACGCTCCGGCGTCGACCTGTGGCATCCGGATGCACGCTGTTTCGATCTCGCCGATGCAGGGGGCGACGCCTTCGCGGTGGTCTACTTCGACTTGTTCGCGCGCAGCGGCAAGCGCGGCGGCGCCTGGATGGACGTGGCGCGTTCGCGCAAGCGCATCTCTGCATTGCAGCGCCCGCACGCCTTCCTGACCTGCAACTTCGCGCCGCCGACGGCCGCGCTGCCGTCCCTGCTCACGCACGACGACGTGCTCACCCTGTTCCATGAATTCGGGCACGGTCTGCACCATTTGCTGACCGAGATCGATTACCCGAGCCTGTCCGGCATCGAGGGCGTGGAATGGGACGCGGT
The DNA here is from genome assembly GCA_044229785.1 of Ahniellaceae bacterium. Classification (GTDB taxonomy): domain Bacteria; phylum Pseudomonadota; class Gammaproteobacteria; order Xanthomonadales; family Ahniellaceae; genus JADKHK01. The sequence continues at coordinate 7,602 of JBGASK010000097.1, forward strand.
GGAGCTGCCGAGCCAGTTCATGGAGAACTTCGGCTGGCACCGCGAAACGCTGGATCTGGTTGCGGCGCATTGGCAGACCGGGGCGCCGTTGCCGCAGGTTTTGTTCGATCGCATGCTCGCGGCCAAGCACTATCAGGCCGGCCTGTTCCTGGTGCGCCAGCTCGAATTCGCGTTGTTCGATTTCCGCCTGCACCTCGACTTCGATCCGGCCCGCGGCGCGCGCGTGCAGGAGACGCTGGCCGCGGTGCGCCGCGAGGTGGCGGTCATCCATCCGCCGCACTGGCAGCGGTTTCCGAACGGCTTCACCCACATCTTTTCGGGCGGCTATTGCGCCGGCTACTACAGCTACCTGTGGGCCGAGGTGTTGTCGGCAGACGCCTTCGCGCGCTTCGAGCACGAAGGCATCACCAATGCGGATACCGGCCGCGCCTTCCGCACCGAAGTCCTGGCGGTGGGCGGCTCGCGCCCGGCACTCGACAGCTTCGTCGCCTTCCGTGGTCGCGAACCGGACCCGGCGGCCTTGTTGCACAGCTACGGGCTGGCGGCCTGAATCGTTCACGCGTCCTTGATGCGCGCGACAGGGCCGTTGCCTAAACTGGACGCTGCATCTGCACCGGGGGGTGACGTGACTGCACTGCCGTTGCCGGCGAACGAGGCCGAACGCCTCGTCGCGCTGGCCGAAACACAATTGCTCGACAGCGAACATGAAGCCGTGTTCGACGCCATCGTCGCGTTGGCCGCCTCGATCTGCAACGTGCCGATGGCAGCCATCACCCTGATCGACCGCGATCGCCAGTGGTTCAAGGCCAGCGTCGGCATCGAGGATCCCGAAACGCCGCGCGAAGACGCTTTTTGTGCGTACACCATCCTCAAGCCGGATGCACTTGAAGTCGATGATGCGACCGTCGACGATCGATTCCGCACCAATCCGCTGGTGTTGGGGGACATGCAGATCCGCTTCTATGCCGGCATGCCACTCATCACCGGCAGCGGCCACGCGCTCGGCGCGCTCTGCGTGATCGACCGTACGCCGCGTCACCTCGACGCGGCGCAACGCGAATCCCTGCGTCAACTGACCACCGTCGTCGAGCGTCTGATCGATGCGCGCACCGAATCGCTGCGGCAGCAGCAAGCGTTGCGCGACAGCGAAGAACGGATGGCGCGTGGCCGCGATTTCATCCGCAAGATCACCGACGCGATGCCGGCGCTGATCCTGTATCTCGACCGGGACCAACACGTGCGTTTCGCGAATGCCGATGTCGGACGCCGGTTCGGCGTCGATGCAGCCGTGTTGATCGGCCGCGGCTTTGCCGAGATCTGCGGCGCGGCCTTGTACGCGGAGATCGAGGCGCGCGTGTTGCGCGCCTTGGCCGGCGAAACCGTGTCGTTCGAAGGCAGTCGCCAGGTCCGCGACCAGCTCTACCACTATCGCACCCACTACCTGCCCGACATCGGCGCCGATGGCCGCGTCCAGGGCATGTTCGCGCTGAGCTTCGACATCACCGCGCAGAAGCAGGCCGAGATCCTTGCTCAGACCGCCGAACGGCGCCTGCAGCTGATCGCCGACAACATTCCGGCGGCGGTGTCGATCATCGATTGCGATCATGTGTACCGGTTCAACAACGCTGCCTACGAGCGCGCCACCGGCAAGCCGCTCGCCGAAATCACCGGGCGTCCGATACGCGAGATCATCGGCGAAGCGGTGTATGCGCAGACCCTGCCGCATCTGGAGCGCGCCCTTGCCGGACATCGCACCCAGTTCGAATTCCGCCAGGAGCGCGACGACGGCCTGCGTTTCCTGCGCGGCACCTACCAGCCCAAGCGCGACGAGGCGGGCAGCGTGGTCGGCGTGTTCGGGATGCTTCTCGACCAGACCGAACTGAAGCAGGCCGAAGACCAGTTGCGGGTGATGGCCGAGTTTGATGCGCTGACCAAACTCGCGAATCGATATCGCCTGTACGACGTGATCGCCCTGTCCGGTGCGCGGGCGCAACGGCATGGCGGCGGTCGCGCCCTGCTCTATCTCGATGTCGACAAGTTCAAGTCGATCAACGACCGCCACGGCCATGCGGGTGGCGACGCGGTCCTCGTGGAGTTCGCGCGTCGATTGAAGTCCGCGGTCCGCGCCACCGACACCGTTGCGCGCCTTGCCGGCGACGAATTCGTGGTGCTGCTCGAAGACGTGCGCGAGATCGGCGACGCCATCCATGTCGCCGAAGCCATCCTCGCGGCGATGCTGCCGCCGGTGCGTTACATCGACGCCGACATCGCCGTCGGCACCAGCATCGGTGTCGCCTTCAGCGGCGATCCGGGCGAAGACGCCGATGCCTGGCTGCAGCGCGCCGATGGTGCGCTGTATGCGGCCAAGGCGGCCGGTCGCGGCAGTTACCGCATCGCGGCCTGAGCCGTTTGGTCCCGCTTCCGGGCGTAGTTCGGTGAAGGCCGATGGTCGGCCTGTCGCGGCCCACCCGGCCGCACGCCCGAAGCTGCGGAGGAACCATGCGTCTCAAATCGATGTTGTTGGGGTTGATCCTGCCCTTGTTGTTTGCCTGCAGCGCCGACGGCGCCGTGCCCGAGGGCGCCTACCTGCGTTCCGAATTCACGGGCGGGTATTTGTCGAACGTCATTTACGTCTTTCGCGGCGGACGCGTGGCGTATGCGGCGCAAGGCGATCTCGAAACGTTCGACTTCGACGCACACGCCGCGGCGGCACCCAAGAATGCCGGCCGTTACGTGCGCAACGGCAACAGCCTGCGCATCGAATGGGGTGATGGCTCGGTGCAGGACAGCGAACTGCGCCCAGACCGCAATGGCGGCGGCTTCCAGTTCCATGGTGCGCCGTTCGCGCCGATCCAGCGCATCACCGACCCGTCGCGGCTGAAAGGGCGTTACTACGGCGGTGCCTCGTACGGGGGCGTCAGCAACAGCTTCGACCTGCGTTTCGACGGGCACGGTGGCTACCAGTCGAGCAGCGCCGGGTCGATCGCATCGACCAGCAACGCGAGCGAGATCAGCGCGACATCGAGTCGCGACGGCGGCGGTCGTTATGTGTTGTCGGGCACGCGCCTGACGCTGGGCAGCGAACTGCACTGGGCGTACGAAGTACCGACCGGCAATGCCGCAGTCGTCGAGATGCTGATCATCGACGGCGTCGTCATGACGCGCGAAGACTGAGGCGACGACCATGACATCGACGCGCTTTCCGCGTATCGCCATCCTGCTCCTGATCGGCGCACTCATCGGCAACGCCCAGGCCGGACAGACCGAACGCGCCTTTCTTTCGCGTGCGCCGCAGACACTGGCGCTGGCCTTCGGCAGTGGCGACAGCAGCTTCCACCGTCTGCGCCAGGACTGCAGCACCCTGGCCGGTAGCGGCGCGTCAGCGGTGTACTACGACACGGTGACGTTGTCGAACCCGAACGCTGCCGACCTGACCCTCGACGTGCGCACGCAACCGCCCGGCGGCGATGGCAGCGCGAGCTGCGACGTGAACCGCGACACGGTGATGATGGCTTACGCGGGCAGCTTCAATCCGGCCGCGCCCACCCAGAATTGCGTCGCCTACAACGATGATGCCGTCAGCCCCAGTCTCGATCGCTGCAGCCGCATTTCCGGCGTCACCGTGCCGGCAAACGGCAGCGTGGTCGTGGTCGTCGCGGCGTTCGCGAATGGCGAAAGTTATCCCTACGACCTGCGCTTCGACGGCACCGCGGTGAAGGGCGACACGATGTTCGTCGACGGCTTCGGGGATGCCGTGCCGGTGCCGCCGTCGGGCTCGAGTTACGCAGCACACGCGCTCTCGGGCCAGGTCGTCATCGATGGGGTGATGGCCGCCTTGCCGGCCGACTCCTGGGTCGACGCGGCGCTGGGCGCACAAGGCCAGTTCGCGGGCGTCGCCCAGCTGGCCCCGATCACCTTGTCCGGCACGACCGACTTCGGCCTGCTGACCACGCGCTTCCAGTGGGTCGATGCCGCGGGTGGATTCGGTCTCGCACCGGCCAATGCGGCCGCTTCGTTGTCGTTTTCCAGCATGCAGTTGCGACTGCAGTCGGTCAGCTTGAACGGCACGCCGATCGCCATCGGCGGTGAATGCCGGTTCTCGCCCGTATCCTGGGGCATGAGCGGCAACAGCAGCGCGAGCAGCATCGACGTGTCCGACCTGCAGTTCTCGATTCCCGCGACCAGCGACGGTTGCGGCGGGTTCCAGGCGCAGCTCAACGGCTTGTTCAGCGGCACCAGCAACAGCGTCGACTGGAGTCTCGCGCGCTGACGGCTTCAACGGCGCAGCGCGCGTCGCAACCCATCGCGACGCGTCAGCGTTGGCTTGCCGAGCCGGTCCGCGGCTTCGTCCGCGGCCCAGATCGCGAAGGCCGCTTCGGCGAAGCCGGTTGCCTGGGTGCGGTCCGCGGGCGCGGCCAGCCAGGCTTCCGCCGACAGCGCCAGCGCCTCGGCAAGATCGTCGCGATAGCGCGGTGCTTCCGGATTCGCGGCCACCAGGCGTTCGAAGTCGGAGACGGCGTGCGCGAGTGTGGCGCGCGCGGCCGCAACCTCGCCGAGTTTCGTCTGGTTGCGGCCGATGTGGATGAGCGACAAGTTGCGCGTCTGCATGAAGTCCGGCGACAGCGCCGCATGACGATCCTGCAGCGCCAGCGCTTCGCGATGACGGGTGATGGCGCCGCGGTAGTCGCCGAGTGCTTCGGCGATGTCGCCCTCGCGCCGAATCGCGACCGACAAGGACGACACCCCTTCGGGATTGTCGGGTGCGGCGTCGAGACGCGCGGTCGCGATTTCGCGCTGGCGGCGCACGAGCGGTATCGCTTCCTCGGCGCGCCCGGTCTTCAGCAACTGCTTTGCGGCCCAGCCGGCGCTGGCCGCAACGGCCTGCTGCAACGTGTCGTGTTCGGGGTCGCGGGCGAGCAGGGCCTCGGTGGTGGCGAGCGCCTGCAACGCGGCTTCGATCGACCGTCCGGTGCGGCGTCGGCGAGCGCCGACACCGTCGCGAGCGCGGTGCTCAAGGCTGCTTCGGCCTGCGCCATGTCGTCCTGGCCGAGCCAGTATTCGCCGTCGCGCAGTTCGCTCTGATAACGACCGAAGCGCAGGCGCGCATGTTCCGGATGCCGCGCCAACGCGGCCTCGCGAATGCGTCGCGCCTTCGCCTGCTGTTCGCGCGCCGCAGCCACTTCGTTCAACGAACCGCCGCCCTCGCGACCGAGCAGATCGGCGTAGTGGTCGAGCACGGTGGTGTATTCGACGATGACATCGATCTCGTTTCGGTGCGCCTCGGGCAGCGCTTCGAACTGTGTGATCGCCTCGCGGAACAGTCCGCGTGCGGTTTCGAGCTCGGACGCCTGGTGCGCGATGTCGGCGCGGCGAGACAACAGGTTCGCCTGCGCCAGCATGACCTCGGGTGTGTGCATGTCGAGTGCGCGCAGTTTCGCCAACACCTCGGCGACCAGTTCGTAGCTCTGCGCCGCACCGTCGTAGTCGGCGATGTTCGGGCCGTAGGAGTTGCCCTGGATGTCGCCGACGCGCAGGTAGGCTTCGGCGATGTCGACGAGCAGGCGCGGATCATCACCGGCTTCGGCCTGCAACGATTCGAGGTAGCGCAACGCATCGGCGACGATGCTGCGTTGCACGTCCATCGACCCCGACAGCCTGCGGATGCGTTCGTGATACCCGAACAACACCTGGCTGGCGAAATGGTGCACGTCTTCGAAGCGGCGTTCGGCGCGCGCATGTTGTTCGGCGGCGACGCGTGATTGCCACAAGGCCCAGCTGGTGGTGCCGACGAGCGTGGCGAGGGCGAACAGGCTGGCCGTAACCGCGATGCGATGGCGACCGATGAAACGTCGCAGCACGTAACCGGCCGTGGCGTGGCGTGCACGCACGGGGCGACCGTCGCGCACCGCGCGCACGTCTTCGCCGAGTTCATGCGCGGATGCATAACGCTGTCGCGCGTCCTTGTCGAGCGCCTTGGCGACGACGCGTTCCAGATCCTGCCACCATGCCTTCGGCATTGCGATCAAACCGGCTTGTCGCGACAACAGCGGCGCCTCGTGTTCGCGCAGCGCCTGCTGCAGCGCCTCGGCGGATTGTTCGGGCCTGCGAAACGGATGCGTGCGGCACAGGGTTTCGTGGAGCAACAGGCCGAGTGCGTGCACGTCGGTGGCGGTGGTCACGGGTTCGCCACGCAGTTGTTCGGGCGCGGCATAGGCGGGCGTCAGCGACGGACCGAAGTCGCGCGTCAGCGTGCTGGTCGCATCGCCTTCGAGCAGCTTGGCGATGCCGTAATCGAGCAGCTTCGGTTGACCGTCGCGCGTCACCATCAGGTTGCCGGGCTTCAGGTCGCGATGCACGAGCAGGCGCTGGTGCGCGTAGGCGACCGCGTCGCAGACCTGCACGAACAACGCCAGGCGCGTGGCCGCGTCAGGATCCGTTTCGGCGAGGAAGCGATCCCAGGTGAGTCCGTCGACGTATTCGAGTGCGAGGTAGGGTCGGCCGTCGGCTGCGGCGCCGGCGTCGATCAGGCGCACGATGCCGGGATGGTCGAGCAGCGCCAGCACATCGCGTTCGTGTTGCAGGCGCCGCCTGCCCAGGGTGTCGAGGCGGGTGCCGGCAATGCGCTTGATCGCCACGGTCTGCGCATAGTCGCCGTCGCGGTGGGCACGATAGACCACGCCCGATCCGCCCACGCCGATGCGGGCGTCGATGACGAAGCTGCCGAAGCGGGCACCCGGAACGATGTCGTCGTCGAAGGCGTCGGCAGGCAGGCAGGACACCGGCAGCGCCTCGGGCAGATGCGGCTGGTCGAGACGCCGCAGCAGGTCCGCGACCTCGTCGGCCAGCGCGGCGTCCTGCGCCGCAAGGGTTCGCAGCGCGGCCTCGCGTTCATGCACCGGACGCTCGAGGAAGCCGTCGAGCGCCGTCTGCACCGTCCGCCAACGTGCCGGATCGCGGCGCGAACTCATGGCGCCAGTTCGCGCGACAGCCACAGCCGCGCCATCGTCCAGTCGCGTTTCACTGTGGCCAGCGAGATGTCGAGGACGTCGGCGATCTCGGTCAGTTCCAGGCCGGCGAAGAACTTGAGTTCGACCACACGCGCCTGGCGCGCGTCCAGCTTGGCGAGTTCGTCCAGCGATTCGTGCAGGCCGATCAGGTCAAAGCGTTCATCGGGCACGTCGCCCGCCGCGGAGAGGCTGAGCAGGTCGACGCCGTCGCCACGCTTCTGTGCGACACGGTCGCGTGCGTGGTTCACCAGGATGCGGCGCATCATCGTCGCGGCCAGGCCGAAGAAATAGCGACGATCGGCCGGGTCCAGCGAATGCTGCGCGACCAGACGCAGGTACGCCTCGTGCACCAGCGCCGTGGTCTGCAGCGTGTGCGCGCCGCGTTCATGCTGCATCAGCCCGCGCGCGAGCCGGCGCAGTTCTTCGTAGACCAGCGGGAACAACGCGTCGAGCGCGGCGGCGTCGCCACGCCGTGCGTGTTGCAGCGTTGAAGTGAGGTCGAGCGTGTCCGGCAAGGGTCGGTCGTTCCGGTGGGCGATCCGATCAATACTACCGAAGCATGGGAGTACCCGCGCGCCGGTTCCAGCGCATGCGTCGGCGGGTCTATGCTCTGGCCATCGCGACGACGGAGTGAGCCATGTTCGAAGCCCCGAAGCTGGTCGATGACCTCAACGTCACCCTCGCCCGCTATGCCGTGTTCGGGCATCCGGTCGGGCATTCGAAGTCGCCGGTCATCCATCGCGCCTTCGCGCACCAGCTCGGCGTCGCGCTGCGCTACGACGCCATCGACACCGTACCCGGCACGCTGACGACCGCGTTGTCGCGCTTCGCGGCCGAAGGTGGCGTCGGCGCCAACATCACCCTGCCGTTGAAGACCGAAGCCTTCGCTGCGGCACGCCAGCACAGCGCGCGTGCGAAACGGTTGGGCGTGGCCAACACGCTGGCCTGGCGTGGCGACCACTGGTACGCCGACAACACCGACGGCGAAGGCCTGATTCGCGACCTCGGCGAACGTCATCGCATCGACCTGCGCGGTCGCCGCGTGTTGATGGTTGGTGCCGGTGGGGCAGCCCAAGGCGTGTTGCCGGCCCTGCTCGATGCCGGGGTCGCCAAGGTGACGATCACCAATCGCACGCCCGAACGCGCCGACCAGTTGTGCGACTGGGTCGGCGATCCGGCGCGTGTGCAGACCTGGTATCTCGACGACCTGCGCCGCGCAGGCGATTTCGATGCCGTGTTCAACGCCACCAGCGCCGGCCAGAGCGGTGCGGCGGTCGACCTGCCGTTCTCGATCGCGAACCCGCGCACGCTCGCCTACGACCTGAGTTACGGCAAGGCCGCAACCGCGTTCCTGGCCTGGGCGAAGACGGCCGGTTGTGCCTATGCACTCGACGGCCTCGGCATGCTGGTCGAACAGGCAGCGGCGGCGTTCGAGCTCTGGCACGGCCAGCGTCCCGATACCGAGCCGGTACATGCCCAGTTGGCGCGCGAGTCGCGCGGATGAGCGAACGACCGTCCATCCTGTTCCACTTCGCTGCGCGTCGCGACTGGGCCGACGCCCAGACCGGCGAGCATTACCGCGCGCCGTCGCTGGCCCGCGAAGGCTTCATCCATTGCGCCACGCGGGCGCAGATTCCGGGCGTGATCCAGCGTCATCTGCGCGGCCGCACCGATCTCGTGCGGCTCACGCTCGATGCCAGCCGCCTCAACCCGTGGCTGCGTTACGAATGGAGCGAAGCCAGCGGCGACGAGTATCCACATGTCTACGGTCCGATTCCGATGGCGGCGGTGATCGCCGTCGAATTGTTCGATCCGACCGACGCCGCCTGCGGTGGCTGAGCCGCTGCAGCCCGATGGCCGCGGCGGCTGGCAGTGCCGCGCCGGCTGCGCCGCGTGCTGCATCGCGCCGTCGATCTCGACGCCGATGCCGGGTCATCCGCAGGGCAAACCCGCCGGCGTTGCGTGTACGAATCTGCTGCCCGACCTGCGATGTGGCCTGTTCGGCCGGCCCGAACGTCCGCCGGTATGCAGCGGCCTGCGCCCGCAGCCCGCGATGTGCGGCGATCATCGCGATGTGGCGCTGGCCTATCTGGACGCCTTGGAACGTGCGACCGCGACTTCAGTCGAGCGGTAGCTTCAGGCGTTCGAGCCAGGCGCGGTAACGCGGGTCGTCGCGCAGGTTGCGCATCAATGGATCGAACTTCAGGTACATGACGCCCGCGTCTCCGACCGCAATCGCATGGTCGAGCCAGTGAAAGGCGGCGTCGGCGTCGCCGAGCCAGGCGTAGCCCTCGGCGATCTGATAAGCGGCTGCATCCGGCGCGCGTGCGATCAGGGTATCGAGCGCGCCGCGCGCCGCGGCATGGTCGCCCATGTCGTGGCGGGCGATCGCCGTACCAAGCAGGCGGAACACGGTCGACGAATATTCGAGCCGACGCAGGGCGGCCTCGGGCATGCCCTCGTAGATGTCACAAAGCGCGAGGTAGAACGTGACATGCGGGTTGTCCGGCAAGTTCTTCAGTTCAAGCATCAACACCTCGCGAGCGCGCCTGGTGTCGCCGAGGGCGATGTAGTGCCAGCCCTGGTTGCGGCGCGATCCGACCTGCGGGTCGAGCGCGATCGCGCGCTCGTTGTAGGCGATCGCCTCGTCGAGCTTGCCGAGTGCGGCACTGAGCCGGGCGCGCTGCAACAACCGGTGCGCGGATTCGCTTGGCAGCAGTGCTGCCGCGGCATCAAGGTGGGCCGCGGCACCGGCCCAGTC
>JBGASK010000098.1:0-15235 GCA_044229785.1 Ahniellaceae bacterium
CGCATCGCCTGATCGATCCCGCAACCCGATCAGCTAGACTCGGCCCGCACTTTCCCTCGCCCCGCAACGCGGGGAGAGGGCAGGGTGAGGAGCAAGCTCTACGGAGAGATGGCCGAGTGGTTCAAGGCACCGGTCTTGACTGGATCGCCGGGAGCGATCCAGAACGACGGAGCGAAGCGGAGTCGGCCCGAAGGGCGGAGGGCAGGATGCCCGGAGTCAAACCGGCGACTCGTGAGTCGTTGGCACAAACAACGGAGAGATGGCCGAGCGGTTTAAGGCACCGGTCTTGAAAACCGGCGTGGCAGCGATGTCACCGTGGGTTCGAATCCCACTCTCTCCGCCAATTGGCTGTGTGTCCGCCGCGAGTCGTCCTTGCGTCCGCCGGATCGTGCCCTCGGCATGTCGACACCCTCTCGTCTTCGGCCAATTCAGGTCGCTGCAATGTCGAGCGCAGCGTCCAGGCCTACGGGTCGACCGCTCTCCGCGGTCCCGGAAAGAAGCGGTTCACTGTTTTCTGATACTTCGCGTACGCCGGGCGCTTGAGCTTGCTGAAGTGTTCGGCGGGCACGGCGCCGGTGTAGTACACGAGGGTGCTGTACATCAGGTAGACGGCCCAGGCGAGCGAGAGTGTGAGCACGACGAATGCCGTCATGGTCGTGTCGGTTCTCAGTGCCAGCAGGGACGGGAGCGCGAGCGCGGCGAGTGCGATCCATTGCAGCCATTGACCGAAGTAGTTCGGATGACGGCTGTAGCGCCAGAGTCCGATATCGCAGACGCCTTCGCGGCGATTCTCGGTCGTGCGGGCGTACCGACGCTTCTGCAGGTCCGCCGTGCTTTCCAGCGCGAACGCGGCCAGCCACACCGCGATCCAGACGCCGTCCCATGCCGAGAAATCCCGCCCGCTGTCGGCGGCGAGCAGATAGGCCGGCAGCGCGAGGAAAGACATGTTCGCCATGCCCTGGACCAGGATTTCGTATTGCACCGAGAAGCGTTCGCTGCGGAAGCCCGCGCGCGCCCAGCGCTGGCGCTGATAGGCGTAGCGGGGCAGGTCGCGGGTGAGCACGCCGGGCTTGTACATGTGCGCCGCCCAGGTGGCCATGCGCAGGCCCATCAGCAGGTAGATGCCGGCGACCACGAACAGCACCGGTGTTCGCGATTGCGCGAGCAGGAGCGACTGTGTGCCGATCGCGGCAAGTCCGAACGGCCAGGCGAAATCGACGTAGGACAGCAGGTTGCTGCGCCAGGCCGGAACGTTCGCGGAAATGAGAAAGATGCCGAGTTGGACCGCGAGATTGCACAGCACGAACGCGCGCGTCGGTGCCGTGAACGCCAGTGCCGACCAGCAAACCGCGAACATCACGCACCAGAGGATGCGCCCCGTCATGTCCTGGCTCCCGACGTTCGGGCGGCATCCGCCATATCCCCGGCCGTGCGTCCGAACCAGCGCCTGCAGGCGTGTTGCAGTGCTGCAGGTTCGGAGAAGCCGAGCAAGAAGGCCGTTTCATTGATCGACAGCCCACGCGTGAGGTGGTCTCGCGCGAGGTCGCGACGGGTTTCGTCGAGCAGGATGCGGAAGTTGGTATCGGAGGTCGCTAGTGTCCCGTCCCGCAAATATCAGGCATAAATAATGCATTCGCTTTCGCTATCTTCCTCACCAGAGATAGCGCGATGCGAAGCGGACGACCGAAAGCCCAACTTGAATTGACGGATGCCGAGGCGGCGCAGCTTCTATCGTTCGCGCGCAGCCGTTCGTTGCCCTCGTCGCTGTGCTTGCGCGCGCGCATGGTGCTGGCCAGCGCCGGCGGCGAAACCAGCAAGGACATCGCGGTGCGTTTGAAGGTCAGCCAAGCGACGGTGGGCAAGTGGCGGTCGAGTTTCCTGGAGAAGCGGATCGCCGGTTTGTACGACGATGTCCGCCCCGGTCGTCCGCGCAGCATTGACGACGAACGCATCGCTCAGTTGATCCAGAAGACGCTGCACACGAGGCCGAAGGACGGCGCGACGCACTGGAGCGTGCGCACGGTGGCGGCGGAGACGAAGATCTCGAAGAGCAGCGTGCAGCGCTACTTCCAGATGTTCGGCCTGCAGCCGCATCGCACCGAATCGTTCAAGTTGTCGACTGATCCGTTCTTCATCGAGAAGCTACGCGATGTCGTCGGTCTCTACCTGAGCCCGCCGGACAACGCGCTGGTGCTCAGCGTGGACGAAAAGAGTCAATGTCAGGCGCTGGAGCGCACCCAGCCGATGTTGCCGTTGGGCTTCGGTTACGTCGAAGGCGTGACGCATGACTACAAGCGTCACGGCACGACCACCTTGTTCGCCGCGCTCAACGTGCTCAGCGGCGAGGTCATCGCACGCTGCAAGCCCAAGCATCGACATCAGGAGTTCATCAGCTTCCTGCGCGACATCGACAACGCCGTGCCGAAAGACCTCGACATTCATTGCATCGTCGACAATTACGCCACGCACTCGCATCCCAAGGTGAAGGCTTGGCTTGCTGATCGGCCGCGTTGGCGCCTGCACTTCATCCCGACCTACAGCTCATGGCTGAACCAGGTCGAACGCTTCTTCGGCCTCATCACCGACAAGGCCATCCGTCGTGGCTCCTTCAAGAGCGTGCGCCAGCTGATCAAGCGCATCGACCTCTTCGTCCAGAATCACAACGCCAATTGCCAGCCCTTCCGCTGGACCGCCACCGCCGAATCCATCCTCGCCAAACTCGAACGACTTTGTTCACGTATTAGCGGGACGGGACACTAGACCGCCGAATCCATCCTCGCCAAACTCGAACGACTTTGTTCACGTATTAGCGGGACGGGACACTAGGCGGTCGCGCAGTGCCCGCGGCGAGAGGCGCAGCGATTCGGCGAGTGCAGCGATGGTGGGCGGACGGCCGCGGAGCAGGGCATCGGCGAGGTGTTGGCGGGCGCGTTCCGGAAGCGTGCGAGCCTCGCTGTCCTGCGCCTGGGCGACGCGCTCGAGGATGGCGTGCAGGTAGGCGTCGTGGGTCAGCAACGGCCAGCCCAACACATCGATGTCGAAATACAGCGCGTTGCGCGTGGCATTGAACCGCGGATCGACGCCGAAACGACGGCGATAGCTTTCCGCGGTCGCGATCGGCGCCGAAGCGAATTCGACGGCGCGGATCGGCAGCGTGCGGCCGCAGGCGCGGCTCAGGAACAGTGTCGACATCGACAGGATGTGCTCGGCCATCCAGGGATTCGCCGGACCGGGCGCGCGGTAGGCGTAGCGGTAGCACGCGAGCGACGAATCCTGCGTCAGGTCCAGCGCGTCGGCCCGGCTCGACATGCGGCTCACGTAGCGACAGACATCGGCAATCGCGGCTTCGACCGTTGCCGAGCGCAGGGCAAGATGGGCCGCGATGTGCATCTGGCCCTCGGGAAAGTGTTCCACCAAGGTGATGCCGATGTCCGGATCGACGCTTGCCGCGCGCATCCACAAGGCTCGGAATGCGTCGAGCGGCATGCGGCAGTCCGCTGTCGCGAGCTGGTCGCGGCTGAGCCCGCCGGACTTCAGCAGATCGTCCACGGGCCGGTTCGCCGCATCCAGAACAGCGACCAGGAAGCGCGGTGCGATCGACGTCGTGGTCCAGGCACTCATCGCGCGCGGCATCCGGATCATCAATGAAGTCAGTCGGATCATCGTCAGCGCGGTTCGCGTTGTCCAGACTCGCATCCGGGCCAGGAGGAGGAAGGCATGGGACAGTGGATCACGCAGCATCCGCCGCAGGCGATCTTCCTGCTGTTCGTCGTGTTTGCGATGCTTGAAGCACTGCGTGGCAGCCTGCGCAGTCCGCAGGCGACGCGCGAGGATCTGCCGCTGGAGGCATCGATCACCTTTTTGTTCGGTGCCGTGCTCTATCCGGGGATCATGCTCGCCGTCGACTTCGTCGCCCGTCGCCATGTGCCCGAACTCGCGGAGCGTCTGGCGCACCTGCCGACGTGGGCGATGATCGGGATGTTGCTGATCGGCGACGATCTGACCCAGTACCTCTGGCACCGGGCCTCGCACACGCCGCTGCTGTGGCCGTTGCATCGTGCCCACCACTCGGCGCCGCACATGGGCGTGCGCGTCGTCTATCGCAACAACTTCTTCTACTACGCGCTGATGCCCGGGCTGTGGATCAGCGCTTTCCTGGTATTTCTCGGACTCGGTCCGGTGTATCCAGCCTATGTGCTGATCAAGATGCTGGTGATCTTCGGCGCACACAGCGAGATCCGTTGGGATCAGGTTCTGTATCGCCATCGCTGGCTGCATCCCGTCGCCTGGATCGTCGAACGCACCATCTCGACTTCCGCCACGCATTTTGCCCACCATGCCATCACCCAGGACGACGGCGTTGGCCATTACAAGGGCAATTACGGCAACCTGTTGTTCCTGTGGGACGTCCTGTTCGGCACCGCGCGCATTACCCGTCGCTATCCGCCGCGGGTCGGCCTGGCCGACGACGTCGCGCATGGCCCCGAACGCTGGTGGGTGCAGCTGTTCTATCCGCTGCTCAAGTCGAAGCGGACCAATTCGGCGCTGGCGCGCGAGCCGACCATCGTCGGCTGAGTCCGGACCATCGCCTTCCATCGATCGCGGGTGATCCGGCAGTTCTCGCGATGTCACGCCTGCGATACAGTCGCGCGCTCATTTTCAGATCTCAGCGAGTGCCGCAATGTCCACGACTGCCTTCTATCCCATCGGTGTTCCCGGCCAGCCCTGGGGCGCGGCCGAACGAGCGGACTGGCTGGCGCGACAGAAGAAATTGCGCAGTTATGCGGACGAGGTCGTGGGCAAGATCGATGCGCTGCGTGCGCGTTTCGACGTGCAGCAGTATGGCGAGATCGCTTGTGGCGACGAGCGCTATCCGCTGTACGCGGTGCGCAACCGCGACTGGCAAGAGGCCTTGCCGATCGCACTCGTCACCGGCGGCGTGCACGGCTATGAAACCAGCGGCGTGCATGGTGCGTTGAAGTTTCTCGACGAGTTGGCCGCGGCGTACGCCGGCCGCGTCAACCTGCTGGTCGCGCCCTGCGTCAGTCCGTGGGCGTATGAGCGCATCCATCGCTGGAACGCCCAGGCGATCGATCCGAACCGTTCGTTTCGCGATGGTGGTCTGTGCGACGAAGCAGCGGCGCTGATGCGGGTCGTCGCGCCGCTGCAGGATCGCATCAGCGTTCACGTCGATCTGCACGAAACCACCGACACCGACGAGTCCGAGTTCCGTCCCGCGCTTGCTGCGCGCGATGGCACGACCTGCGAGCCCGGCACCATTCCCGATGGCTTCTACCTGGTCGACGACGCGGCCAAGCCGCAGCCGGCGTTCCAGTCGGCCATCATCGCCGCGGTCGAGCAGGTCACGCATATCGCGCCGGCCGACGAGAAGGGCGAAATCATCGGCGACAAGGTGGTCGCGCACGGCGTTATCGAATATCCGTTCAAGTCGCTCGGCCTCTGCGCCGGACTGACGAATGCGCGCTACACCACGACCACCGAGGTCTATCCCGACAGCCCGCGCGCCACGCCCGAACAGTGCAACGAAGCCCAGGCCGTGGCCGTGCGTGCGGCGCTGGATTTCGCGCTGGCGCACTGATCGGTCGCATCCTTGTTTGCAAGCCCATGACCGGAGCATCGAGATGAAAACCGCCATCATCGCCGTCCTGCTGACCGCATCCTTGTCCACGATCCGCGCATTGGCCGAGGAAACATCGAAGCCTGCCGCGTCGACCGAGCCGACGCCGGCCGTCACGCCGGCCTTCGACGCCGAACTCGCGAGGAAGACGGGCGCCGACGAACACGGCATGCGCCAGTACGTGCTGGTGATCCTGAAGACCGGTCCGACGCCGGAGACCGATCCCGAGAAGCGCAAGGCGATGTTCGCCGGTCACATGGCCAACATCCGTCGCCTGGCCGACGAAGGCAAGCTTGCCGTGGCCGGACCGTTCGGCAAGAACGAGGACGGCTGGCGCGGGCTGTTCGTGTTCGCGGTGAGCGACATCGAGGAAGCCAAGGCGCTGACCGCCACCGATCCGGTCATCATCCGGGGCGAAATGATCGCCGAATACCATCCGTGGTACGGCACCGCGGCGATGATGCTGGTGCCCGAACTGGCCAAGACGCTGGCGGAGAAGTCGTTCTGAAGCGCATGCGCATCGTTCTCACCGATTTCGCGCGGCCGCGCCTGTTCCCGCGCGAGCCGCGGCGCAACGCCATCCAGGGCATCACCGCCGAGCAGTTCGAGCGCTACCTCAACGACCATCCGCCATTGAAGGTGCTCGACGGCTACGCGCCGTTCTGCAAGCTGCACGTGCATCGCAACTGGACCTCGACGCGTTGCCTCACGGTCCCGATCACCGATGCGAATCGGCACCTGCTGCGCTCCGACTACGAGGCGCGCAACAGTGCCGAACTGCCGGTGCTGGTGCGCTGGTTCGAAGGCATCGAACCGCCGATCGCGGACTATCTCGTGGTGATCCTGTACGACCGTGCGCAGATGGCGAAGGAAGGCACGCCGATCGACGCCGACTGGGGCATCGTCGGCTGCATGTACACCAGCGAACCCGACGAGATCCCGATGGCACCGATCACGATGCTGCGCAATGCGCTCGGCATCGACGAAGGCGGCTCCGGCGTGGCCATCGACCGGGCCGCGCATGCACGCAGCGTCGAGTTCTGGCGCACGCACGCCAACTGGCGATAAGGAGAGTGCATGGGCGAAGCCATTCTGTACGCGCTCGACGCGCCGCGCGTGAAGACCGCGGATGCAGCCGCGCGATTCGTCGAACAGCGGCAGGACAGCACCGAGGCACCGACCGCCCGCATCGCCACCTTCTTCGTCCGGCTGCTGCAGACCTGGCCGGAAGACGGTTCGCAGGGCCATGTCTGGCACGAGGATTTCGCGCACAACAAGCCCTTCGGCGCCCTGCTGCAACTCGTCTTCGATCTCGGCGAATACGACGCGACACGCTTGCAGCAACTGCGCGCCTTGGCCGCGCATCACCAGGTCATGCTGTTCGATCCGGAAGGCCACGTGCTCTATCTCGCCGATGGCAGCGAAGCCGGCCGCACGCCACCGCCCCCGTCGATTCCCCCACAAGGTCCGACCCTGTGCGCGATCTCCGGGCTGCGTTTCGATGGCGTCTACGAATCGAAGCTCGGCGAGAGCTGGAGCTATCTCGCGTTCTCCGCGGACGGCCGCGTCTGGTGGCAAAGCAGTCGCGGTCGGATGACGGTCCCGGTGGCGATGACATCGCTGTTTTCTGCCGACAGCTTCGTCTGCATCGGCAAGTACAAGCCTGCCGAACGCAGCTTCACGGCACGCCTCAAGGCCGCCTACGGCAGCTTCAAAATGAGCGGCGAACTGGCTGCCGACGGCGCGCTGACCCTCACCTCGGAAAAGACCAACGGCAGCAAGCGCCACACCAGCGTCTACACCCTGGTTCCGCTTTAGGGACGCGACCGGCGATGGCGGTCAGGGCTTGCGGACGTAGGTGATTTCCATCATCTGCATTTCCTTGCCGTCCGGACCGGGCGTGAACATCGCGAAGACTTCGGTGTTGGCGTCGGTCCAGGTCGTGGTCATGCGGGCGTGGGTCTTGCCCTTGCCGATCGGGTCGTTCCAGCTGCCGTGGAAGGTGCAGGCGCCGCGCTCGTCGCAATCGCCTTCCGCGACCATCAGGCCGGTGCCCATGGTGTCGTTCCAGGTCGACCAGTGCTTGCCGCTGACGTTGTCGTAACCGCTGAGGCCGATGCCGCTGAACGGTTGGCCGCCCATCGACGCTTCCGACTCCTCGATCATCACGCGGCCGCCGAGCACCATGCGCCGCGTCACCTTGCCCCGGTCGAGCGTCGGCGCCGCGCCGGGCGCGGTCCAGCTCTTCACGGCGATGTCGTAGCTGCCGGCCTGCCTGGCCATGCGTTCGTGTTGCGGCCCCAGTGCGCCCGCCTTCCGGAACGCTTCCATCATCGCCTGTTCCTCGGGCGACATCTTCGGTGCTTCTTCGCCGGCCCAGACGGGCAGGGCGACGGCGAGGACGAACGGCAGCGAACGGACGGCGTGACGGCGTTTCATGCGGACCTCCGGTGGTGGAAGAAACGATGGATGCGATCGCGCAGCGAGTATATGCGCCGCGTCGGTTCGCCGCGGGTTCATCGAACAGAACCCGCACGGTGGCGGGTCACTCGAATCCGTCGACGAACAACAGCGGGTTGTCGATCACCGCGATCGTGCCGGTCATGGCGCCGTGGAACTGGCAGTTGTAGAACAGCGCCGCCGGCGCGTCGTTCGGCACGGTCCAGGTGATGCTGCCATTCGCGGTGCCGTTGCCGACGACGCTGGCGACACCGTTGCCGGCCCCGGTGCCTTGAATCGTCTTGATCCAGAAGGGGTGTCCCGGCGCGTTGACGTTGAAGGTGTAGCTGCAGCCGCGGATGACCGTCAGGGTCGGATTGGTCAAACCATCGATCGTGTAGGAGCCCGCGCCGTTGTTGACGGCGCTGAACGTGCCGGGACAGGTCTGCCCGCCAGCACTGGCCACCGATGCAGTCATCATCAGGGCCGCCAGCATGCCGATGCATCCGCGCCGCGAACGGCAAGACGTTGCGGTCATGGCGATCATTCCAGCGTGAACCATTGCACTTCGACGCGGCGGTTGAGGTCGCTGTCGGCGCCGGCGGGTTCCTCCCAGCCGCGGCCGACGACTTCGATGCGATCTGCCGCAAGCGTCGGATGTTTCTTCAGCAGCGCGTCGCGCACGGCCTGGGAACGCTGGCGCGACAGCTCCATCGCCTTCAGCGCCATGCTGCGCACCAGGGCCTGGCCGCCTTCGCGTTCGAATTCGCCCATGCGCGCATTGTCGACATGGCCGCGCAGCACCACGATCGAGCCGGGACTGACTTGGAGGAAGTTCTTGATCGAGTCGAGGTATTGCAGGTTCTGTTCGGCGTCGCGGTCGAGCGTGGCCGAGTTCGGTTCGAAGAAGAAGCGGATGTCCTTGCTGAGCAGTGCGTCGCCCTCCAGCGAACCGCCGTCGCGGGTCTTGATCGGCGCGATGGCGATGGTCTGTTTCGCGAACTCGGACTTGTTCTTCAGCGCGTCGAGCTGTTTCGCATCGACGAAGCGCGCCGGATCGGCCGGGTTCTTGATCAGCTTGCCGTAGGCCAGCACCGAGGACTGGAAGATGCCGTTGAACGAACCGGCGGAATCGATGGTGCCGGCGAAGAAGGCCTGATTCTCGGGCAGGTTCGACAGATGCACCTTCGACAATTCGTCGCGCGTATCGGCGTCGCTCCACTGGAAGGCCTTGGCGATCGTGGCGATGTTCGCTTCGGGCTCGTCGCGCACGCGGCGGTTGCCGTCGAGCAGACCGTGCACCAGGCCCTTCACCCAGTCCGGGTGCGCCGTCGCGAAGCCTTTGTTGACCACGAGCAGGTCGGCGATGATCAGCAGGTTGCGGTTCGACACCAGCATCTTGGCCTTGCCCGCCGAGGCTTCGATCACTTCGTCGGTGCGCGGCGACCAGCCGACGCAGCCGTTCAGGCGCGCATTGCCGGTCGCGAGTTCGTGTTCGTAGGCATCGCAGGCGACGTCGTTGTCCTCGTAGAAGACCAGGCCGAGCTGATCGGCGGCGGGGCGCGCGTCGAGATCGCGCAGGATCGCGACCGGCACGTTCGCTTCCGAGGCGAGATAGCGAATGAAGAACTCGCTTTCGTTGAATTGCGAGGCGGCCAGCACCTTGCCCTTGAGCTGGTTGATGCTGGTGATGCCGGTGTCGACGACGACCATGTCGGCGCCGCGCGAGAAGCCGATCTGCGCCGGCACCGTCACCTCGAACTGGCGGCCGAGCGCCGCCAGCACGTCGGCCGTGGTCACGCTGGCCGCGACCTTGCCGTTGTTGAGCTTGGACCAGCTCTCTTCTTCGCTCAGCGTCAGCCGAACCTGGAAGCCGTAGTTCTTCGCGAAGAACGAGTCCGGGTTCGGATCGAGGCCGCCGTTCGCGACGACCAGGCCGGCGTAACCGGCGTATTCGCTGATGTCGACATCGACGACTCCGCCCTGCGGCGCATAAGCCGCGGCCGCATCCAGCGTGGGCAGGCCGTCGACCGGTTCGATCGGCGTCGGCGCTTCGCCGTCGACCACGGCGTTCGCGGGCGTGTCGGTGGCGGTCTGCGCGCTCGGCGCGTCGCTCGCGGCATCCGGCGCCTTCTTGTCGCGCATCATCAACCAGGCGCCCATGGCGATCAGCGCGACGATCAGCAGCAGCGTGATGGCCGTGCCGGCGGAGTTGCCGCGCATCAGGAATCGGGACGAACGAGGCTTCATGACGAGGCTCCGGTGGACAGGGGAGGGGGTTTGCGCGCCGACTGGCGCACGCGTTCGGGCAGGCGTTGCGGCGTGCTCGGCTCGAACACGCCGAGCAGGTCGCGTTGGCTGTCGAGCCAGCGATGGGTGTCGTTGAACGAGGTCGTCAACGCATTCAGCGATGCGCCGACGGCGCCGTCGTCGGCGGCGAGCAGGGCCTGTTCGCGGATCAGCGCGATCTGGTGGTCGATGCGCACGAGTTCGGCCTCGACCTGTTCGAGGCGCTTGGCCGCGTCTTCATGCGCCTGCTGGCGCTGGTCGATGACCTGTTGCTGCTGTTCCAGGCTGCGCTTGAGTTCGGCGCCGATGTCGGGCTTGGCGATGCGCGCGGCGATCTGCTTTTCCTGCTCGGCCAGTTGCGCGCGTTCGCGCGCCGCGGTCTCGATGACACGACCGATCGACACCTGCGCCACCAGCAGGCGCAGATGCAGCCAGACCAGTTGCTCGACGCTGTCGCTGTGGCCCTCGAGCAGCGGCGTGCGCTTCAGCGTGGCGAGGATTTCGCCGGCACGACGTTCGATGTCCTGATGCCGACGCTTTTCGGGATAACCGAGTTGAGCGACGAATTCGTCGTAACGCGCCTCGGCCGGATCGATGGGCGGCGGGGCGGATCCGTCGCCGGCATCCACGGTCTTGCGGAAGCGTGCATTGCCCGCCAGCAGCTTCAAATACGCGAGTTCGAGCCCGGCACCGACCAGCCACAGGCCCGGGTTGACGAAGGCGCCGAGCAGTCCAACCGCGGCCAGCCCGAACCAGTTGGGCGGCACCGGCATGCCGAGGGGGCGCGCGTTGAAGGCAGCCCACCAGTACTTCACGCGCCGCTCCCTTGGGCCAGTGCGCGCAATGCCGGCGGCACGAATTGCGTGTCGGTGGCTTCGCGGACCGCGATGCGCATCTGGAAGTCGAGCACGTCGGGCGCGACCGGCGGCTGGTAGCCCTCGAGACACGCGGCCAGCGCTTGCGCCGGGGTTTCGTTCGCGGTGCGCACGCGTCGATAGACCTTGACCGACAGCGCCTCGGCGGCGCCCGGCGTCAGAAGCAGCGGCAGTGCCAGTTTGCCCATGTCGGCCGCATCGATGGCGAGGTCGAGCCGCTTCAGCAGCGCGTTCAACAACGCTGCGGTTTCCGCTTGCGTGGTCGTTGGCAACAGCGGCACCTTCACGTCGATACGGCCCGGACGTTTCAGATCCACTTCGATCAGGTCCGGGCGCGAGGTCGCGAGAATCCAGACGACGCGACCGCGGTTCGAGGCATCGCTCATTTCCTGCGCGATCATCGAATACAAGCGCCCGGACAGGCCGCTGTCGCCGCTGCCGGAATCGCGCTTGCCGAGGCTCTGGTCGGCTTCGTCGATGAAGACGATGCAGCGACCGAGCGCGCGGATCAGGCGGAAGATCTTTTCGAGATTGCCTTCGCTCGACCCGACCCAGCGGTCGCGGAAATTCTTGAGTTTCACCACCGGCACGCCGGCTTCGCCCGCGAGGCATTCGACCAGATAGGTCTTGCCGGTGCCGACCGGACCGCAGAACAGATATCCCATCGGCATCGCGCGCAGGTCATGTGCCTGCCACAGCGCGATGTCCTGGCGCAGCCAGGTCTTCAGTGCGTCCTGGGCATGGTAGTTCGCCAGCGTTTTCTTCGATTCGATGAACTCGATCAGGCCGGCCGAGTCGGCCTCGACCATCTGCTTCTTCGCGGCCACCCAGTCGGCATTGTTCAGCGGCTTGCCTTCGTGTTCGCGCAGCTTCACCAGCGCACTGAGCGCCGTGACGGTGACGCCGGCGAGCAGCGGCGCAGCGTTGTGGCCGTCGTCGTTGGCGAAGGCCTTGCGATGATCGACGCGCAACTGCGCGAGCGCCTGCTCGATCACGGCGACATCGGGCAGGGGCACGCGCACGCGGGCAACGCGCGGATTCGTCGCGATCAGCGGATGCAGGTCGTTGAGGTTGTCGGCGATCAGGAAACTGGCGAACGGCAGTTCGGTGAACGGCGGTTCGGCGGCCCAATCGCGCACCAGACTGGCGAGGCTGGCGGTCTCGAATTCGCCTTGCCGGTTCGCCGGCAGCACCTGGTCGGCGCCGCGCATGATGCAGGCGATGTGCTCGACCTGGTCGCGGCCCATGGCGCTGAGGTTGGCGCGATACCGCAGGTAACGCGTGATCAGTTCGACCGCGGCGCGCGGTTCGCGCGTTTGTGCGCCGACGAGTTGCGCGCCCGGCCATTTCTGGAAGGCGTCGCTGGCGCGCGCCACGCTGAGCCCATTGCCCGGGTCGTACAGGAAGACGAGTTCGAAGCGCGACAGCAGTTGCGCATCGAGGAAGGCGGTCAGCGAAACGAAACGGCCGCGGCTCGGGAAGCGGTCGGCGACATTGCCGTACAACACGAACTGGCCGTGGGCGCCGCTTTCATACGACGCCGCGAGTTCACGGGCCCAGGCGGGCGCGTCGCCCTCGATCGGCATCGATCAGCCCTGCTGCGATTCGGACGGTGTCTCGGTCGCACCGCCCATGCTGCGCGAGCTGGCGGCCGGTGCGGCTTCTCCGCCGATCGAGAGGCCTTCGGCGGCCGCGAAATCGGCCAGCGCCTGGTCGGCGAGGGCATTCATCTCGGCTTCCTTGAGGTTCACGTCGGTCATGTCGATGGCGTCCTTGGCGACGCGGGCACGGCCGGCGGCCTTGGTGCGTTCTTCCTCGACCATCTCGTGCAGACGATTCAGGGTGTCGCCGGAACCGCCGATGCTGCCGATCATGCCGGCCGCCATCTCGTTCATTTCGGCCATCGCCTTCTTCATCTTCATGTCGTTGATCGCGCCCTTCAGGCTTTCGATCTTCGCGCGCGCGGCATTGACCGCCACGTCGCGGGCCTTGATCAGGTCCCTGTAGGTGCCTTCGGCGGCTTCCAGCTGCTTGCGGTTTTCGGCCAGTTCGCGGGTGATGGTCTGCAGGCGCAACGCATACTGGCCCGCGGCCTGCTTGTTGCCGGCGCGCAGATGCGCCGTGGTCTTGGCACGCAGTTCCGCTTCTTCCGATTCGAGCTTGCGCACCTGCGACATCAGGCGTTCGGCCAGTCCGGCATGGCCGGCCAGTCCCTGGTTGTATTGCGCGATCTGCTTGCGCAGGTTTTCCTGTTCCAGTTCCAGCAACGCCTCCGGATTCCGCTTCTCCACGTCCTTGACGAACATCGCGAAGATGCCCTTGAACACATTGATGAGGCGCTGGAACATGACCACTCCTTGCAACAAACTGTGAGCCTCGCGGCGACGCCCGCAAACTTAGCGCGTTTGCGCGCGGGTGCAAGGGGTTGCATCCTGCGCGCCGACACCAGGGGACCGCGACCATGCCCACCACCGATCCGCGCATCGATGCCTATATCGCGAAGTCCGCGGAATTCGCGCGGCCGATCCTGATTCGCATTCGCGAACTGGTGCATGGGGCGCTTCCGACGGTCGAGGAGTCGATCAAGTGGGGCATGCCGCATTTCCTGCACGAGGGCAAGATCCTGTGCGGCATGGCGGCGTTCAAGGCGCATTGCGCGTTCGGGTTCTGGCACGGCAAGGCCGTGGTCGGCGAGGATGCGAGCGACGAAGCAATGGGTCAGCTCGGGCGCATCACGTCGTTGAAGGATCTGCCGAGTGCGACGACGATGAAGGCCTGGATCAAGGCCGCAATCGCGGCGCGCGCAATGGTGGCAGCCGCACCCAAGGTCAGGAAGACGGCGCAGGCCTCGCCCCACGACACGCTGCCCGAAGATCTGGCTGCGGCCTTCGCGAAGAAGGCGCACGCCGCCGCACGCAAGGCCTTCGAGGCGTTTCCGCCGAGCGCGAAGCGCGACTACATCGAATGGATCGTCACCGCGAAACAGGCGGCGACCCGCGAACGCCGCCTCGCCCAGACCCTCGAATGGCTGGCCGACGGCAAGCGCCGCAACTGGAAATACGAGGCTTGCTGAGCGGCAGGTCGGCGGGTCGCGAAGCGCTTTGTTGCAGAGTCTGGGACGAGCCGGTGCCGGTGTTGATGCGTCGTTCGCAGCCCGTCGACGCGCGGCGCCATACTCTTGGGCTTGATCACGACTGACGCACCGGCCTGCCGGCGCGTGCAACGGAGCCGGCATGACCACCACACGATTTCTCCTCCCGACGACGGCGATGGCCGTCGCGATCCTGCTGGCAGCATGCGGCGGCGCCAAGCAGCAACCGATGCAGGGCGGTGGCCCGCCGGTGACGGTGCGTACCACGGTGCTGGCCGCGGGCGAGTGGCAGGACAGCGTGCAGGCGCTGGGCACCGCCAAGGCGAACGAGTCGGTGACGATCACCGCCAAGGTCAGCGAAACCGTGCAGAAGGTGGGCTTCGACAGCGGCGATTTCGTCGAAGCCGGGCAGGTGCTGGTCGACCTCACGGGTCAGGTGCAGCTCGCCGGTCTCGAGGAAGCGCGTGCCGCGTTCAAGGAAGCCGAGCAGCAGTTGAAGCGCGGCGAGGAACTGGCCGCGAAGCACCTGATTCCCGGCAGCCAGCTCGATACGCAGCGCGCCACCCGCGACGCCGCCCGCGCCCGCATGGACCAGGTGCGGGCGCAACTGTCCGACCGCGTCATCACCGCCCCGTTCGACGGCGTGCTCGGCCTGCGCCAGGTCAGCCCCGGCTCGCTGGTGACGCCGGGCACTGCCATCGCCACCCTCGACGACGTCTCCGTCATCAAGCTCGATTTCTCGGTGCCGGAAACCCTGATGGCGGCGCTTTCGTCCGGCCAGTCGGTGACGGCGCTGAGCGCGGCTTTTCCCGGCGAGACGTTCGAGGGCGTGTTGCGCACCGTCGATTCGCGTGTCGATCCGATCACGCGTTCGGTCATGGTCCGCGCCGAATTGCCGAATCC
>JBGASK010000099.1:0-12506 GCA_044229785.1 Ahniellaceae bacterium
ATGACGCACAGTACCGTGTTGATCAAGGACCAAGTCCAGATGATTCCGCTGCCGGAGGATGCGCGCTTCCCGGCCGGCGTCCGGCGCGTCGAGGTTCGTGTGATCGGCAACGACCGCATCATTTCTCCCGTTGAGTCGTCCTGGGAGAGCTTCTTCCGCGACGGCATGACGGTGTCCGAGGACTTTCTCGAGGATCGTGGCAGCCAGCATCAATCGCCTCGCGAAGAATTCTGAGGCAACGAACGATGCTCCGCTACATGCTGGACACGAACATCGCGGTGTACGTGCTGAAGCGCAAGCCACTGCAGGTATTGGACGTGTTCAATCAGCGCCACGGGCAGATGGCCATTTCCAGCATCGTCTATGCGGAGCTGGTCTTTGGTGCGGAGAAGAGCATGGATCCGGTTCGAAACCAGCAGGTCGTCGAGTCTTTCTGCAGTCGGTTGATGGTGCTTCCCTACACCGAGAAAGCCGCTCAGCACTACGGAAGGATCCGGGCGGCGCTGGAGCGCTCCGGCACGCCCATCGGCGTCAACGACCTGCACATCGCCGCGCATGCCTGCAGCGAAGGCCTGACATTGGTCAGCAACAATTTGCGCGAATTCGAACGCGTGCGCGGTCTGGTCGCGGAGAACTGGCTCTGACGACTACATCCGGAACACGCCAAAGCCGGTCTTCTCGATCGGCGCATTGAGCGACGCCGACAGCGCGAGGCCGAGCACGCGGCGGGTGTCGGCGGGGTCGATGATGCCGTCGTCCCAGAGGCGGGCGCTGGCGTAGTAGGGGTGGCCCTGGCGTTCGTACTGGTCGCGGATCGGGGCCTTGAACTGGTCTTCCTCGTCCTTCGACCAGACGCCGCCCGCCGCTTCGATGCCGTCGCGCTTGACGGTGGCAAGCACGCTCGCGGCCTGTTCGCCGCCCATCACGCTGATGCGCGAATTGGGCCACATCCACAGGAAGCGGGGCTGGTAGCCGCGACCGCACATCGCGTAATTGCCGGCGCCGAAACTGCCGCCGATCATTACCGTGAACTTGGGCACGTGCGAGCAGGCGACGGCGGTCACCATTTTGGCGCCGTCCTTCGCGATGCCGGCGTTCTCGTACTTCTTCCCGACCATGAAGCCGGTGATGTTCTGCAGGAAAACCAGCGGGATGTTGCGCTGGTTGCAGAGTTCGATGAAGTGCGCGCCCTTGAGCGCCGACTCCGCGAACAGGATGCCGTTGTTCGCGACGATGCCGACCGGATAGCCGTGGATGTGCGCGAAGCCGCAGACCAGGGTCTTGCCGTAACGCGCCTTGAATTCCTGGAATTCGGAGCCGTCGACGAGGCGGGCGACGATCTCGCGCACGTCGAACGGATGGCGCGTGTCCCGGGGCAGGATGCCGTAGATCTCCTCGATCGGATAGGCCGGCTCGCTCGGCGCCTGCACCGCGACCGGCAGCGTCTTGGTGCGATTCAGATGCTTCAGGATGTCGCGCGCGATCTCGAGCGCATGTTCGTCGTTTTCGGCGAAATGGTCGGTCACGCCCGACACCGAGCAGTGCACCTCGGCGCCGCCCAGCGCTTCGGCATCGACGACTTCGCCGGTCGCGGCCTTCACCAGCGGCGGGCCGCCGAGGAAGATCGTGCCCTGTTCGCGCACGATGACGGATTCGTCGCACATCGCCGGCACGTAGGCGCCGCCGGCAGTACACGAGCCCATCACCACCGCGATCTGCGGAATGTTCTGCGCGCTCAGGCGCGCCTGGTTGTAGAAGATGCGGCCGAAGTGTTCCTTGTCCGGGAAAACCTCGTCCTGCAGCGGCAGGAAGGCGCCGCCGGAATCGACCAGATAGACGCAGGGCAGACGATTCTCGAGCGCGATTTCCTGCGCGCGCAGATGCTTCTTCACCGTCATCGGGAAATACGTGCCGCCCTTCACGGTGGCGTCGTTCGCGACCACCATCACTTCCATGCCGTGCACGCGGCCGATGCCGGTGACGACGCCGGCGCCCGGCGCCTGGTCCTCGTACATGCCGTGCGCCGCGAGCGCGGACAGTTCCATGAACGGCGAGCCCGGATCGAGCAGGGCACGGACGCGTTCGCGCGCCAGCAGCTTGCCGCGTTCGGTGTGTTTCCTGCGCGCCTTCTCGCCGCCGCCGGCCGAGGCATTCGCCGTTTGCTGCTTCAGGTCGGCGACGACGCGGCGCAACTGTTCGGCATTGGCGATGAAATCGGCGCTGCGCGGGTCGATGCTCGACTGGATCTTGGGCATGGGATCGGTCCCTGAAAGAGGTCGCGAGTTTAGCGAGCGCGCAACAAAAAACCGCCGGGTTGCCCCGGCGGTTTTCGTACCGCGGACAGCGGAAGCAGATTACTGCTTCGGCGCTTCTTCCTTGGCGGCTTCGGCCGGCGCAGCAGCAGCGTCGGTCGCGGCGGCAGCAGCGTCCGTGGCAGCGGCAGCAGCGGCGTCGCCGGCAGCGGTCGCGGCGTCGGCAGCGGCATCACCGGCAGCGGTGGCGGCATCGGCAGCAGCGTCGCCAGCGGCGGTCGCGGCGTCGGCAGCGGCATCACCCACGGCAGCGGCGGCGTCGGTGGCGGCTTCGGTCGTCGCGGCAGCGGCGTCCGTGGCGGCAGCGGCAGCAGCGTCGGCTGCCTGTTCCGCAGCCTGCGTGGCTTCGGTCGCGGCCGTGTCGGCGGCCTGCTGGGCGTCACCACCGCAGGCGGCCAGAGCGGCAGCCAGAGCGGCGATCAGAGCGAGCTTGTTCAGTTGCATGGTTTCTTCTCCAAGGAGTAGGTGGAAAACACGACCTTCCCGCGCCGCATGGCTGGCCTGCCATACGGTCGCGGACGGATACAAGGCCGATTCGGGATATTACACGAGTTCAATCGCGATGGCGGTGGCTTCGCCGCCGCCGATGCAGAGGGAGGCGATGCCCTTTTTCAGGCCGCGCGACTTCAGTGCGTGGATCAGCGTGACCACCAGCCGCGCGCCGCTGGCGCCGATCGGATGACCGAGGGCGACCGCGCCGCCATGGACATTGATCTTGTCGTGCCCGATGCCGAGTTCCTGCATCGCCGCCATCGCGACGACGGCGAAAGCCTCGTTCACTTCGAACAGATCGACATCGGCCACGGTCCAGCCGATCCGCTTCAGCAACGTCGTGATCGCCGGGGCCGGCGCGGTCGTGAACCAGGCCGGTTCCTGCGCATGCGTGGCATGCCCGAGCACGCGCGCGATCGGCTTCAAACCCCGCGCCAGCGCGTCGTTTTCGCGCATCATCACGGCCGCTGCGGCGCCGTCGTTGATGCTCGACGAACTCGCCGCCGTGATCGTGCCGTCCTTCTTGAACGCTGGCTTCAACGACGTGATTTTCGACACGTCGCACTTGCCCGGCTGTTCGTCGTTGTCGATGACGACATCGCCCTTGCGGCCTGCCACGGTGACCGGCGCGATCTCGGCCTTGAACGCCCCCGACGCCTGGGCGGCGAGCGCACGCTTCACCGATTCGGCGGCATAGGCGTCCTGGGCTTCGCGGGTGAACGCGTGCTTGTCGGCGCAGAGTTCGCCGAACACGCCCATCGCCTGTTTGTCGTAGGGATTGACCAAGCCGTCCCAGGCCATGTGGTCCAATGCCTCGAAACCGCCATATTTCACGCCGGTGCGGCTGCCCGGCAGCAGGTGCGGCGCGTTCGTCATCGACTCCATGCCGCCGGCAACCACGACGTCGGCGTTGCCCAGCGCGAGCGAATCGTGCGCCAGCATGATCGCTTTCATGCCCGAGCCGCACACCTTGTTGAGCGTCGTGCACCCGGCCGCGGTCGTGATGCCCGCCGCGATCGCCGCCTGGCGCGCCGGCGCCTGGCCGAGACCGGCCGGCAGCACGCAACCCATCAGCACTTCATCGACCTGATCCCCGGTCACGCCGGCTTCGGCCAACGCGGCGCGAATCGCCGTGGCGCCCAGTTGCGGCGTTGCAACACCGGTGAACTGGCCGAGCAACGAACCGATCGCCGTGCGCTTCGCGCCGACGATGACAACGGAATTTTCGGACATGGCAGCTCCAGTGGATGGGGGGCGGAAGCCCCGATTATCGCGGTGCAACATGGCCGCGGCAATCAAGAATCGTCACGGTTGTGGCGATTCCCGCCCGCGGTTAGCCTCGACGCATGCTTCGATCGATCGCCGCATGCGCGTTCCTGCTGACCTTGGGCCGGGTGGAGGCCATTGCCGACGAAGGGTCGACGATCGAGAGCGTGCGCTTCCATTCGATATCGGTCGAAGACGGACTGAGCCAGCCGACTGTGCGCGCGCTGCTCCAGGATCGGCGCGGCTTCGTCTGGATCGGCACGCTGGACGGACTCAATCGCAGCGACGGCAACCGCATCCGCGTGTTCAGGAATGTGCCCGGCGACGCGAACAGTCTGTCCGACAACCATGTCGCGGCGATCGCGGAAGGCGCCGACGGTGTCCTGTGGATCGGTACCGGCGGAGGCGGCCTGAATCGTTACGATGCGGCCCGGGATCGCTTCGACCATTTCCGCCATGATCCCGCGGTCCCCGACTCGCTGGCCGGCGACGGCGTCACCGCCCTGGCCCGCGATGCCGCCGGTGCGATCTGGGTCGCCACGTCGGCGGGCGGTCTGCAACGGATCCGGCCGGGAGAAACACGTTTCGCGTCGGCGCTGGATGCGGCGCAACTGCCTGGACTGAACTCGACCCGCAATATCGCGCCGCGCAGCAATGGCCATCTGCTGATCGCGACCCGGCTCGGCACCTATGAACTCGATGCCGATGGTCGTCTGCTGCGCGAGCTGCGCGATCCGTCGTCGGCGTCGATCGACAGCTATGCGGTGGCCGAAGACGCCAGCGGCGCGGTCTGGATCGGCTCCGGCGAGGCCGGCGTGTTCCGCATCGCGGCCGATGGTGCGACGAGGCAATGGCGCGTGCGCGATCAGGGCCTCGCCGGCGACGCCGTTCGCGCCTTGCAGGTCGGTGCGGCGAACGAACTCTGGATCGGCACGCTGACCGGCCTGTCGCGGCTCGACACGCGGACGGGCGACCTGCGCAACTGGCGTTACGACCCCTACGGCCGTGTCGGATTGGGCGCGCATCGCATCGAGGCCATCATGCTCGACCGCGATGGCCTGGTCTGGGTCGGCACCTGGGCGAACGGCGTCAGCCTGCACGATCCGGCGACCTCGGGATTTCGCCTGGCGGCGTTCCGTCCGGACGACCCGCGTTACCTGCCGCGTCCGACGGCGATCGCGGTCGCTTCGGCGCGCGACGGCAAGTTGTGGATCGGCCTGCACGAAGAGGGCGGTGTGGCCCTGCTCGATCCGAACCGCGGCGTCGAGCATGTCTATCGCCACGATGCAGGCGACGCCTGTTCCATCGGTTCGTCGACGGTCCAGGCCTTGCGCGAGACGCGCGACGGCAGCCTCTGGGTGGGGTCGCCGACCGCAGGCCTGTCGCGCCTGCCGCCCGGCGGTCGCTGCTTCGAACACTACCTGCCGAATGCCGACGATCCGCTCGCGCTGCCGACGCGCAATGTCTCGAATCTGTTCGAGGACCGCGATGGCGACTTGTGGGTGTCGACGCTGGGCGCGGGCGTGGTGCGGCGCTGCGCCGGCTGCGCCGGATTCGAGCGCTTCGAAGCCTTGAGCGGCGGCCGCAGCCTGCCGCTTGGCGTGGTGAATCTGAGCTACCAGACGCGTGACGGCGCGCTGTGGTTCGGCCTGCGCAGCGACGGCCTGGTGCGTTTCGACCCGGTCTCGCGCGACCTCGTCCACTACCCGCCCGGCGGCGAAGGCGCGCTGAGCAGCGGCGTGATCACCTATCTGCTCGAAGACCGCGGCGGGCTGCTCTGGGTCGCCACCCAGGGCGGCGGATTGAACCGCGGCGAACGCGGCAGCGACGGTCGTTATCGATTTCGTGCGATCCGCCGCAGCGACGGACTGGGCGCCGACGCCATCGCGGCGCTCGCCGAAGACAGCGACGGCCAACTCTGGATCTCGCACTCGACCGGCATCACGCGACTGACGCCGAAAGACGGCACGCTGCTGAATTTCGACTGGTCCGAAGGCACGCAAAGCCTGGGGTATTTCGTCGGCGCAGTGGCGACGGGCGACACCGGCGACCTCTACTTCGGCGGGCTCGAGGGCGTCACCCTGTTCGATCCGCATGCCGTGCGCGCGCCGCGCATGCCGAAGCCGCCGATGGTGTCGTCGATCAGCGTGCTCGGGGCGAATGCGCCGGCCGGCCGCGCGACGGAAGGCGAGGGACGTCGCCTCGTGCTGCAGGATGGACGGGTCCTGCTCACGCATCGCGACAAGGTCGTCAACATCGACCTGACCGCGTTCAACTTCACCCATCCGGATTCGATCCGCTACGCCTACCAGCTCGAAGGGTTCGACGCGCAATGGATCGCGCTCGCGCCCGGCGCGAGCACGGCCAGTTTCACCGCCTTGCCGTCCGGCGACTACGGCCTGCGGCTGCGCGCGGCCGGGCCCGGCAGTCGCGCCTGGATCGAATCGGAGACGGCCATGCGGGTCGTCGTCCTGCCGGCGCCGTGGTGGTCGTTGTGGGCTTGGGCGCTGTATGGCGCCGCGGCATTGCTGCTGCTGTGGCTGCTGGCGCGACGCGCAACCCAGGTGGCGCGCACGCGCATCGAACAGCAGCGCCGACTGCGCCAGAGCGAGGAATGGTTGAGCATGGCGCTCGAATCTTCCGGCGACGAGATCTGGGATGCCGATCTCCTGCAAGGCAGCATCGTGCGCCGCAACGCCAATCCCGAAACCGTCATCCCGGACCGCGAACGCCTGAGCCTGCAAGACATCTACGCCGCCATCCATCCCGACGACCAGCAGGCCTATCTCGATGCCTACCATGCCGCGGTGAAGGGCACGAACCAGCGCATGAAGGCGAGCTTCCGCATCGCGACCCGCGACGGCGGCTGGTTGTGGGCCTTGTCCTACGGTCGCGTCGTCGACCGCAATGCCGAAGGCCGCGCGACGCGCCTGATCGGCGTATCGCGCGACATCACCGACATCATGCAGCACGAGGAAGCGCTGCAGAAGCTCAATGCCGAACTGGAACATCGCGTCGACGCGCGCACGCGCGACCTGCAGAGCGCGAACGGGCAATTGCGGCGCACGCTGGACGAGTTGCGCCTGGCCCAGAAGCAGCTGGTCGAGTCGGAGAAGATGGCGGCGCTCGGCGCCCTGGTCGCGGGCGTGGCGCACGAAATCAACACGCCGCTCGGCATCGGCGTGACCGCCGCCTCGCACCTGGAAACCGAATCGAAACGCGTGCGTGCGCTGGTTGCCGACGGTGGCCTGAAGCGTTCCGATCTCGAGGCCTACCTCGACACCGCCGGCAGCAGTTCCGAGCTGATCCTGCGCAACCTCAAGCGCGCCGACCATCTGGTCAAGAGTTTCAAGCAGGTCGCGGTCGACCAGAGCAGCGAACAGCGCCGCGTGATCGAACTCGCCGAATACCTGGACGAAATCCTGACCTCGCTGCATCCGCGCCTGAAACGCACGAAGCACGAGGTCGTCGTCGATTGCGACCCGACGATCCGCGTCAACACCTTTCCGGGCGCGCTCTACCAGGTCGTGGTCAATCTCGTGATCAACTCGCTGATGCACGGCTTCGAGGAGATCGCGGCCGGGCGCGTCGATCTGGCGGTGCGCTGCGTCGACGGACAGGTCGAGATCGACTATCGCGACAACGGCCGCGGCATGCCGGAAACGGTGCGTGCGCGCATCTTCGAGCCGTTCTTCACGACCAAGCGCGGACAGGGCGGTTCCGGCCTCGGCATGCACATCGTCTACAACCTGGTCACGCAGATGCTGGGCGGCACCGTGGCCTGCGACAGCGCGCCGGGCCAGGGCGTGCGCTTTCTCGTGAAGTTTCCGCAGGGCGATCTGGGCGCGGCATGATCGGTCCGGACCGCGATCAGTCGGGGAAACGGGTCCGGATCTGTTCGGCGCGGGTCCAGTTGTCGAACAGCAGCTGCACCAGCCGCGGGTCGAACTTCTTGCCGGTCTGTTCGGTGATGAAGCCGCGGATGTCGTCGGCTGTCCAGGCTTCCTTGTAGCAACGCTTGCTGCCGAGCGCGTCGAACACGTCGGCGAGCGCGGTGATGCGGCCGCCGATCGAGATCTCGTCGCCCTTCAGGCCGCGTGGATAACCCGAGCCGTCCCAGTTCTCGTGATGGTCTTCGGCGATGATGGCCGCGAGTTGCAGCAGCGGCAGCCGCGACGCCGCCAGCCACTGCGCACCGATGCGCGCGTGGGTGCGCATGACATCGGTTTCCTGAGGCGTGTGCGAACCGGGCTTGTTGAGCACCGAGTCGGGAATGCCGATCTTGCCGATGTCGTGCAGCGGCGCGGCGTAACGCAGCATTTCGCGGGCGCGGTTTTCGAGGCCATAGGCTTCGGCCAGCAGGTCGGCGAGGTGGCCGACGCGCTTGACGTGGTTCAGCGTGTCCTTCGAGCGGCTTTCGGCGACGCCGGCGAGCAGGGTGACGATCTCGACCTGGGAGTCGAACATCTCGCGCTGCAGGTGCAGGTTTTCGAAGGCGATCGACACGTTCGTGCAGAACACCTCGACCAGCTTCATGTCGAGCGGACTCAGGTCCCAGGTCTCGCCGACGTAGAGCAGGCTTTCGGTGCGATGGCTGTCGGTGAAGTGCAGGACGTAGTGATCCTTGTTGAACACGTGGCGCTTGCGCGAGTAGGCGTCGCGCAAGGTGTCGGCGATGTGCGGCGGCAGGCGTTCGTCGGCGTTGTTGTCGACGAAGCGGGCGTAATCGCCGTTGGCCGCAGCGACGACGAAGTGTTCCGGGGTCTGCGCAGCCGGGCGCGGCACCTTGCAATACAGGGCGCCGCGTTCCACGCCGACCAGCGTGGTCAGCTGGCCGAGCACGGCCGAAGCGAATTCGTGCGAATGCTGGTGCGAGAAGATCCGGGCCGACGCCTCGATGACGCGCTCGAGCCCGCGCTTGTTGGCCTCGATGGTCATGATGTCGCGATGCGCGCGCAGGGTGGCGTACATCATCGTCGACAGCTTCTGCGCCGTGAGCTCGGTCTTTTCCTTGTAGTCGTTGATGTCGTAGTTCGCGATCACTTCCTGCTCGGGCGCCTGGCCGGGCTGGCCGGTCCGCAGCACGATGCGCACGAAGCGGTTGCCGAGTTCGTTGCGGATGACCTTCACGAGGTCGAGCCCGGCCTGGTCGCTTTCCATGACCACGTCGAGCAGCATCACCGAGGTGTCCGGATTGGCCGCGATCAGGCCGCGCGCTTCCTTGGCGGAATAGGCCTGGAGAAACTGCAGGGGCCGGCTTTCGAAGCGGAAGTTCGACAGCACGAGGCGGGTGACGTTGTGCACCTCGGGCTCGTCGTCGACGATCATCACCTTCCACGGCTGGACGCTCGTGGTTTCCTCGGGAGCGAACAACTCATCCATCGCGACGACCCCTGACCCAACCCTCGTCCGAGCCTACCAGCCCGCGATGAAAACGGAAGTCGCGGGCGGTCGCAACCGCATCGGGCCGGTCGCGGCCCGATCCGTTCTTCAGCCGCGCCCTTCGAACAATTCGCGGCCGATCAGCATCTGGCGAATTTCGTTGGTGCCGGCGCCGATTTCGTAAAGTTTGGCGTCGCGCAGCAGGCGGCCGGTCGGGTATTCGTTGATGTAGCCGTTGCCGCCGAGGGTCTGGATGGCTTCGAGCGTGACCTGAACCGCCGAGCGCGAGGCATGCAGCAGGCAGGCGGCGGCGTCGACGCGCGACTTCCGGCCGGCGTCGTAGTCGCGGGCGATCTGGTACGCGAAGGCGCGCGAACCCTGCAGCGCGGTATACATGTCGGCAAGCTTGGCCTGCATGATGCCGAAGCTGCCGATCGGCGTGTCGAACTGCTTGCGCTCGCGCGCATAGGCCAGCGACATCTCCATGGCCGCCTGCATCAGTCCGATTGGGCCGCCCGACAGCACCAGGCGCTCGGTATTGAGGCCGCTCATCAGCACCTTCACGCCGTGGTTCACGTCGCCGAGCACGTTCTCGACCGGAATCTCGCAGTCCTCGAACACCAGTTCGCAGGTGTTCGAGCCGCGCATGCCGAGCTTGTCCAGCTTCTGTGCGGTGCGGAATCCCTTCATTCCCTTTTCGACGATGAAGGCGGTCATGGCGCGCGATTTCATCTCTTTCGGCGCGGTGCGCATGTAGACCACCAGCACGTCGGCGTCGGGGCCGTTGGTGATCCACATCTTGGAACCGTTGGCGACGTAACGATCGCCGTGCAGTTCGGCGCGGCAGCTCATCGAGCCGACCACGTCCGACCCGGCGCCCGGCTCGCTCATCGCCAGCGCGCCGACGTGTTCGCCCGAACACAGCTTCGGCAGGTATTTGGCGCGCTGCGCGTCCGTCGCGTTGTTGTAGAGGTTCTGAACGCACAGGTTGGAATGGGCGCCGTAACTCAATCCGACCGAACCCGAAGCGCGCGAGATTTCCTCCATCGCCACGAGATGCGCCAGATAACCCATCTCCGAACCGCCGTATTCGCCGGGCAGGGTCAGGCCCAGCAAGCCGAGTTCGCCGAGCTTGCGCCACAGGTCCGTGGGGAACAGGTTGTCGTGGTCGATCTGCGCGGCGCGCGGCGCGATCTCCTTCTCCGCGAACGCACGCACGGTGTCGCGCAGCAGGTCGATGTCTTCGCCGAGCGGAAAGGCACGCATCTCGATCACTCCTCAAACGCTGAAAACAGAACGCCACGCGCAGGGGTGCGCGTGGCGTGTATGCGCCGTATCGATCAACCCATGCCGCGCATGCGGCCGAGGAAGCGCGGGGCGCCGTTGCCCATGTGCGGCAGGCGGATCTTGCCGATGGTGTGGATGCGCTCTTCGGCCATGCGGTCCGCCGCCTTGTAGGACGGGATGTTGTCGCGCTTGGCGATGGCGAAGATCTTGCCGAGGTTGTGGTAGATCGTGCGCATCATGCGCATGGCGCGCTCGCGGTTGTAGCCGTCGATTTCGAGCGATACGTTCATCAGCCCGCCGGCGTTCACGGCATAGTCGGGCGCGTAGATGATGCCGCGGCGTTCGACTTCGTCGCCGCAGTCTTCGGTGGCGAGCTGGTTGTTCGCGGCGCCGCAGATGACCTTGAACTTGAAACGCGGGATGGTGCTGTGGTTGACCGTGCCGCCGAGCGCGCAGGGCGAGTAGACGTCGGCGTCGACGTCGTAGATGTCGTCGAGGCCCACCGCTTCGCAGCCGAGGTCGTCGACGCAACGCTGCACCGCGTCCTTGTTGATGTCGGTCACGAACACCTTGGCGCCCTGTTCGCGCAGCAGCTTCACGAACTCGCCGCCGACATGGCCGACGCCTTGCACGGCATAGCTGTACTTGCCGATTTCCTCGTTGCCGAACTTCGCGTTCAGCGTCGCCATCAGGCCTTGCAGCGTGCCGTAGGCGGTGAACGGAGACGGATCGCCGGAGCCGCCATGCACCTGGTGCACGCCGGTGACGAAATCGGTTTCCTTGAGCACCCATTCCATGTCGTTGACGTCGATGCCCACGTCCTCGGCCGTGATGTAGCGGCCGTTCAACGAATTCACGAAGCGGCCGAAGGCGCGGAACAGCGCTTCCGACTTGTCCTTGCTCGGGTCGCCGATGATCACGCCCTTGCCGCCGCCGAGGTTCAGGCCCGAGACCGCCGCCTTGTAGCTCATGCCGCGCGACAGGCGCAGCACGTCGTTCAGCGCGTCCTGCTCGGTCTTGTACGGCCACATGCGCAACCCGCCGAGCGCCGGGCCCAGCACGGTGTTGTGGATGGCGATGATCGCCTTCAGGCCGGCGTCCTTGTTGTGGCAGAAGACGACTTCCTCGTGACCCGTGGACGCGAGCGTTTCGAAAATCATGGGTGGAACTCCAGAACGATATGAATCGGGATGCGGCGGCGAGAAGCGCGCTTGGGCAGGGGCCGGCCGCGGGCGGCGCGAAGTGTAGCCACGTCCCCGGGGCGCCGGAAGTGTGACCTGTTTGACTGCCGTTTGCCGGAGCTTGCTATCGTTTCCACCACCCTACCAAGGAGAATCCGATGTTCCTGCGTTCCGTGATCCTGTCGTTCGCTTTGATGTTCGCCGCCGCTTCGCCCGCCCCGGCGCGCGCCGACGATGCGGCCGTGCGCGCCGAACTGGTGGCGCAATGGCGCAAGATGTTCGAGGCCCGCGATCTGGCCTTCAGCGCCGTGGTCAGCAGCACCGACAAGAAGGGCCGCGTCACCCGTTCCGACATGCGCGTGAACTGGCCGAACCGTTTCCACATGAAATCGGCCGAGAGCGAATTCATCATCATCGGCGACAACACCTGGATGAAACCCGAGGGCCAGGGCTGGATGAAGTTCCCGATGAGCATGAAGAAGGTCATCGACCAGTACACCCCGGAAGTGATGAAGGCGTCGATGGACGGCATGACGAACGTGCGTTTCGTCGGCGACGGGGAAGTGAACGGCGTCGCCTGCAAGGT
>JBGASK010000100.1:0-12198 GCA_044229785.1 Ahniellaceae bacterium
ACGAAACTGATGCCGCTGGCGGTCAGGC
Organism: Ahniellaceae bacterium; assembly: GCA_044229785.1. Taxonomy (GTDB): domain Bacteria; phylum Pseudomonadota; class Gammaproteobacteria; order Xanthomonadales; family Ahniellaceae; genus JADKHK01. Next base: position 29 of record JBGASK010000100.1, read on the forward strand.
CCAGCACGCCGAGCCCGGCATGCGTCCACGCGCCGATCTGGTCGCCGGCGCGGAACATGAAGGTATCGATCAGGTTCTTGGCCTTGTACCGCGTCTCGCGCGGCAGCGGGAAATACAGGTTCTCGCGCGCCGGCTGGGTCAGCGCGAAATTGCCCATGCGCCGCAGCGACTGGAAGGCGATGACGACACCGATCACGGGCGCGATGCCGAGCGCCAGATAACCGAGCGTCGACAGCAGCGGCAACACGCACAACGCGACGGCGATGCCGAAGCGGTTGAGCAGGTGCGCCGAGACGAAGACCTGCATCAGCAGCGTGGCCGCATTGGCCCAGACATCGATCTGCGCGAACAGGGCCGAGCGCGCGGCGCGGTCCGGCACCGCGGCGGCGACGATGTCGGCCTGCAGGAAATACAGGAAGGTCGAGCCGATCGTGTACAGCGTCATGAAGCCGGCGATGCCGAGCAGGTACGGCGAGCCGAGCATCAGGCGGAAACCGGCCAGGGCCGACCCGCCGATGATTTCGCGTTCGCGATGCCGTTGGGCATCGCTGCGCGCTGCGGCGCGAGCCGACAGCGTACGCATCGCGCGCAGGCCGATCTCGAGCATCAGCGCCGACACGATCAGCAGCGGCAGGATGCCGAACCGGTCCGCGATCAGCGACGTGAGTCCGGCCCCGACCAGTCCTCCCAGCGTGCCGCCCGCCGACACCACGGCGAACAATCGCCGGCCCTGGTCCGGTGTGAACACGTCGCTCATCACCGCCCAGAACAGCGACACCGCGAACACGTTGAACACGCTCGTCCACCAGTAGAACATGCGGCCGATCCACAGCTGCTGCGATTCCTCGGTCAATCCGATCACGGCGAAGAACCCGAGCAGGCACAGCATCAGGCCGCGATACGACCAGGCAACGAAGCGCGCGCGCGGCAAGCGTGCGACCAGCGACGAGAAGATCGGGCTGATGATCAGCGTCAGCACCAGCGTGCCGAGGAACAGCCACGGCAGGTCGTCGGTGCCGCCGGCAATGCCCATGGCGTCGCGGATCGGCCGCAGCACGTAGTACGAGCCGAGCACGCAGAAAAAATAGACGAAGGCGAGCGCCAGTTGCGCGCGCTCGTCGCCGCGCACCAGGGTCAGCGCCTCGATCACGCTCAGTCGTCGTCGTTCCGTGCTCATGGCCGCGAGTCTATGCATCGGATCGGCATGGCAGCGGGCGGGAAGTCACGGGTGGGCGCCGCAACGGGACGAAACGCGCGAATGCCGGGATCGGGCGGCGCTTGCGTTCCGACCGCATCGCCACCCACACTGCGCGAATGACGTACGCATCGAAGAAAAAGACCAAGTCGGCGCCGGCCGCGAAACCGGAGTTCAAACCCGCGAAGGCGCTGGCCGCGACCACCTTCCTGCTGTCCGCGCCGACGCCACGGCATTTGCCCCCGGACAGCGGCGCCGAGATCGCCTTCGCCGGGCGCTCGAACGCCGGCAAGTCGAGTGCGCTGAACGCGCTCACCGGCCAGGGCGCGCTGGCGCGTGTCTCGAAGACGCCGGGACGCACGCAACAGCTGGTCGTGTTCCAGATCGACGCGGAGCGTCGCCTGATCGATCTGCCCGGCTACGGTTTCGCGAAGGCGCCGGGCGACGTCCAGGAAGTCTGGCGGGCCGCGCTCGACCAGTATTTCCACGAGCGTGTTTCCTTGTCCGGCCTGCTGCTGGCGATGGACGTGCGCCATCCGCTGACCGAATACGATCAGGTGATGCTCGCCTTCGCGCGTTCGCGCCTGCTGCCGGTGCACATCCTGCTGACCAAGTGCGACAAGCTCGGCCGTGGTGCCGCGATGGACGTGCTGCATGCCGTCCGCAAGGGCCTCGCCGACCATCGCGCCGCCGCCAGCGTGCAGCTGTTCTCGTCGACCGAACGCATCGGCCTCGATGTCGCGACGAAGTGGGTCGAGGAGCGGTTGGGGATTGCGCTCCCGAAATCGTCGACCGAAGCGATGTAGGAGCGCCGCGTGTCGGCGCGACCGCTGAATCAGCGCGACCCGCCCGACGCCGCCACCGCCGCCAGATAGTCCGCCCAGTTGCGTGCGTGGTCGCGGCCGAGCGTGTACAGCGTGTCCCAGCTGTAGATGCCGGTGTCGTGGCCGTCGTCGAAGACCAGGGTGACGCCGTATTGGCCGACCGGGCGGATCTCGACGATGTTCACGCCGCGCTTGCCGAGTTGCAGGATCTGCTGGCCGTGGCCATGCCCCTGGACTTCGGCGCTCGGCGAATGCACGCGCAGGTATTCGCAGTCGAGCGAAAACGCTTCGCCGCTGTCGAACGCGACGTCGAGCACCCGCGAGGCGCGGTGCAGGGTGATCGCGGTCGGAGTCGGCATCAGTGCTTGCTGCGCGTATCGACGCTGGTCTTTTCCAGCGGCGGCGGCTGCCCGGCGACTTCCGCCAGCGCCAGCGCGTAGGGCTCGTTCATGCTGATGCAGCTCACTTCGTCCCAGCCGAAGAACGAGGGTTCGCGCAGCCATTCCGCGTGCGGCGACACTTCCTGCACGGTGAAACCGTCGGCTTCGAAGCCGAGCAGCTTGCCGATGTAGCAGATCTCGTTTTCCGCCTCGGTGTCGACATAGATGCTGGTCACCGGCGCCAGGCCGGCGGCGGCGGCCAGCACGTGCTGCAGGTCGTCGAGCGGGAATTCGCCCGGCACCTTCGGATCGAGCTTGCGCACCTGGATCGCCTTTTCCAGGAAGTCGGCGTGATGGTCCGGCGATTCCAGGCGCGTCACGTCGCGATAACGCAACACGAACAGGCCATCGAAACCGATGTAGTCGCCGAGCGCCCACAGCAGGAAGCGGTCCTGGCCGACGGCGCCGATGTAGCCGGTGAAGCTGCCGGGTTCGAGATTTTCGCGCCACAGCCGCACCAGGGTGCGTTCGCGCATGGCCTCGCGCAGTCGCGCGGGGATGGATTTGGGTTTGAGTTCAACGATCTTGGTCATGCGCGCATTCTACCTGCGGGCGTCGGGCGGGAGCGACCCGCGAGTCGCGAGCGCTTCAGCTTCAGGCCTGGCCATGCCCGGATCGAGGCGATTGGAGCCACTGCTCCAATGCCCGCCCCGGTAAAATCCGCGAGTTCGAAAGCGGCGGGTGGGCGAGATGACGGATGTAGCGGCAGGAGCAGTGGCGGTCGATGCGGTGGTGCTGGCACGCTTGCAGTTTGCGACGAACATCAGTTTCCACATCCTGTTTCCGACGATCTCGATCGCGCTCGGCTGGCTGCTGCTGTTCTTCAAGCTGCGCTTCCTGCGCACCGGCGCCGAACACTGGATGCAGGCCTATCGCCTGTACGTGAAGGTGTTCGCGCTGACCTTTGCGCTCGGCGTGGTCAGCGGCGTCACCATGAGTTTCCAGTTCGGCACCAACTGGCCGGGCTACATGGAACGCGTCGGCAACATCGCCGGCCCGCTGCTCGCCTACGAGGTGCTGACGGCGTTTTTCCTCGAGGCCAGCTTCCTCGGCATCATGCTGTTCGGACGCCGTCGCGTCGGCGAGCGCATGCACACGATCGCGACCGTGCTGGTCGCCGGCGGCACCACGGTCTCGGCGTTCTGGATCCTGTCGCTGAACTCGTGGATGCAGACGCCGATCGGGTTCGAGATGATCGACGGGCGCGCGCATGCCGTCGACTGGTGGGCGGTGATCTTCAACCCGTCCTTTCCGTATCGGCTGACCCACATGCTGCTGGCCTCGGGGCTGACGGCCGCGTTTCTCGTTGCCGGACTGTCGGCCTGGCGCTGGCTGCGCGGCGACCGTGGCGCCGACGTGCTGGCCGCGCTGCGCACCGGCGTCAGCGTTGCGGCCGTGCTGATTCCGCTGCAGATCTATGCCGGCGACCTGCATGGCCTGAACACGCTGCAGCACCAGCCGGCCAAGATCGCGGCGATCGAGGGCGTCTGGCAGGACGAACGCGGCGCGCCCTTGCTGCTGTTCGCATGGCCGGATGAAGGCGAACGTCGCAATCATGTCGAGATCGGCGTGCCGAAACTCGCCAGCCTGATCCTGACCCACGACGTCGATGGCGAGATTCGCGGGCTCGACAGTTTCCGCGACGCACATCCGCCGGTGGCGCCGTTGTTCTGGAGTTTCCGGGTGATGGTCGGCACCGGTCTGTTGATGGTGCTGGTCTCCTGGCTCGCGGCCTGGGCCTTGTGGCGCAGGCGCCTGCCGGGCCCGTGGGTGTTGCGCGCCCTGGTCGCGATGACGTTTGCCGGTTGGGTCGCAACGCTGGCCGGCTGGTATGTCACCGAGATCGGCCGCCAGCCGTGGCTGGTGTATGGCGTGTTGCGCACGGTCGACGCGGCATCGACGGTGCCGGCGCCGCTGATCGGGCTCAGCCTCACGGCCTACCTGATGGTCTACGTGCTGCTGCTGATCGCCTACGTCAGCGTGTTGTTTCATCTCGCGAAGAAGGCGGGCCAGCCCGCCGCTGCCGGACACTGAACCATGGATGCCTTGCTGCCGCTGATCTTCGTCGCGCTGATGGCGCTGGCGATGCTGATCTACGTCGTGCTCGACGGGTACGACCTCGGTGTCGGGATCCTGCTGCGCGGCGCCGACGACGCCGGCAAGGACCGCATGATCGCCAGCATCGGCCCGTTCTGGGACGCGAACGAAACCTGGCTGGTGCTCGGCGTGGGCCTGTTGCTGGTGGCGTTTCCGCTGGCGCATGGACTGATCCTGACGGCGCTGTACCTGCCGGTGGCAGTGATGCTGATCGGGCTGATCCTGCGCGGCGTCGCCTTCGATTTCCGCGTCAAGGCCCATGCCGAGCACAAGCCGCTGTGGAACGCCGCGTTCTGGGTCGGGTCGCTGCTGGCCGCGCTCGCCCAGGGCTGGATGCTGGGCAGCTACGTGCTCGGCTTTCGCGACGATGCGGTCGGCATCGCCTTCGCGGGCCTGATCGCACTTGGCCTCTGTGCCGGATATGCCTTGCTCGGCGCCTGCTGGTTGCTGATGAAAACCGAGGGCGCGCTCAAGCAACAAGCCGCGCAATGGGCCTACCGTGCGTTGTGGTTCACCGGACTCGGCATCGCTGCGGTGTCGCTGGCCACGCCCTACGCGAGCCCGCGCATCTTCGCGAAATGGTTCGTGTTGCCGAACCTGTTCCTGCTCGCGCCGATTCCGCTGCTCACCGCAGCAGTCTTCCTGTATTGCGAAACCAGCCTGCGCCGTATCCGCCGCGGTGTCGAAGGCCGCGACGGCGCACCCTTCGCCGCTGCCGTGCTGATGTTCGTGCTCGCCTTCGCCGGCCTCGCCTACAGCCTCTTCCCCTACCTCGTTGCCGACCGCATGACCTACCTCGAAGCCGCCGCCGCACCGGCCTCGCTCAAGTTCATCCTCGTCGGCGCACTGCTCACGCTGCCCATGATTCTCGCCTACACCGTCTTCGTGTACCGCGTGTTCTGGGGTCGCAGCGAGGACTTGAGTTACGAGTGATCACGCGGTCGACGCCCTTCAGGCAATTGGCTGGCTGACGTCGCATATGGGAGTGCCGTTGGAGCAATGCTGTCGCGATACGGGGGTGTTGCCGTGAGTCCCATATTGGGACTATGATTGATGCATGCGGATCGTTGCCATCGGCACCTTGCGGGAATTCTGGAAGCGTCACCCCGACGCCGAGCAGCCGCTAAAGGCTTGGTATGACGAGGCGAAGACCGCAGCGTGGGCCAGTCCGCAGGACATCAGACGACACTATGGCAGTGCCAGCTTCGTTGGCCGCAATCGTGTCGTGTTCAACATCAAAGGCAACGACTACCGCCTGATCGTGGCGGTGGCGTACCGGTTTCAGGCGGTTTACATCAAGTTTGTCGGCACCCATGCCGCTTACGATCGAATCGACGCAGCGACCGTGGAGGAGACATGAACATCCATCCCATTCGTACCAAGCGCGACTACAAGGCCGCCTTGAAGCAGTTGTCCGTGTACTTCGACGACGAACCGGCGCCCGGCACCGAAGACGGCGATCGCTTCGAGATCCTCACCTTGCTCGTCGAGGCTTACGAAGCCAAGCACTTCGCAATCGAGGCGCCAGATCCGGTCGAAGCGATTCGATTCCGCATGGAACAGGGCGGCCTGACCGTGAAGGATCTTGTTCCTTCCATCGGTCAGCCGAATCGCGTTTATGAAGTGCTGAATCGCAAGCGCAGCCTCACCCTCGACATGATCCGTAATCTGCACCGCAACCTCGGCATCCCCGCAGAAAGCCTGATCGGTCCCTGAGCGAGCCGAGAGGCGCTGCGATCAAGCCACCCATGATCCTCTACACCGTCTTCGTGTACCGCGTGTTCTGGGGCCGCAGCAAGGATTCGAGTTATGAGTGACGTTGGTCGGCGTTGCCGATTCATGAAAGGGTCGGAAAGGATTCCGGCCTGACGGAGATGCCAACATGTTTCACCGCAAAATGAAGTTGTTGTTCGGCCTTTCTCTGGCTGCGCTCTCTCCGTATGCACACGCGCATGGCGAGGAAGTGCTTCTGTTCGTCGGTGGCCAGATAATCGGGTTTGTCGGGCTTCTGTACCTGATGGTGTCGAAGCGATTCCCGCGCCTGCTAGCGATCGCCGTGTTCTTGGTGGTCAGCGCATCGCTGTGGATTCTTCCGCCCGCATCGCTTCCGGACTGGTTGCGCTACACAGGATGGGGAAATCTGCTGCTCGGACTATCACCATTCGTCACGTTGATCCTCCTGCATAGGCGCGCTGGCATTGTGTCTGCGAAGGCAGATGCTCCTGACGATTCAAGAGAATCTGCCGACGAGCAAAGTCGCTAGAGGATGTACCGACTCAAATCCGGATTGCCGGCGAGTTCGCCGAGTTCGGCGTCGACATAGGCGGCGTCGATGACGACTGCCTTCGTTTCCGCTTGCGGGGCTTCGAAGCTGAGCTTGTCGAGCAGGCGTTCGAGCACGGTCGAGAGGCGGCGGGCGCCGATGTTTTCCTGGCGTTCGTTGAGTGCGAACGCGAGTTCGGCGAGGCGGCGCACGGCATCGGTGCGGAAGTCGAGTTGCACGCCTTCGGTGCCGAGCAGCGCGGAATACTGTTTCGTCAGCGCGGCCTGCGGTTCGGCCAGGATGCGTTCGAAGTCATCGACCGACAACGCATTCAGTTCGACGCGGATCGGGAAGCGGCCCTGCAGTTCCGGAATCAAATCCGACGGCTTGGCGACGTGGAAGGCGCCGCTGGCGATGAACAGCACGTGGTCGGTCTTCACCGGGCCGTGTTTGGTGCCGACCGTCGAACCTTCCACCAGCGGCAGCAGGTCGCGCTGCACGCCTTCGCGCGACACCCCGGCGCCGCCCCATTCCGAGCGCTGCGCGACCTTGTCGATCTCGTCGATGAAGACGATGCCGCGTTGCTCCGCGGCTTCCAGCGCCTGCGCGCGCACGTCGTCCTCGTTCAGCAGTTTCGCGGCTTCTTCTTCGACCAGTTGCGGCCGCGCTTTCGCCACCGTCAGTTTCCGCTTCTGCGACTTCTGGCTGCCGAGTTGCGAAAACATTTGCTTGAGCTGCGCGCCCATCTCTTCCATGCCGGGCGGCGCCATGATGTCGACCCCGACGTTGAGGCTGATCTCGAGTTCGATCTCGCGGTCGTCGAGCTTGCCCTCGCGCAGCATCTGGCGGAACTTCTCGCGGGTGAGGTTCGACTCTTCCGAATGTTTGGGTTCCTCGCCCCAGACGCGAACGGCCTGCGGACGCGGCAGCAGCGCATCGAGAATGCGCTCCTCGGCATGGGTCTCGGCCTGCGCGCGCACCGCGACCTTGGCCTTCTCGCGCACCATCTTGATCGACACGTCGATCAGGTCGCGAATGATGGCCTCGACATCCTTGCCGACATAACCGACCTCGGTGAACTTGGTCGCTTCGACCTTGACGAACGGCGCTTCCGCGAGCGTGGCCAGGCGGCGCGCGATCTCGGTCTTGCCGACGCCGGTCGGGCCGATCATCAGGATGTTCTTCGGCGTCACTTCGTTGCGCAGGTCTTCCGGCAACTGCATGCGCCGCCAGCGATTGCGCAGCGCGATCGCGACCGCGCGCTTGGCGGCATGTTGGCCGACGATGTGCTTGTCGAGTTCGGCGACGATCTGCTGCGGCGTGTAGTGGTCCATGCTCACAGCTCCTCGATCGTCACGTGGCTGTTGGTGTAGATGCAGATGTCGCCGGCGGTCTTCAGCGCGGCTTCGGCGATCTTGCGGGCGTCGAGATCGGTGTGTTCGAGCAGGGCGCGCGCCGCCGCTTGCGCGAACGGGCCGCCGGAGCCGATGGCGATCAGGCCATGCTCGGGTTCGATCACGTCGCCATTGCCGCTGATGATCAGCGAGGTGTGCTTGTCGGCGACCGCGAGCAGCGCCTCGAGTCGGCCGAAGCGTCGCTCGGTGCGCCAGTCTTTCGCGAGTTCCACCGCGGCGCGCACCAATTGGCCGCCATGCTTTTCGAGCTTGGCCTCGAACAGTTCGAACAGCGTGAAGGCATCGGCGGTGGCGCCGGCGAATCCGGCGAGCACGTCGCCGCGACCGAGTCGGCGCACCTTGCGCGCGTTCGACTTCATCACCGTGTTGCCGAGCGTCACCTGGCCGTCGCCGCCGATGACGACGCGGCCGTGGCGACGCACCGACACGATGGTCGTCGCATGGAAGGTTTCGGGTTTGGACATCTGCATCTCCCGTGGGAAACGGGGAGATGGGGGCGCTGCACGGCCAAGCAAGCCCTCTGTAGGAGGGCCACTTGTGGCTCGATTGATTTCAAGTCAACGCCAGCTTTCCGGCCGCGATCACCAGCACGACGGCGAGCACGCGCTTCAGCATCGGCACCGGCAGTTTCGACGTGCCGAGGCGCGCGCCGAGCAGGGCGCCGAGCGCGACCGCGCCGAACCACAGCGGCATCGATGCCGGGAAGTTGATGGCAGCGGCGTTCAGGCCGGCGAGTCCGGCCAGCGAGTTCGCGAGCACGAATCCGGCCGACAAGCCGCTGGCTTCGCGCGTCTTCGCCCAGTGCGCGAACAGCAGCAGCGGCGTCAGGAAGATGGCGCCGCCGGTGCCGGTGAGCCCGGACACCACGCCGATGGCCGCGCCCGCGCCGAAGGCGAGCAACGGATTCGGTGCGCGTGCGCTCGCATCATCACGCAGTGCGCCGCTCGCGGTGCGCCACAGCTGGATCGCGGCGAACAGCAACACGGCCGCCAGCACGCGTTTGATCAGCTCCGGCGAATGCAGGTATTTCGCGGCGAGGAAGGCGGTCGGCATCGACCCGAGCACGAAGGGCAATAGACGTTTCCAGTCGACCAGGCCGGCGCGATGGAAGCGCCACACGCCGATGCTTGCGACCAGCACGTTCAGCGCGAGCGCGACCGGGCGGATGGCGGCGGGCGCGAGTCCGAACAGGCTCATCGCGGCGATGTAGCCGGATGCGCCGGCATGGCCGACCGAGGCGTAGGCCACCGCGATGATCAGGAACAACGCGGCGAGCGCGAGATCGGTCAGGCTCATTCCGGCTTCTTCCGTGCCCGCGGATGGGCGGCGTCGTAGACCTTGGCGAGGTGCTGGAAATCCAGATGGGTGTAGATCTGCGTGGTCCCGATGTCGGCATGGCCGAGCATCTCCTGCACCGCGCGCAGATTGCCGCTGGATTCGAGCAGATGGCTCGCCGCCGAGTGACGCAGCAGGTGCGGATGCACGCGCTTCCAGACGCCGGCCGATTGCGCGAATCGCTTCAGCCGCGCACGCACCGTGTTGGTCGACACCGGTGCGCCGTGCCTGTCGGCGAACACCGGCGAATCCTGCGCGCCCGCCTGTTGCGACTGCCAATCGCGCAGTGCCGCCGCTGCCTTCGCGCCGAAGGGCACGACCCGGGTCTTGGCGCCCTTGCCGAGCACGCGCACCAGCGCCTGGCCGAAGTCGATGTCGGACCAGCGCAGCGCGCACAGTTCCGACACGCGCAAGGCCGACGAATACAGCAGTTCGAACATCGCGCGGTCGCGTGCGCCCAGCGCGTCGGCCTCGCCGCCGTGGTCGAGCAGCGCCTTCATCTCGTCGACATCGAGCACGTTCGGCAGCTTGCGCGGCGACTTCGGCGCGCGAATGCCGTCGGCCGGATTCACCCGGGCCTGTTGTTCGCGCAACAGCCAGCGATAGAAGCTGCGGATCGACGACAGGCGCTTGGCCAGCGACACCCCCGACAGGCCGTTGCGGAATTCGCCCGCGACGTGGGCGCGGACGCTGTCGGGTTTGAGGTCGGCCCATGCGGCCTGCGGCATCTGCCCCTCGAGCCAGTCGTCGAAGCGTTCGAGGTCGTGGCGGTAGGTGATCACGGTGCGCGGCGACAGTCGCCTGACTTCGCCGAGCCAGGCGAGAAAGGCGTGGATGGCCGCGCGCCGTGAACTCATTCGAAGCCGTCGCCGAACAAGGTCGTTGCGACCTCGATGTCGACGAAGGTTGTCGTGATCGCCCCCGCGGCGCCGCTGGCGTCGCTGGCCTGCAGATAGACGAGATGGCGTCCCGGCGACCAGCCGCTGGTGTCGATCTGCACGCTCAGGCCTTCGGTGCTGGCGTTGAATGCGCCGTCCGTGGCCGCCACCGGCAGTGCCGCAGCGAGCGGGTCCCAGGGCAGGCGGTCGACGCTGGCGAGGGCCGCCGTCACGTTCTGCATCGGCTCGCTGCCGTTGCTGTGGTTGAAACGCGCGTCGCTGGCGCTGGCCGTCACGGTCACGGGAACGCCGGCCGCGACGCTCGCGGGTGTCGCGATGGCGCCGTAGACGTCGGGGCCGGCGGGCATCCGATAGGGACGATGCAGCACACGTGCGGCATAACGCAGCGTCGACAGGTTGTTGGGCAGGATGGTGCTGTTGAAGTTGGTGCAACTTTCGAAGAAATTCGTCCCGAGTTCGATGGTGAACGCCGGTACGCCGAGTCTGCCGTAGGCGTTGTCGTCGGAAGCGCCATCGGTGGCGTAGAGCTCGGCCGCGGCTTCCGGCGAGTAGTTGTTGAACCAGGCCATGCGCCGCGCGATCGCCTTGAATGCGGCGTCGTTGGCGGACGCGGAGCCGGTCACGCCCCAGGGATGCATCACGATCTGCGAGTAGCTGTGCAGATCGAAGTAGGCGCCGCGGGTATCGACCGACGCCGGCTCGACGAGACTGCTTTCGTTGCCGCCGCGGGTGTCCGGGAAGAGTCCGGTGACATAGGCGTTCACGGCCTGCGTTTCCGGCTCCGAAGCGGCGCTGGGACCGCGGTAGTCGGTGGCGCAGAACGTGCCGCTGGACCCGTTCGGCACCAGATTCCAGTAGAACGGGAAGTTCCGGTTCAGATCGACGCCGATGCCCGTGCCGGTGCAGCTGCCGGATGGATGCCGATTCTTGCGCTGCGACGATCCGGTTTCGGCGACCTTGCGGCCATCGGGGTTGGCTTGCAGCAGCAAGTGGAATTCGTTGTGGTCGACCAGCCAGGTCGCCTCTGCATCGCTGCCGTAGTTCGACAGCAGCCATTCGGCGAATTTCAGGTTCAACTGCACCGGCGTGTATTCGCGGGCGTGAAGGCCGCTCATCACGAACATCTTCGGCTTGTCTTCGGACAGCGCCGAATTGGTGATGCGCAGCACGCGCAGATCGTAACCGGCGCCGCCGCCCGGCGAGGTCTTTTCCCAGGAATCGCCGATGTCGACGACGCCGGCGAGCGCGGGATGGGCAGCGACCTGCGCATCGATGAAGGCGTCGGTTTCCTCGACCGTGCTGTAGCAGCTGTAGCCGGGAATGGTCTTGGCCAGCGTGGCCTGCAACTGCGCGCTCAACGCGGCGTCGAACCGCGGCGCGTAGCCTTGCCGTTGCAGCCAGCGCCAGTCTTCGCCGCCGACATCGAGCACGATGTCGCCCTGCTTGCGGTCGCGCGGCAGGTGTCCGAAGTGGCGTCCGAGCGCTTGCCGATAGGCGGCATCGCCGTCCTTGATTCGAACGATCGAACGATTCTCCGCAGCCCCGGCCGAGGTCGCGAATGCCAGCAGGAATGCGGTGCGCAGAAGTGGGTTCATGCCTGCATTGTCGCATTGTTGCAGCGCCGCGTGACTGATGTGGCGATCACGCTATGTTCGCGCGGCCCCGGCCAGCTGGCCGAAGGGGAGGGCAGCCCGCCCCGATC
>JBGASK010000101.1:0-12192 GCA_044229785.1 Ahniellaceae bacterium
CGTCGTCTTCCGCGACATCGGCCTGGTCGGGCTCATCGAGATGGGCATGTTCTTGCTGCTTCTGGTGCTGGGCTTCGCCTACGTCTGGAAGAAAGGAGCCCTCGAATGGGAGTGAAAACCTCGTTCTTCCACAATCCCGAGCCGATCGGGGACGTGGACGACATCCTCCGCCCCGACGCCTCGAACCCGCTGATCGAACGCGGTTTCGCGATCGCATCGATGGACGCGCTGGTGAACTGGGCGCGCACCGGCTCGATGTGGCCGATGACCTTCGGTCTGGCTTGCTGTGCGGTCGAGATGATGCAGGCCGGCGCCTCGCGCCTCGACACCGACCGCTACGGCGTGGTGTTCCGCCCGTCGCCGCGCCAGTCCGACGTCATGATCGTGGCCGGTACCCTGGTCAACAAGATGGCGCCGGCGCTGCGCCGCGTCTACGACCAGATGCCCGAGCCGAAGTGGGTGATCTCGATGGGTTCCTGCGCCAATGGCGGCGGCTATTACCACTACTCGTATTCGGTCGTGCGCGGTTGCGACCGCGTGGTGCCGGTCGACGTGTACGTGCCGGGTTGTCCGCCGACCGCCGAAGCGCTGATCTGGGGCATTCTGCAATTGCAGAAGAAGATCCGCAAAACCAATACGGTCGGCAAGACCGCGATCATCGCGCGCTGAGGCAGCCCCATGAGCGAAGGCGAGATCCGATTTTCCGACCGGTTGCGCGAACGCTTCGCCGACCAGATCCTGGGCGTGATCGATTCGGTCGACGTGCCGACGATCGAGGTGAAGACCGAGTGCTGGCTCGACGTCGCGCGCGCGCTGCGCGATGAAGCCGAGTTCCGCTTCGAGCAGGCCGTGGACCTGTGCGGTGTCGACTATCTCGGGTTCGGCGACGCCGAATGGGATACGACGGACGTCAGCGGCGAAGGTTTCTCGCGCGGCGTCGAGGGCTTCGGTCCGGGCCGCTTCAAGTGGTCGGAACGCCCCGAGGCGGCGCACAAGCACAATCGCTACGCCGTCGTCGTCAACCTGATGTCGCTGGCGCACAACCGCCGCGTGCGCATCCGCTGCTTCGCCCCGGACGAGGGTTTGCCGGTGGTGTCGTCGCTGATCGGCATCTGGCGCGGACTGAACTGGTTCGAGCGCGAGGCCTTTGATCTGTTCGGCATCCTGTTCGAAGGTCATCCGGATCTGCGCCGCATCCTCACCGACTACGGTTTCGTCGGGCATCCGTTCCGCAAGGACTTCCCGCTGATCGGCAATGTCGAAGTGCGCTACGACGCCGAGAAGCAGCGCGTGGTCTACGAGCCGGTGTCGATCGAACCGCGCGTCGGCGTGCCGCGCGTCGTGCGCGACGACGCCCGCTACGACCAGGCCCGCAGCGAATCCGCGGCGCGCACGGCAGGGAAGTGACCATGCAAGAGATCCGCAACTACACGATCAACTTCGGTCCGCAGCATCCGGCCGCCCATGGCGTGTTGCGTCTGGTGCTGGAACTCGACGGCGAAACCGTGATGCGCGCCGACCCGCACGTCGGCCTGCTGCATCGCGGTACCGAGAAGCTGGCCGAATCGAAGCCGTACAACCAGTCGATCGGTTACATGGATCGCCTCGACTACGTGTCGATGATGTGCAACGAACATGCCTACGTGCGCGCGATCGAGCAGTTGCTCGGCATCGCCGCGCCGGCGCGTGCGCAGGTCATCCGCACCATGTTCGACGAGATCACCCGCATCCTGAACCACCTGATGTGGCTTGGCTCGAACGCGCTCGACCTCGGCGCGATGACGCTGTTCCTGTACGCCTTCCGCGAACGCGAGGAACTGATGGACTGCTACGAGGCGGTGTCCGGCGCGCGCATGCACGCGGCCTATTACCGTCCGGGCGGCGTCTACCGCGATCTGCCGGAACAGATGCCGAAATACCGCGAATCGCCGTGGAACAAGGGCAATGACCTGAAGCGCGTGAACGCCTGGCGCGAAGGCTCGATGCTCGACTTTCTCGACGCCTTCACCGACGACTTCCCGAAGCGCGTCGACGAATACGAAACCCTGCTGACCGACAACCGCATCTGGAAGCAGCGCACCGTCGGCATCGGCGTGGTCTCGCCCGAGCAGGCCTTGGCCTGGGGCATGAGCGGTCCGATGCTGCGCGGTTCCGGCATCGAGTGGGATCTGCGCCGCAAGCAGCCCTATGCCGCCTACGGCCAGTTCCAGTTCCAGATTCCGATCGGCAAGAACGGCGACTGCTACGATCGCTACCTCGTGCGCGTGGAAGAGATGCGCCAGTCGAACCGCATCATCAAGCAGTGCGTGGCCTGGCTGCGTGCGAATCCCGGTCCGGTGATGGTGCAGAACTACAAGGTCGCACCGCCGAAGCGCGAAGAGATGAAGGGCGACATGGAAGCCCTCATCCATCACTTCAAGCTGTTCACCGAAGGCTATTCCGTGCCGACGGGCGAGGTGTATGCAGCGGTGGAGGCGCCCAAGGGCGAATTCGGCGCCTACATCGTCGCCGACGGCGCCAACAAACCGTTCCGTCTGAAGCTGCGTGCGCCGGGTTTCGCGCACCTTTCGGCGATGGACGAGATCGCGACCGGACACATGTTGCCCGACGTGGTCGCACTGATCGGCACCTTCGACGTGGTGTTCGGCGAGATCGATCGCTGAGCACGCAGGACAGACCATGAAAGCCACCGGACATTACGAACAGGTCAAGGACATCGATCCGAAGGCCGTGCTGAGCGCCCAAACGATCGAGCACATCGATCGCTGGGTCGCGAAGTTTCCGCCCGAACGCAAGCGTTCGGCGCTGCTGCAGTCGCTGTGGGCGGCGCAGGAGCAGAACCATGGCCATCTGACCGACGCGCTGATCACGGCGGTCGCGAAGTACCTCGATCTGCCGCCGATCTGGGCCTACGAAGTCGCGAACTTCTATTCGATGTACGAGACCAAGCCGGTCGGTCGCAACAATGTCGCGATCTGTACCAACATCTCGTGCTGGCTGAATGGTGCCGAAGACATCGTCGCGCACTGCGAGAAGAAGTTCGGCATCAAGCTCGGTGAGTCGACGCCGGACGGTCGCCTGTACCTGAAGCGCGAAGAGGAATGCCTCGCGGCCTGCGCCTGCGCGCCGATGATGGTCGTCAACGGCCACTACCACGAGAAGCTCACTACCGCGAAGGTGGACGAGATTCTCGACGGACTGAAGTGAATCCCATGGCACACGGACACTCCTCCTACCTGGACAAGCACGGCGCCGTCGGTGCCGCGCCGCAGGATCACAACGTGGTGTTCACGACGCTGCATTTCGACCAGCCGTGGACCTACGAGAACTACCTCAAGGCCGGCGGCTATCAGGCGCTGCGCAAGATCCTGACCGAGAAGATGGATCAGGGCGCGCTGATCGAGATGGTCAAGCAGTCCGGCCTGCGCGGTCGCGGCGGCGCAGGCTTTCCGACGGGACTCAAGTGGAGCTTCATGCCGCGCAATGCGCCGGGACAGAAGTACATTCTCTGCAATTCGGACGAATCCGAGCCCGGCACCTGCAAGGACCGCGACATCCTGCGTTACAACCCGCATGCGGTGATCGAAGGCCTGGCCATTGCCTGTTACGCCACCGGTTCCTCGGTGGCTTACAACTACATGCGCGGCGAATTCCATCACGAGCCCTTCGAGCGCATCGAGCAGGCGCTGAAGGACGCGTACGCGCACGGCTGGTTGGGCAAGAACATTCTCGACAGCGGCGTCGACATCGACATTCACAACGCGCTCGGTGCCGGCGCCTACATCTGTGGCGAAGAAACCGCATTGATGGAGTCGCTGGAAGGCAAGAAGGGCCAGCCACGCTTCAAGCCGCCGTTCCCGGCCAATTTCGGACTGTTCGGCAAACCGACGACGATCAACAACACCGAGACCTATGCTTCGGTGCCGGCGATCGTCCGCAATGGCGCCGAATGGTTCCTGAACCTCGGCAAGCCGAACAATGGCGGCCCGAAGGTGTTCTCGGTCTCCGGGCACGTCGCCAAGCCGGGCAATTTCGAAATCCGCCTCGGCACGCCGTTCAAGGATCTGCTCGAGATGGCCGGCGGCGTGCGCGGCGGTCGCAAGCTCAAGGCGGTGATTCCGGGCGGCTCTTCGATGCCGGTGCTGCCGGCCGAGACGATGCTCGGCCTGACCATGGATTACGACAGCATCCAGAAGGCGGGCTCCGGCCTCGGTTCGGGTGCGGTCATCGTCATGGACGAGACCACCTGCATGGTCCGCGCCTGCCAGCGCATCGCCCGTTTCTACTATGCCGAGTCCTGCGGCCAGTGCACGCCGTGTCGCGAAGGCACCGGCTGGATGTATCGCATGCTGACGCGCATCGTCGATGGCAAGGCCTCGCTCGACGACCTGCAGATGCTGAAGCAGGCCGCGGGCCAGATCGAAGGCCACACCATCTGTGCCTTCGGCGAAGCCGCGGCCTGGCCGGTGCAGGGTTTTCTGCGCCATTTCTGGCACGAATTCGAATACTTCATCACGCACGGTCGTTCGATCGTCGACGTGCAGCAAGGAGCGGCCGCATGAGCGCGCAGCCGAACAACACCACCGCGCCCGACATGGTCAATGTCGAGGTCGACGGCGTCGCGATGCAGGTGCCGAAGGGCGCCATGATCATCCACGCGACCGACAAGGCGCGCATCTCGGTGCCGCGCTTTTGCTACCACGAGAAGCTGCCGATCGCCGCGAACTGCCGCATGTGCCTGGTCGATGTCGAGAAGGCGCCGAAGCCGGTGCCGGCCTGCGCCACGCCGGTCATGGAAGGCATGAAGATCCGTACCCGCTCCGAGCGCGCGCTGAATTCGCAGCGCAACGTCATGGAATTCCTGCTGATCAATCATCCGCTCGACTGCCCGGTCTGCGATCAGGGCGGCGAATGCGAACTGCAGGACGTGGCCATGGGCTACGGCCGTTCGGTGTCGCGGTTCGTCGAGCGCAAGCGCGTCGTCGCCGACGAGGACATCGGTCCGCTGATCGCGACCGACATGACCCGCTGCATCCATTGCACGCGTTGCGTCCGCTTCATGAGCGAAATCGCCGGCACGTCGGAACTCGGCGGCATCGGCCGCGGCGAAAACACCGAGATCGGCACCTACATCGGCAAGTCGATCGAGTCCGAACTCGGCGGCAACATCATCGATGTCTGCCCGGTCGGTGCGCTGACCAACAAGCCGTTCCGTTTCAAGGCGCGCGCCTGGGAACTGATCGCGCGCGAATCGATCGGCTACCACGATGCGCTCGGTTCGAACCTGTTCCTGCACACGCGCCGCGGCGAGGTCCTGCGCACGGTGCCCAAGGACAACGAGGCGATCAACGAGAACTGGCTGTCCGACCGCGATCGCTACAGCCATCAGGGGCTGACAGCGGCCGATCGTGCCACCCAGCCGATGGTTCGCGGTGCCGATGGCGAACTGAAAGTCGTGTCGTGGGAAGAGGCGATCCGCTTCGTCGCCGATGGCCTCAAGCGCGTCGAGCAAACCCATGGCGGCGATCAGATCGCGGCCCTGGTCGCGCCGATGGCATCGAGCGAGGAAGGTTTCCTGCTCGCAGAACTCCTGCGCGGCCTCGGCAGCCGCAACATCGATCATCGCCTGCGTGTCGTCGATGCGACCGACCGCAATGCCGGCGCAACCTTCGAACTGCCGCTGGCCGACATCGAGAAGGCCGCTGCGATCCTGCTCGTCGGTTCGAACCCGCGTCTCGATCAGCCGCTGCTCGGCCATCGCATCCGCAAGGCCTGGAAGCGCGGTGCCGCAGTCGATGCCGTGAACCCGCTCGACTTCGATTTCCATTTCCAGACCAAGGCGGCACGCGTCGTCGAGCCTTGGCGGATGATCGACGAACTCGCCGCGATCGCGAAGGCGGCGGGCGAGGCGGCCGGCGTCCAGGCCGATGCCGCCGTGCTCGATTGGGTGGCGAACGCCAAGGTCGAAGAGGCGCACCGCACGATCGCCCGGCGCCTTGCCGATGCATCGAGTTCGGTGCTCGTGTTCGGCGACTTCGCCGTGCAGCACCCGGCGGCGTCGCTGCTGCGTGCGCTGGCGCGTTTCGTCGCGAAGGCCACGAACACTGCATTCAATGAAGTCGCCTCCGGTGCCAATGGCGTCGGCTTGACCCGTGTCGGCGTCGTGCCGGGCGAGGGCGGGGCCAGTGCGGCGCAGATGCTGGCGCAGCCGCGCAAGGCGCTGCTCACGTATCACGCCGGGTCGCAGGATACGTTGCGTTCGAAGTCCTATGACGATGCGCGCAGCGGCGCCGACTTCCATGTCTACATCGGCGCCTATGCCTGCAATGGCGTCAAGCGCACTGCGCACGCGGTGTTGCCGATCGGCCTCGCGCCGGAGATCGATGGCATTTACGTGAACGTCGATGGCACCGTCCAGACCGTGTCCGCCGGCGCCAAGTTGCCGGGCGAGGCGCGGTCCGGTTGGCGCGTGTTGCGCGCGCTCGGCGCGGCGCTCGGGTTCTCCAGCTTCGATTCCACCGAGATCGGCGACGTGCGTGCACGCATCGGCGATCGAATCGCATCGCCGGTCGCTGCTGTCGACGGCGTGTCGGTGCCGAAGATGCCGACCGGACTCGTCCGCATCGCGACGGTGCCGATCTACAAGGCGGACGCCGTGCTGCGTCGTTCGCCGGCGTTGCAGGCGACGCCGCTCGCGAACAAGCCGCAGATCGCGCTGAATCCGGCCGATTTCCTCGCTGCGGGCCTGAGTGCCGGCGGTCGGGCGAAAGTATCCGATGGCGCGAATGCGGTCGAATTGCCGGTCGTGGCCGATGCGGGCGTGCCGGCAGGTGCGGTCTGGATCGAACTCGGCCATGCCGAAACCGCTGCGCTGGCGCCGAATGGTGCCGGCCTGACCGTGACGAGGGCCTGACATGGACCAGTTGCTGTCGTTGTTCAACCAGGTCACGACCGAATTCCCGACGCTGTGGATGATGGTCAAGATCCTGCTGCTGCCGATCGTGCCGCTGATCCTCGCGGTCGCGTTCTACACCGTCACCGAACGCTGGGTGATCGGCTGGATGCAGGTGCGCCGCGGTCCCGTCTACATCGGCAAGGGATTCCTGCAGCCGTTCGCGGACGTGTTCAAGCTGCTGTTCAAGGAAATCATCATCCCGTCGAAGTCGAACCTGTTCCTGTTCCGCCTGGCGCCGATGCTGGCGCTGATCCCGGCCTTCGCCGCGTGGGCGGTGGTACCGGCGGGCGAGGGCATCGTCCACGCGAACGTGAACGCGGGCCTGATGTACCTGCTGGCGATGACGTCGATGGGCGTGTACGGCATCATTCTCGCCGGCTGGGCATCGAACTCGAAATACGCCTTCCTCGGCGCGATGCGCGCCGCAGCGCAGGTCGTGTCCTACGAAATCGCGATGGGCTTCGCGCTCGTCGGCGTGCTGATCGCCTCCGGCAGCTTGAACCTCACCGAGATCGTGCATGCGCAGGGCGGCAACGGCGGCCTCTTCGAGTGGTTCATGTGGCCGCTGTTCCCGCTGTTCGTCATCTACTTCGTCTCCGGCGTCGCCGAAACCAACCGCGCGCCGTTCGACGTGGCCGAAGGCGAATCGGAAATCGTCGCCGGCTTCCATGTCGAATACGCGGGTTCGGCCTTCGCGCTGTTCTTCCTGGCCGAATACGCGAACATGATCCTGGTGGCATTCCTGGTGCCGCTGTTCTTCTGCGGCGGCTGGCTGTCGCCGTTCCCGGAATCCTGGGGACTGGTCGGCAAGGGCGGGCCGCACTGGCTGGCCGTCAAGGTGGCGTTCTTCGCCTTCATGTTCCTGTGGTTCCGCGCCACCTTCCCGCGTTACCGCTATGACCAGATCATGCGGCTCGGCTGGAAGGTGTTCATCCCGATCACGATCGCATGGGTCATGGTCACCGGTGTGCTTGTCTACACCGGCGTTCTGGTTCCGAATTCCTGAGGCGCCGCATGAACGCCGTCATCCGCTATTTCAAGAGTCTGCTGCTGATCGAATTGCTCAAGGGCATGGCGCTCACCGGCAAATATCTCGTCGCGCCGAAGTACACGGTGCGTTATCCGGAAGAAGCCATCCCGAAGTCGAACCGTTTTCGCGGCCTGCACGCGCTGCGTCGTTACCCGAACGGCGAGGAACGCTGCATCGCCTGCAAGCTGTGCGAAGCGGTGTGTCCGGCGCTGGCCATCACCATCGATTCCGAACAGCGCGCGGACGGCTCCCGCCGCACCACGCGCTACGACATCGACCTGTTCAAGTGCATCTTCTGCGGCTTCTGCGAGGAAAGCTGCCCGGTCGATTCGATCGTCGAGACGCACATCCACGAATACCACTTCGAGCAACGCGGCGAGAACATCGTGACCAAGCAGAAGCTGCTGGCCATCGGCGACCGCTACGAAGCCGAGATCGCGGCGGCGCGTCATCAAGACGCGGCCTATCGCTGAGGAGCGCGCATGTCCTTCGAAGTCCTGCTGTTCTACTTCCTCGCGACCGTGATGGTCGCCGCCAGCATCGCGGTGGTGACGCTGCGCAATCCGGTGCAGTGCGCGCTGTCGCTGGTGCTGACCTTCTTCACCTGCGCCTGCCTGTGGCTCTTGCTGCGCGCCGAGTTCCTGGCGATCGCGCTGGTGCTGGTCTATGTCGGCGCGGTCATGGTGCTGTTCCTGTTCGTGGTGATGATGCTCGACATCAAGACGCTGCCCGGCCGCGAAGGCTTCACCGCCTATCTGCCGGCCGGTCTGGTCGTGGCGACGATCATGCTGGCCGAACTGATCGGCCTGATGGGCGCGCGCAAGCTGATGCAGGGCGGGGGCGTTCGCGACGTCGCGTCGGAACAGGGCCTGTCCAACACCGAGTGGCTGGGCCGTACCTTGTTCTCGGACTACATCCTGCCCTTCGAAATCGCCGCCGTGATCCTGACCCTGGCCATCGTCGCTGCCGTGGCGCTGACCCTGCGCCGTCGCCCGAACGTGCGTACTCAGGATCCGGCCAAGCAGGCCGCCGTACGCAAGGACGATCGGTTGCGCCTCGTGGACCTGCCGACAGAATCCGGGAGCAAGCAGTCGTGATCACCCTCGGCCACTACCTCGTGCTCGGCGCCATCCTGTTCTGCGTCAGCGTCGCCGGCATCTTCATCAACCGCAAGAACGTCATCATCCTGTTGATGGCGATCGAACTGATGCTGCTTGCGGTGAACATGAACTTCGTCGCGTTCTCGAGCTTCCTCGGCGACGCGGCCGGGCAGATCTTCGTGTTCTTCATTCTCACCGTGGCGGCGGCGGAATCGGCGATCGGTCTCGCGATCCTCGTCCTGCTGTTCCGCAACCGCGCCACCATCAATGTCGAAGAACTCGACACGATGAAGGGTTGACCCGATGCAGGCCGAATCGCTCACTTCCATCCTGCTGACCATCGCTCTGGCGCCGCTCGCCGGCGCGATCGTCGCCGGCTTCTTCCGCAACCAGGTCGGTCGTCGCGGTGCGCACGTCGTCACCATTGCCGGTGTCGCCGCGTCCTGTCTGCTGTCGCTGTACGTGTTCAAGCTGCTCGCCTTCGACGGCATGCCGAGCTACAACCAGAACCTCTATACCTGGTTCGACATCGGCGGCTACAGCGCGCACGTCGGCTTTCTGGTCGATCGCCTGACCGCGATGATGATGGTCGTGGTCACCTTCGTGTCGCTGATGGTGCACATCTACACCATCGGCTACATGCACGAGGATCCGGGTTACCAGCGCTTCTTCAGCTACATCGCGCTGTTCACCTTCTCGATGCTGATGCTGGTCATGAGCAACAACTTCCTGCAACTGTTCTTCGGCTGGGAAGCGGTGGGCCTGGTCTCGTACCTGCTGATCGGATTCTGGTTCAAGAAGCCGAGCGCGGTGTTCGCGAACATGAAGGCCTTCCTCGTGAACCGTGTCGGCGACTTCGGTTTCCTGCTCGGCATCGCCGGCGTGCTGATGTATTTCGGCACGCTCGATTACGCCACCGTGTTCGCGAACAAGATGGCGATCGAGGGCAAGACCATCGAACTCGTCGCCGGCCATGCCTGGGCGGTGCCGACGGTGATCTGCATCCTGCTGTTCATCGGCGCGATGGGCAAATCGGCGCAGGTGCCGCTGCATGTGTGGCTGCCGGACTCGATGGAAGGCCCGACGCCGATTTCGGCGCTGATCCATGCCGCGACGATGGTGACCGCCGGCATCTTCATGGTGGCGCGCATGTCGCCGCTGTTCGAGATGTCGGACACGGCGCTGGCGACGATCGCGGTCATCGGCGCCACCACGGCCTTCTTCACCGGGCTGATCGGCCTGGTGCAGAACGACATCAAGCGCGTCGTGGCCTACTCGACCTTGTCGCAACTCGGTTACATGACGGTGGCGCTGGGCGTCTCGGCGTATTCGGCGGCGGTGTTCCACCTGATGACACACGCGTTCTTCAAGGCGTTGCTGTTCCTCGGTGCGGGTTCGGTGATCATCGCCATGCATCACGAACAGGACATGCGCCGCATGGGCGGTCTGCGCAAGTACATGCCGATCACCTGGATCACCGCCTGGATCGGCACGCTGGCTCTGGTCGGCACGCCGCTGTTTTCGGGCTTCTATTCGAAGGATGCGATCATCGTCGCGGCGCAGTCGGCAGCGCATGATGGCGGCGCCGCTTTCCGGTATGCCTACTACGCCGTGTTGTTCGGCGTGTTCGTGACCTCGCTGTATTCGTTCCGCCTGCTGTATCTGACTTTCCATGGCAAGGAGCGCTTCGTGGTCGGCGAACACCACGGCGACGCGCATCACGACGATCATGGCGACGATCATGGCCACCACGAGCCGGGCCATCTCGCGCATGCGCCGCACGAGTCGCCGCTGGTGGTCACGCTGCCCCTGATCCTGCTGGCGATTCCCTCGGTCGTGATTGCGTGGTTCTTCGTGAAGCCGATGCTGATCGGCGGCTTCTTCGATGGCGCGATCTTCGTCGACCCGCGCCACGACCCGCTGGGACATTTCGCCGAGGAGTTCCACGGCGTCGTGTCGTTCGCGATGCACGGCCTGCAGACGGCGCCGTTCTGGTTCGCCTTTGCCGGCTTCGCGCTCGCCACCTATTTGTACCTGTTCAATCCTGCGTTGCCGGGCCGCATCTACAACGCCCTGAAGCCGCTGGCGCGCATTCTCGAGAACAAGTACGGCTTCGACGACCTGTATCAGGCCGTGTTCGCGCGCGGCAGCGTGTCGCTCGGGCGCGGGCTGTGGAAGGGCGGCGACGTCGCCATCATCGACGGTGCGCTCGTGAACGGCTCGGCCGCGATCGTCGAGCGCGCGTCCAGCATCATGCGCTGGATGCAGTCGGGTTACCTGTACCACTATGCCTTCGCGATGATCCTCGGACTCATCGCGCTACTCGGCGCGTTCGTCTGGATCGGCTGAACGTACCCTTGGGGATTCCTGGATGATGTCCGCTCATTTGCTCAGCTGGTTGATTGCGCTGCCCGTGCTCGGCGGCGTTGCGACCCTCGTTTCCGGCGGTGCCAACGCCCATCGCGCACGCTGGATCGCGCTCGCGTTCGCACTCGCCACCCTGGCCCTGTGCGTGCCCTTGCTGACCGGCTTCGATGCCGCGTCCGCATCGATGCAGTTCGTCGAGAACATGCCCTGGATCCAGGCGCTGAACGTGAACTACCACGTCGGCGTCGACGGCGTCGCGGTGGCGCTGATCGCGCTGACCGCGTTCACGACCGTGCTGGTCCTGGTCGGCGCATGGGAGGCGATCGACGAAAAGGTGCATCAGTACTACGCCGCCTTTCTGGTGCTCGAAGGCCTGATGATCGGCGTGTTCTGCGCGCTCGACGCGCTGCTGTTCTATGTGTTCTTCGAAGCCATGCTGATCCCGATGTTCATCATCATCGGCATCTGGGGCGGGCCGCGCCGCGTCTACGCGACCATCAAGTTCTTCCTGTACACGTTCTTCGGTTCGATCTTCATGCTGATCGGCCTGATCTACCTGTACCTGAAGTCCGGCAGCTTCGACCTGGCCACGCTGGCCCAGTACCCGCTGACCCAAACCGAACAGATGTGGCTGTTCTTCTCGTTCCTGCTCGCGTTCGCGGTCAAGGTGCCGATGTTTCCCGTGCACACCTGGCTGCCGGATGCGCATGTCGAGGCGCCCACCGGCGGTTCGGTGATCC
>JBGASK010000102.1:0-12040 GCA_044229785.1 Ahniellaceae bacterium
GGCCGAGAATCACCTCGTCGCTGCCGACCTGGGCGCGCACTTTGGCGATCGCTTCGTTGACGTAATCGGGCATGTTCCAGTCGCGGCCGCAGCCGCAGATTTCATGCACGAAACGGGCGATCATGTCCTTGCCCTTGAGGGTGTGCGTGACTTCCGGGTGGAACTGGACGGCGTAGAAACCGCGTTCCTCGTCGGCCATCGCCGCCACCGGGCAGGATTCGCTACTGCCGATGACCTTGAAGCCGGCCGGCAGCTCGGTGACCTTGTCGCCGTGGCTCATCCAGACTTCGAACAGCCCATGCCCTTCGGCATTGCTGCGATCCTGAATCCCGTTGAACAAACGGGAATGGCCGCGCGCCCGTACTTCCGCAAAACCGAATTCGCGCTTACCCGAGCTTTCCACCTTGCCGCCAAGTTGCTGCGCCATGGTCTGCATGCCGTAGCAAATGCCGAGCACGGGAACGCCCAGCTCGAATACGGCTTGCGGCGCCTTCCAGTCCAGCGATTCGTAGACCGAGTTCGGGCCGCCGGAGAGGATGATGCCCTGCGGCTTGAAGTCGCGGATGAACTCGTCGGAAACGTCAAAGGGATGCAGTTCGCAATAAACCTGCTGTTCGCGCACTCGGCGGGCGATCAACTGAGCAACCTGGGAACCGAAATCGAGGATGAGGATTTTCTGGTGGGACATGGTGGAATGTACCGATTCAGCGGTAAAAGAAAAAAGTGCCGGAAAATCCGGCACCTGTCAGAGACCGAACTTGCTGGCGCCCATCCGGTCGAGATAGAGCAGCAGTTGGGAAAAGGCGAAGACACCGCCAATTCCGACGACGACAATCAGCACCTTGAGCCAGGTCGGCCACTTAGCCATCGCTTAGTCGACGTGGTAGTTCGGCGCTTCCTTGGTGATCTGCACATCGTGCACATGCGACTCGCGCACGCCCGCCGAGGTGATCTCGACGAAGGTGGCGCGATCATGCATCGCGTCGATCGTCGCGCAGCCAAGGTAACCCATCGAGGAGCGCAAACCACCTGTCAGCTGGTGGATCACGGCCAGTACGGAACCCTTGTAAGGCACCCGACCCTCAATCCCTTCGGGGACGAATTTATCGACATTGGCGGTGGCTTCCTGGAAATAACGATCGGAAGAGCCTGCCTGCATGGCGCCCAGCGAACCCATGCCGCGATAGGACTTGTACGAACGCCCCTGGAACAGTTCGACCTCGCCCGGCGCTTCCTCGGTACCGGCGAACAGGCCACCCAGCATCACGGTATTGGCGCCGGCGGCAATCGCCTTGGCGATATCGCCGGAGTAGCGGATGCCGCCGTCGGCAATCATCGGCACGCCGGTTCCCTTGAGCGCCTCCGAAACGTTCTGGATGGCCGTGATCTGCGGCACGCCGACGCCGGCGACGATGCGCGTGGTGCAGATCGAACCGGGGCCGATGCCGACCTTGACCGCATCGGCGCCGCAATCGGCCAACGCGACCGCTGCTTCGCCGGTGACGATGTTGCCGCCGATCACGCACAGTTCGGGGAAGTTCTTCTTGACCCAGGCGACGCGATCCAGCACGCCCTGCGAATGGCCGTGTGCGGTATCGACGACGATGACATCGACACCCGCGGCAACCAGGGCGGCAACGCGCTGTTCGGTATCGCCGCCGGTGCCGACGGCCGCACCGACCACCAGCCGTTCCGCCGAATCCTTGGCCGCATACGGGTTGTCGCGCGCCTTCTGGATGTCCTTCACGGTGACGAGGCCGCGCAGCTTGAACTGTTCGTTCACGACCAGCACCTTCTCGATGCGATGCGTGTGCATCAGTTGCAGCACTTCGTCGTCGCTGGCGCCTTCGCGCACGGTCACGAGCCGGTCCTGCTTGGTCATGATGCGGCTCACCGGCGCATCCAGCTGCGTTTCGAAGCGCAGGTCGCGACTGGTGACGATGCCGACCAGATGACCGCCCTCGACCACCGGTACGCCGGAAATGTTGCGCGCCCGGGTCAGGCTGAGCACGTCGCGGATGCTGGTCTCCGGCGACACCGTGATCGGATCGCGGATCACGCCGGCCTCGAATTTCTTGACCAGCACGACTTCGGCCGCCTGCTGCTCCACCGTCATGTTCTTGTGGATGATGCCGAGACCGCCCATCTGCGCCATCGCGATGGCCAGGCGGCCTTCGGTCACCGTGTCCATGGCGGCGGACAGGATCGGCAGATTCAGCAGCAGGTTCGGTCCGAGCCGCGTCGCCAGGCTCGCGTCGCGAGGCAGGACGGTCGAATGGGCGGGGACGAGGGAAACGTCGTCGAAGGTCAGGGCTTCGGCCAGGATGCGCATGATGACTCCCGATGAGGATCGCCCATTTTATCGCCCGGACCGCCTCCCTGCGGCGTCCGGCGCGCGCTGCCCACGAATTGCCACGTCAGCCGATCAGCGCCAGCGACAGCCACGGCCAGTAGGTGATCAGCAGCACGCAAGCCATCAGGATGAAGAAAAACGGCACCGAAGCACGGGTCAGCGTCATCACCGGCGTGTTGAAGCGGTAGCTGGCGATGAACAGGTTCATGCCGACCGGCGGCGTGAAGTAGCCGATCTGCATGTTGGCCAGGAAGATGATGCCGAGATGCACCGGATGGATGCCGTAGCTCAGCGCCACCGGCACCAGGATCGGCACCATGATCACGATGGCCGAAAAGATGTCGAGCAGCATCCCGAGCACGAGCAGGAACAGGTTCAGCAGCAGCAGGAAGGTCAGCTTGCTGTCGATGTGCGTGCTGATCCACTGGAACAGCTGCTCGGGCACGCCGGCATCGATCAGCACGTAGGTCAGGCCCAGCGACACGCCGAGGATCAGCAGGATGGCGCCGACCAGCATCGAGGCTTCGCGCAGCAGCCGAGGCAACGCGCGCAGCTTGATTTCGCGACGAATCAGCACGGTCACGACCAGCACGTACAACGCGGTGACGGCCGCCGCTTCCGACGCCGCGAAGAATCCGCCGTAGACGCCGCCGAGCACGAACACCGGCAACGGCAGTTCCCAGCGCGCGTCCCACAGCGCCGCCAGGGCTTCGCGCGGATTCCATGGCAGATCGTGCTGCTTCGGCGGCGCCTGGGTCATGCCGTAAATCGACAGCGCGCCAAGCATCAGGGCGCCGGGCAGGATGCCCGCGAGGAACAGATCGTCGATGCTGACGGGCGGATCGGTGCCGAGTTGCTGCGCGACGATGCCGTACAGGATCAGCGGCACCGACGGCGCGAACAGCAGGCCCAGACTGCCCGAAGTCGTGATCAGCCCCAGCGAGAAGCGCTCCGGATATCGCGCATGCTTCAACGCCGGATACAACAGCGCGCCGATCGCGACGATGGTCACGCCGGATGCGCCGGTGAAGGCCGTGAACACGGCGCAGGCCAGCACCGCGACGATGGCCAGACCGCCGTGCATCCATCCGAGCAGGGCCTCGGTCAGCCGTACCAGCCGCTGAGGCGCCTTTCTTTCGCTGAGCAGTTAACCGGCCAGCGTTAACAGCGGTATCGCGATCAGCACGGGCATTTCCGCGAGACGGAAGAACTCGACCGCAAGCACGGTGGATTCGACCTCGGCCGCACGCAAGGCCAGATACGCAATCGCGGCGATCAACGCGAACAGCGGCGCACCGAGCGCCGCCAGCACGATGATGACCAGCATCAACAGCAGCACGCTCATGGTGTCGACACCGGCGCCGGCAGGCTCAGCGCGCGCATCGAGAAACGCAGCGCCAGCACCACGAAACCGGCGGGAAGAACGATCTGCGACCACCACATCGGCACGCCGTCGAACAGGAAGGTGCCGGACTCGCGTTCGAGTTCGACCAATCCCCACGACGCCTTCGCCAGCATCGCCGACACCAGCGCCGCGAATCCGAACGAGACGACGCGCGCGCCGCGCAGCTTCCAGCCGGACAAACCGCGCTGCAACATGTCGAGATTGATGTGGCGGTCGTCGCGCGCCGCGGCCAGCGCACCGAGCATGCCGACCCACAACACCAGTGCGCGCAGGAACGGGTCGACCCAGGGACCGATCCAGTGCGTCCAGCCGACCAGCCAGCCGATCACCGGCCACTCCAGCACATGCGGCGACTGCCCGACCCAACGCGCGACGATCTGCGCTGCGGCCAGCACCACCAGCGTCAAGGCCAGCAAAGTCAACACGCCGGTTTCGATCCGGTCGAAGCCGCGGACGAGCGCGTCGCGGATGGACTTCACGGGGTCGACTTGCCCGCTTGCGCCTGCCACGCCGCCTGCTGCTTCTGGATGGCTGCAAGCAGATCCGCCGAGATCTGTTTCTCGGCCAGCATCTTCCGCATGGTCGCGGCACCGATTTCGCGCCAGAACTGCTGCTCGTCGACGCCCGGCGCTTCGAAACGAATGCCCTGCTTCGTCAGAGCCGCGCGCGCCGATTCGTTGTCCTTCAGACCGGCGGCATCGATGTCGGCAAACGCCCGGTGGAATTCCTCGTCGACGATCTTCCGATCCTCGGGCGAGAGCCTGTCGTAGGCCTTGGCGTCCAGCGCCAGCACGCCGACCACGTAGCTCAGCGGCAGGTCGACGACATGCTTGACCTTGGTGTGCCACTGGAAGGCGATCGCACCCGAAGTGGTGATGCCGACCGTTTCCAGCAACCCGGTCTGCAGCGAGGTGTAGACGTCGCCGATCGGCAGCGAGATCACCGGCACGCCGGCCTGTTCGAACGCGACCTGCGCGATCTTGTCGTTCTGCGGCGTCCACACCTTGGTCGTCCGCAGTTCGTCCTTCGTGCGCACCGGCTTGGTGCTCATCAGATAGGCGAAACCTCCGCCGGACAGACCGACGGCCTCGAGTCCCGCCTTGCGGAAGCCGTCGCGCAGCATCGGGTCGACCGCCTTGCGCACGTAGGCCACTTCCTCGAGCGTCGTGAACAGGAACGGCAGGCTGTAGATCGGCGCGTCGGCGTAGACCGGCGACAACTCGCCCGCGGTGAACGCCCCGCCCTGCAACTGGCCGAGTTTCATCTTGCGCAACACCGCGGCGTCGTTGCCCATGACACCGCCGGGAAAATACTTCACGTCGACGCGCGCCGCGGTGCGTGTCTTGATGTTCGTGCCGGCCTCGCGCATCTCCTTCATCCAGACCGTGCCTTCCGGCGCGACCGTGGCGATCTTCAGCGTGGCCGCCTGCGCCATGCCGGCGCAGGCCAGCGCGAGTGCAATTCCGAATCCCTTGCGCAACATCATGTTCATCCTCAGAAATAGTCCTTGCCGGATTCGACCAGTTCGGCCGCGCGGCGTTTCGCGATCGTGTTCGACAAGGTCAGGCCCGGCACGTTCGCATCCGCCGCCAGCACTTCGGCGAGCATGCGGTCATGCGCTTCCTGATCGAACAACAGGCGTGCGCAGTATTCCGCGTTCAACACCTTCGGTAGCAGATTCCTGCCCGCATCGACCGCATCGGCGGCCTGCAGGCGTTCCTGGCCGCGGGTCGGCTTGCCGCCGAGCGATTCCGGACGCAGGCAATCGAGCACCCCGAGATAGGCCAGCACGTTGCCATGATCGTGCGCGGGTGCGAGTTCGTTGACGCGGTTCAACAGCGTCTCGATGCGCGGCAGGTCGGCGATGCGGCCCCAGTCCGCGGTGTCGGCGCGCAACCAGCCGACCCAGCTCGACGCCAGCGTGTAGGTCGCGTCCACGTCCTTCGCCGCCACGTGGGCGGCGACAAAGGCGTTGAAGCGATCGAAATCGCTGTCGTCGAACTGCCGACAGAAATCGGCGTCGCGCGCGCAGGTGCCGCGCTTCGCATACGCGAAACTGCGGTCGGACAAGCGCTTGGCGCGCGCCGCATCCTGCACGAAACCGCCGGCATAGGTGCCGTACAACTTCGCGGCCGAGAGCAGCAGCGCCGAATTCTCCGGATCGCCTTCGATGAGTCCGTCGAGCAACAACAGATAGGCCGGCAGGCCGTCCGCCACGGTATCGATGTCGTCGTGGTTGCCGACCCCCGCGGTCAGGCCATGGCTCAGGCCATCGGCCGCCCGCTGCACCACGGCCGCGCAACCGGACAAGGCGAGCAGAAGGGTCGCGACGATCGTGGATCGGGCAATGGGGCGCATGCGCAAACCGGGGACGAGGGTGGACATTGTAGGCGGTGAAGATGACCGTGGATCAAGCGCATCCGTTCAATCGCCGCGACGTTCGGCGGCTTCCAGGGTGTTCTGCATCAGCATCGCCACCGTCATCGGGCCGACGCCACCGGGGACCGGCGTGATCCAGGACGCACGTTCGGCGGCCGCCGCGTATTCGACGTCTCCGGTGAGGCTGCCATCGGCCAGGCGATTGATGCCGACATCGATGACCACGGCGCCGGGCTTGATCCATTCGCCCTTGACCAGCCCGGGTTTGCCGACCGCGACGGTCAGCAGGTCGGCGCGGCCGACCTGTTCGGCCAGGTCCCGGGTGAAGCGATGGCAGGCGGTCACGGTCGCGCCGGCCAGCAGATATTCCAGCACCAGCGGCCGCCCGACATGGTTGGACACGCCGACGATCACCGCATGACGACCGCGCACCGGTTTGTCGGTATGCGCCAGCAGGGTCATGATGCCCTTGGGCGTGCACGGGCGCAGGCCAGGCTGGCGCAAGGCCAGACGGCCGACGTTCTCGGCGTGGAAACCGTCCACGTCCTTGTCCGGGCGGATGCGCTGGATCAGGTCGGTGGCATCGATGTGCGCCGGCAGCGGCAGTTGCACGAGGATGCCGTCGACCTCGGGGTCGACGTTCAAACGATCGATCAACCCATACAGTTCGGCGCCGTCGATGCTCGCCGGCAGGTCGAAGTCCCTGGTCACGAAACCGACGCGTTCGCAGGCGCGGCGCTTGTTGCGCACATAGACCGACGAGGCCGGATCGGCGCCAACCAGCACCACGGCCAATCCGGGACGACGCTGTCCGCGCTGGATGCGCGCACGCACGCGCTGGCCGATGCCGTCCAGCACCTCGTCCGCAATCCGCTTGCCATCCAGTACGCGCGCCGCCATCGGACCTCCCGCAAATGCGCGCATTATCCTCGACGATGCATCCGAAGTCGCAGGCGGATTGCAGGCGCTCGGCCAACGAAAAAGGGCCGGCGAGATCGACTCGTCGGCCCTTCGTCGTGTTGGCGCGCCCGGAGGGACTCGAACCCCCGACCACCGGGTTCGAAGCCCGGTGCTCTATCCAGCTGAGCTACGGACGCCCGTGTTCGCGATCAGGGACGCTCACCATGCGCCAGCACGCTGCGCGAGCGGGCGTAGGCGAAATAGACAACCAGACCCACGACTGCCCAGATCAGGAACAGCTTGATCGTGTACCAGCCAAGGCTGACGAACAGCAATGCACAACCGGCAACAGCAGCCGGACCCACGATCCAGACCAGCGGCGTGCGGAACGGACGCGCACGATTCGGCTGTTGCACGCGCAGGATCATCACGCCGATGGCAACAACGAAGAACGCGAACAGCGTTCCCGAATTCGAGATGTCGGCCAGCATGTCGACCGGGAACATCGCTGCGAACAGGGCCACGGCGACGCCGGTCACGACGGTCACGACGTGCGGCGTATGGAACTTCGGATGGACCGACGCAAACATCCTGGGCATCAGGCCGTCACGCGCCATCGTGAACAGAATGCGGGTCTGGCCGAAGATCATCATCAGGATGACGGACGGCAGCGCGATGATGGCCGCCGCAGCGACCCAGTTGCCGATCTGCGGATATCCGAGATTGCGCAGGATGAAGGCCAGCGGCTCCTTCGACTGCGACAATTCGCCGCCCGGCTGCGCCCCCGTCGAACCAATGGCGGCGTAGGCCACCAGCAGATAGAACACCGTGCAAACCAGCAGCGAACCGATCAGACCGATCGGGATGTTGCGATTCGGATTCTTGGTTTCCTCGGCGGCAGTCGACACCGCGTCGAAGCCGACATATGCGAAAAAGATCGATGCGGCGGCGCCCAGCACGCCCACGCCGGACAGCGGCGTACCCCAGCCATTCGGCAGCATCGGTTCGAAGTGCTTGCCGTCGACCGCCGGCATCGCCAGCGCGATGAACACCGTCAACGCGATGATCTTGACGACCACGAGCACCGCCGTGACCTTGGCGCTCTTCGAAGTACCGATGACCAGCAGCCAGGTGATGACCAGCGAAATCAGGCAGGCAATCAGGTTGAAGGTGCCTTTCGCCGTGGTGCCGTCCGCCAACGTGATGGTGTCGCCCGGGCCGGCGGTCAACGCCAGCGGCAAGCCCATGCCGATCTCGCGCAAGAAGCCGTTCGCGTAGCCTGACCACCCGACCGCCACTGCGCCGGCAGCAACCGCGTACTCGAGAATCAGCGCCCAGCCGACCATCCACGCGATCAGTTCGCCGAGGACCGCATAGGAGTAAGTGTAAGCCGAACCGGCCACCGGCACCATCGCCGCGATTTCCGAGTAGATCAAAGCGGTCAATGCACAGACGATGCCGGCGATGACAAATGAATACATCATGCCCGGACCGGCCTTGTTGGCCGCCACCGCGGTGAGCACGAAGATGCCGGTACCGATGACGGCACCGATGCCGAGCATGGTCAGGTCGAACGCCCCCAACTGACGGGTCAGCGATTGCTTGCTGGCCGTTTCGAGAATCTGGTCCAGCGGTTTGACGCGTTCGAACAACATTCGGTGCTCCCGTTCACAGGTCGTGGTGCAGTCGCCCGGAGCGCTCCGGGACGGATTCGTGTTGCGCGCAGATCACGCGTCGACCGGCTGTCACCGTCTCGATCCGCCCCTGCAAAGCGCCGGTAACATACTGTTGCCCACCGCACGCGGCAAGCCCGAATGTGACGGAGCGCACCCTGTTTGCAACGCCCACAGCCATGACCTGCGAATCAACGATGTTCGATCTGCACGACCGACTTGAGGCCTACGTCGGCGTCGAATCCGGCGAAATCGACGCCCGCCGCCGCTTCCTCGACCTGCTCGCCACACACCCGCGCTGCTTCTGGCGCGACGCGTTTCCGGCGCATTTCACGGCTTCAAGCTGGCTGGTGTCGGCCGATGGCGCGCGCGCGCTGCTGATGCATCACCGCAAGCTCGACCGCTGGCTGCAGCCCGGCGGCCATGCCGACGGCGATACCAACCTGCCGCGCGTCGCCCTGCGCGAGGCCGAAGAAGAGACCGGGCTGCGCGATCTGACCGTCGTCGACACCCCCTTTGACCTGGACGCCCATGTCATTCCCGTACGCGGTGCGGAACCGGAGCACTGGCATTACGACGTGCGGTTCGTGGTCCGGGCACAGGGATCGGAACGGTTCGATGCCAACGCCGAGTCGCACGCGATGGCTTGGCGTCCGATCACGGATATCGCAGCCGACAGGCAGATCGATCCCTCGATCCGGCGCATGGCGCGCCGCTGGCTGTCGCGCTAGAGACTGGCGTTCAGGCGATCTCGCGCTGCAATGCCGCACAGCTTGCCGCATGCAGGGCGAGCAGACGCAGGCGACGATCGTTGTCCAGGCGACCCAGGCCGGCACGCGCGTCGGTTTCGATGTCGCGACACAGTTCGGCCAGTTCGGTGGCGCCGAAGCTGGCCGCATTGGACTTGAGCGTGTGGCTGACGACGCGCAGCTTTTCGACGTCGCCGGCCTCGCTCGCCGCAAGCAGCGCAGCGACCTGGTCGCCGGACCCCTTCACGAACATGCCGATCATCTGCGCCAGAATGCCCGGCTTGCCGGCGCGCTCGAGCATGCGGAACTGGTCCAGCATCGCCTGGTTGATGGTCACATCGCTCATGCCGTGTCGCCCTCGCCCTCGTCGTCGCCATTGTCCGCCATCGGCAGCACGTTGCGGAGGTCGCGGCTGTTGCGGGCACCGAGCTGCCGAAGCTTTTCCGCCTGTCCGACCAGATGACCCCGGCCGGTCGCCAGCTTGCCGATGGCGGTGTCGATGCTCTCGCGCGCCTTGCCGACCTGCTCCGACGCGCGTTGCAGATCCTGCACGAACCCCACGAACTTGTCGTACAACAGACCGGCGCGTTCGGCGATCTGCTCGGCGTTACGGCTGCGCGCTTCCGCTTTCCATGCATGGTCGATGGTCCGCAGCACGCCGAGCAGCATGCCCGGACTGACCACGACGACGTCGTTGCGCAAGGCCAGCTCGTAGAGTTTCGGATCGACGCGGATCGCTTCCAGATACGCAGCCTCGATCGGCACGAACATCAGCACGATGCCGTTCGACGCGACGCCGCTGGAACGCGCATAGCCGCGCTTGCCGAGGTCGTCGATGTGACGCCGCATCGAACCCAGGTGCTCGGCCAGATGTTTCTCGCGCGCCGCCGCGTCATGGTCGTTGCACCAGCGTTCGAAGGCGGACAGAGAGACCTTGGCGTCGATCAGCACGTCGCGCCCGCCCGGCAGGCGCACGACCACGTCCGGGCGGCGGGTTTCACTGCCTTCGTCGCGCAGCACCACCTGCGTATCGTAGTCGCGACCTTCGCTCAGGCCCGAGACTTCGAGCAGGCGCTCCAGCACCAGTTCGCCCCATGCGCCCTGGGTTTGCGTGTCGCCGGTCAGCGCTCGCGCCAGATTGACGGCGTCGTTGCTCAGTCGCTCGTTCATCTGCCGCAGATTCAGAATCTCGGTACGCAGCACCGCACGACTCTCTCCTTCCTGCGCGCGCGACTCGACGACCAGCTGCTGGAACTGCTGCAACTGATCGCGCAACGGCGCCATCAGCGCACCTACCTGTTCCGCGTTCGCGGCGCTGAAGCGCTCGGCCTTCTGCTCCAGCACGGTCGCAGCCAATGCCTGGAACTGCTGCGCCAGCTGTTCGCGCGCAGACTCGATCCAGCGCAGCTTCTCGGCGTGCGCGATTGCGGTCTCGTCCATGCGTGCCGCCAACGCCGCACGCGCCTCCGCGGCGGACTGCGCGACCGCTCTGGCGTCCTTCAGAGCCGATTCGGCGGCTGCCGCACGCAATTCAGTTTGCGCAAACTCGCCATCGCGACTGGCGCGGCCGTCGTCGTAACGGCGCTGCGACTGACGTTGCGCCCAAACGAAGATCGGCGCTGCCATGAGGACAGCGCCGATGAGCATTCCGACCAGCAGACTCACGACATCCATGCCGCGAAAACTAGCAGAGGGCGACGCGATGCGCCGCCCTCATCGCGTCGATCAGGCCTTGGCCGCGTAGGCGGCGCACCAGCCCTTGGCGTTCACGGTCTTGCCGGGGAAGATGCTGCACGGACGCCAGGCATCGGCATCGGCGCCCTGCACCAGCTTGCAGTTCAGGCAGGCCTGTGTCGGCTTGTGGTTCGGATACTTCGCCGCGTCGACCTTGGCACTGTCGTGCTTGTAACCGAGCGCGGCCGCGGTCGGATCGGCTTCGTCGATTTGCGGCAATGCACCCTGCGCGCGGGCGATGCGCGGCACAACCGCAGCGGCGGCGACGGCGGTGGCACCGATGGCCAGGAATTGGCGGCGGCTGGTCTTGATCTCGTTCATGCGAAGGCTCCTAGGGTTGGGCTTGAGCGGGACTGATGATGCACCATCTTCGGGTATAGTCGCGCGCTCCCCGTTGATCCCGGTCAAGAACACTTCAGGCAATGCAAGCTGTTGATGCGAATGGTTTTCAATACACTGCGCAAGCGCTGGCCGACGCGGCCCGCGAACTCGCGCAACTGGGCTGGACTCCAGCCACGAGCAGCAATTTTTCGTCGCGCCTAGACGCCGATTCCGCGGTCATCACCATTTCCGGGCGCGACAAGGGCCGGCTCGCCGTCGACGACTTCATGGTCGTCGATCTGGAAGGCCGCGCCGTCGGTTCCGATCATCGACCGTCTGCAGAAACGCTGCTGCACACGCAGCTCTATGCGCACGACGCGGCCATCGGCTGCGTGCTGCACACCCACTCGCGGGTGCAGACGGTGGCCTCGCGTCTGTACGCCGACCGCGGCGAAATCGTGCTCGCCGGCTTCGAGCTGCTGAAGGCCTTCCGCGGCTACGACACGCATGAGGCGGCGATGCGCCT
>JBGASK010000181.1:0-2626 GCA_044229785.1 Ahniellaceae bacterium
CGTCGAAGCGCTTGTCGATGTCCTCTTCGCCGGACATGAACACGATCGGCGTCAGCGCCATGTCCGGACGTTCGCGGATGAGTTGCGCGACCTCGATGCCGTTCATGTCGGGCAGGTACAGGTCGAGCAGGACGAGGTCGGGCCGAAACGCACCGATGGCATCAAGTCCCTGGCGGGCCGTATGCACGATCTGCGAGCCGATGCCCTTGTGGGCCAGCACGTTGGCGCAGAACATCGCCATGGCCGCGTCGTCGTCGACGATCAGCACGCGCGCATCGTCGCGGCTCTGGCGCAGGAACAGGCCCATCAGGCCTTCCACGGCGCGCAATGCATCCGCTCCCTCGAGCACCTTGTCGGCGCCGGCGCGCTGAGCGAACAGGCGTTGCCGAACGTCGGTGCCATCACACAGCGCCAGCGTCAGCGGTCGCCGCCGATGTTCGCCGCCGGCGCGCTCCGCCGTCTCGATCATGCGCGCCAGACCGGACACGAAGCCTTCGTCGACGATCAGCGCATGCGGCGGCAAGCTGCGCGCTTCGGCAATGGCGCGATTGAGGTCGCTGAAACTGCGCGCGACGAAACGCTCATGCGCGAGTTGCTGGACCAGACCGGGCAGCTCGCGATCGTCGGCGCGCAGGTAGAAGACCACCCGGTGCTGGGACGGTTTCGCCGCCGGCGCCGCGCTGCCCTGCGGCGACGCGCCCGATACCTCGGCGAGATGCGTCATCAGTCCGCGCGCCCGATCGCGTTGGGCCGGGTTCGCGGCATTGCCCGACTCGACCAGCGCCGAAAGGTAGACGGCGAGCTCGAGCGCCGCGTTCGCAACGGCCTCGGCGCCCGGCAGATCCGCGGCCGCAGCGAGATTGTCGACCTGTTCGTACAGCTGCGCGATGTCGACGACCGGCCAGGCCTCGACAAGCGACAACCCGCGGGTCGCGAGTTCGCCCGCCAATTCGGTCAGCTTGCGCAACGATGCCGATGTCGGCCGTTTGTCCATGACCGCAATCTCGCTGCCCGCGACGCGATCGTCAAGCGCGACCAAGGTCCGATTCACATCGACCGCCTGCCACGATGTCGCTAAGCTCCCACGCCCCGTCCGCGCTGCCGCCGTGTCCGATACCCCGCTCCAGCAACGCCAGACCCTGACGCCGACGACGCTGAACGCGGAAGTGCGGGCGGCGCTGGAACGCGGCTTTCCGTTGTTCTGGATCGAGGGCGAAGTCTCGAACTTCCTGCGCGCCAAGTCCGGACACCTGTATTTCACGCTGAAGGATGCCGGGGCCCAGGTGCGTTGTGCGATGTGGCGGCCGCGGGCGACGCTGCTGCGCTTCGCGCCCGCCGACGGCCAGCATGTGCTGGCGCGTGCGCGAGTCACGCTGTACGAGCCGCGCGGCGAGTTCCAATTGCAGGTCGAACACCTGGAACCGGCCGGGCAAGGCGCATTGCAGCGCGCGTTCGAGGAGCTGAAGACGCGTCTTGCCGCCGAAGGCCTGTTCGATCCTGGACGCAAGCGCGCCCTGCCCGCATTTCCGCGGCGCATCGCCATCGTCAGTTCCGCCAGCGGTGCCGCGATCCGCGACGTGTTCAGCGTGTTGTCGCGACGCTTTCCGCTGCTCGACGTCGACTTGTTCCCGAGCCTCGTGCAGGGCGCCGAAGCACCGGCGCAACTGCGCACGCAGCTCGACCGCATCGCGAAGCTGGGTCGGCATGACCTGGTGCTGATCGCTCGCGGCGGCGGATCGATCGAAGACCTGTTCGCCTTCAACGACGAAGCGCTGGTGCGCCGCATCGCATCGATGCCGATGCCGACGGTTTCCGCCATCGGCCATGAAGTCGATTTCACGATTGCGGATTTTGTCGCCGACTTGCGCGCGCCGACGCCATCGGCTGCGGCCGAACTGATCGCCCCTTCCGCCGATGCGCTGCGCGACCGGCTCGACGCGCTGAAGCGACGCCTCGACCGCAGCGTCCGCAATCGCCTCGATCGCGAAGCGCAACGCGTCGACCGTCTGCAGTTGCGACTGCAAGCCCGCCATCCTCTGACCCGACTCGGCACGCTCGACGACCGCCTCCGCCATGCCCACGCACGACTGATTCGCATTCCGGCGCCCGCGCTTGCGCGCCAGCGCCAGCGCGTCGAACAGTTGCAGGTGCGGCTGCACCGGGCCGCTGCCCTCGAACGCATCGCCCTGTTGCGCAAACGTGCCGAGCACGCGCGCCTGCGCCTGCAAGCCGTCTGCGTGCGCGGCCTGGAACATCGCACGACGCATCTCGCCGGCCTCGCCCGGTCGTTGAATGCCTTGAGTCCGCTGGCCACGCTGGAGCGCGGCTACGCCATCGCCTTCGATGCGGACGGGCGAACCGTGCAATCGGTCCAATCGCTCAAGCCGAATGACACCCTGCGCGTCACGGTCCGCGACGGCGACATCGACGCGCGCGTCGTCGGCGCGACGCCTCAATCCGGATGAATCCACTCCGCAGCGCCGTCGGCGTAGTGCTCGTGTTTCCAGATCGGCACACGCGACTTGATCGCATCGATGACATGGCGACAGGCCGCGAAAGCCGCATCGCGGTGCGCGGCGGCAACACCGACGAACACGGCCACTTCGCCGATGGCCAGCAGGCCGAC
>JBGASK010000103.1:0-14068 GCA_044229785.1 Ahniellaceae bacterium
AGTGCGCGCTGCACGACGCCGGCCTCCTCGCGTACCGACACCACCATCACCGGCAGCTGCGGATGCGCGGCGCGCACCTGCACCAGCGCGCTGAAGCCCTGTGCGCCGGGCATGTTCAAGTCCATCAGCAGCAGGTCGGCATCGCCTTCGGCGTCGATCATCGCGAACATCGCGGCGACATCGGCAGCTTCGACGATGCGCGCCTGCGGCAAGGCGCGCCCGACCGCGCCGCGCAAGGCGTCTCGGAACAGCGGGTGGTCGTCGGCCATCAGGATCGTGTTCACGCGGGGCGCCTCCGGTTGCGCCCTGCGCGAGCCGATCAGCGGTTCATGCGCTCGCTCACCAGCGAGTTCACGACGGTCGGGTCCGCCAGCGTCGACACGTCGCCCAATTGCTCGTGTTCGTTCGCGGCGATCTTGCGCAGGATGCGACGCATGATCTTGCCGGAACGCGTCTTCGGCAAGCCCGGCGCCCACTGGATCAGGTCCGGCGACGCGATCGGACCGATTTCCTTGCGCACCGTCGCCACCACTTCCTTGCGCAGGGCGTCGCTGGCCTCGACGCCGGACTTCAGCGTGATGAAGGCATAGATGC
Source organism: Ahniellaceae bacterium (assembly GCA_044229785.1). GTDB lineage: Bacteria > Pseudomonadota > Gammaproteobacteria > Xanthomonadales > Ahniellaceae > JADKHK01. Next base: position 595 of record JBGASK010000103.1, read on the forward strand.
CCTGGCCTTTCACGTCGTGCGGATAACCGACCACGGCCGCTTCGGCCACCGCCGGATGGGCGACCAGCGCGGATTCGACTTCGGCCGTGCCCATGCGGTGTCCGGCGACGTTGAGCACGTCGTCGACACGACCGGTGATCCAGTAGTAGCCGTCCTCGTCGCGACGACAGCCGTCGCCGGTGAAATACATGCCGCGGAACATGCGGAAATACTGGTCGACGAAACGCGCGTGGTCGCCGTACACGGTGCGCATCTGGCCCGGCCACGAATCGAGCAGGACCAGATTGCCTTCGGTCGCGCCCTCCAGGAGGTTGCCCTCGTTGTCGACGAGTGCGGGCTTGACGCCGAAAAACGGCAGCGTGGCCGAACCGGGTTTCTGCGCGACTGCGCCGGGCAAGGGGGCGATCAGGGTGGCGCCGGTTTCGGTCTGCCACCAGGTGTCGACAATCGGGCAACGGCCTTCGCCGACCACGCGGTGATACCACTCCCAGGCTTCCGGATTGATCGGCTCGCCGACCGTGCCGAGCAGGCGGATGCTTCGGCGCGAGGCACGTAGCACCGGCGCCTCGCCTTCGCGCATCAGCGCACGAATGGCGGTCGGCGCGGTATAGAAGATCGTCACCTGGTGCTTGTCGCAGGCGTCCCAGAAGCGTCCGGCATCGGGATAACTCGGCACGCCCTCGAACATCACCGTGGTCGCGCCGTTCGCGAGCGGACCATAGACGACATAGCTGTGGCCGGTCACCCAGCCGACGTCGGCGGTGCACCAGAACACGTCGTCTTCCTTGAGGTCGAACACCTGCTCGTGCGTGTAGGAGGCATAGACCAGATAACCGCCAGTGGTGTGCAGCACGCCCTTCGGCTTGCCGGTGGAACCCGAGGTGTAGAGGATGAACAGCGGATCTTCGGCATTCATCGCCGCGGGCTCGCAGGTATCGGGCTGGTTCGCGACCACGTCTTCGTAGCGACGATCGCGGCCCAGATTCCAGCCGACCTTGGCGCCGGTGTGCGCAACCATGATCACGCGCTCGACGCATTCGGTGCCGGCATGCTCCAGCGCTTCGTCGACGTTCGCCTTCAGCGGCACGTGCTTGCCGCCGCGCAGGCCTTCGTCGGCGGTGATGACGAGTTTGCTGCCGCAGTCGGCGATGCGCCCGGCGACCGATTCCGGCGAGAAGCCGCCGAACACCACCGAATGCACCGCGCCGATGCGCGCGCAGGCCAGCATCGCGACCGCGGCTTCGGGAATCATCGGCAGGTAGATCGTCACGCGGTCGCCCGCAGTCACGCCTTCGGCACGCAAGGCGTTCGCGAAGCGGCAGACGCGCGCATGCAGGTCGCGATAACTGATGCGCTGCGCCGGCTGCGCCGGATCGTCCGGCTCCCAGACGATCGCGGTCTTGTCGCCGCGGGTCGCGAGATGGCGATCCAGGCAGTTGGCACTGACATTGAGCTGACCATCGGCGTACCAGCGGATGTGCAGATCGTCGGCCGCGAAGGAGCTTCGTGTACGGCCGGATCCAGTCCAGCCGTTGCCCGATGCGCGCCCAGTAGGCCTCGTCGTCGTTCACCGACTCGGCGTATTCGGCACGATAGGTCGCCTCGTTCTTGCGCGCGTTCGCGACGAAGGCTGCGGACGCCGGATAGATCTTGCTCATGTGCTCCCTCCCGAGTGAGTCGATGCGGCCATTGTCCGGCGCGCAGGATTTCGACCAATCCGACTTTGGTCGATAAACGTCGCGCTTACGACCAAAGGCGAATAGGCGAGCGGGATGGGCGCGCGCAGCATCCGTCGCGCTCGTCGGGAGGGACGTGCACCGCGGCGGCCACGACGACAGGGCCGCAGTGCAACGTCGACACATCAGGCCAATCTGCAAGGGGAGAACCATGTCGCAACGCATTCCGCAGCATCGGCGCATCGCGGTCGCGATCGCTTTCGCCATCGCCGGCGTCACGCCGGCCTACGCCCAGAACGATCGCGAAGCCGCACTCGAGGCGCGTGTCGCCGAACTCGAAAAGCTGGTGCAGCAACTGGTCGCGCAAAAGACTGCGCCGACAGCCGCACCGGTGTCTGCAGCCGCTCCTGCGGCCGCACCGGGCACACCGCCGCCGCCCCCGCCCATCCAGGCGACGACGATCCTGCCCGGTGCGGTCGCCGGTTCGAAGTTCTCGTTCGGCGGCTTCATCCGCGACGACATGATGTACACGCGCACCGATGGCGGCGAAATCGCCGATGGCTCGGCCGGACGCGACCTGTATCTGCCGGGCGGCATCCCGGTCGGCGGCGCCGACGAAGGCACCGATGTCGATGCGCACGTGAAGTTCTCGCGCTTCTGGTTCGGCATCGACAACGTCAGCGACGCCGGCGACAAGGTCTCGGCCAAGGTCGAACTCGACCTGTTCGGCGGCGCGCTCGGCAACGAGGTCGCGACCAACACCTACGGCGTCACGCTGCGCCACGCCTATGTGAGCTGGAACAACTGGCTCGCCGGCCAGACCTGGTCGAACTTCATGGATGCGGCGGCGCTGCCGGATTCGGTCGACTTCATCGGTCCGACCGAAGGCACGGTGTTCGTGCGCCAGCCGCAGGTTCGCTACACGCAGGGTCCGTGGTCGTTCTCGGTCGAGAATCCGGAAACCACGATCACGCCGTTCCACGGCGGCACCCGCATCGTCAGCGACGACAATTCGCTGCCGGACTTCACCGCGCGGTATCTGCACAAGGCGACCTGGGGCCATGTCACCGCAGCCATCCTGTTCCGACAGCTGGCCTACGAAACCACCGGTTCCGGTGCCATCGACGACACCACGACCGCGGCCGCGGTGTCGATCTCGGGCAAGTACCTGATCTCGCCGAACGACGACCTGCGCTTCGCCGTCAATGCGGGCGACGGCATCGGTCGTTACACCGGCCTCGGCGTCGCGGCCGATGCCGAACTCGACGGCAGCGGCCAGCTCGACGCGCTGTCCGGCGTTGCCGGCTTCGTCGCCTATCGGCATGCCTTCGATCCCAAGCTGCGCGGCAACCTGTACTACTCGGCGGCGAACTACGACAACGACACGGCGCTGTCCGGCACTGCCGTGACCAGCGATGTGCAGGCATTTTCGGCCAACCTGATCTATTCGCCGCTGCCGAAACTCGACGTCGGCGCCGAACTGCGATTCGCGAACCGCGAACTCGAATCCGGTGCCGACGGCGATCTGCGCCGCCTGCACTTCATCGTCCGCTACAACTTCTGACGGGAGATTCCTCGATGGCAACCACCATGCCGCAATCCGCCGCTCCCGCCGCTCCGGCTTCGGGCATCGACAAGTCGCACAAGCGCGTCATTTTCGCCTCGTCGCTCGGCACCGTGTTCGAGTGGTACGACTTCTACCTGTACGGCTCGCTGGCCGCGATCATTTCCAAGCAGTTCTTCGCCGGCGTCAACGACACCACCGGCTTCATCTTCGCCCTGCTCGCCTTCGCGGCCGGCTTCGCGGTGCGCCCGTTCGGCGCGCTGGTATTCGGCCGGCTCGGCGACCTGGTCGGGCGCAAGTACACCTTCCTCGTCACCATCGTGCTGATGGGCCTCTCGACCTTTCTCGTCGGCTGTCTGCCGAGTTACGCCAGCATCGGCGTGGCTGCGCCGATCGCGCTGATCGCCTTGCGATTGCTGCAAGGCCTCGCGCTCGGCGGCGAATACGGCGGCGCCGCGACCTATGTCGCCGAACATGCGCCGGACGGCAAACGCGGCCTGTACACGAGCTGGATCCAGACGACGGCCACACTCGGCCTGTTCCTCTCCCTGCTGGTCATCCTCGCCTGCCGGCTGACGCTGGGCGACCAGTTCGAGGTCTGGGGCTGGCGCATTCCGTTCCTGATCTCGGCCCTGCTGCTCGGCATCTCGGTCTACATCCGCATGCAGCTGCACGAATCGCCGGTGTTCCAGGAGATGAAGGCCTCGGGCAAGAACTCGAAAGCGCCGCTGACCGAATCGTTCGCGCGCTGGCCGAACCTCAAGCTGGTGCTGCTGTCGCTGTTCGGCGGCACCGCGGGCCAGGCCGTGGTCTGGTATTGCGGCCAGTTCTATGCGCTGTTCTTCCTGACGCAGACGCTGAAGGTCGATCCGACCACGGCGAATCTGTTGATCGCGGGTGCGCTGATCATCGGCACGCCGTTCTTCGTCATCTTCGGCGGCCTGTCGGACAAGATCGGGCGCAACAGCATCATCATGGCCGGCTGCCTGATCGCCGCGCTGACCTATTTCCCGATCTTCAAGGCGCTGACGCACTACGCCAATCCGGCGCGCGAAGAAGCCGCGGCATCGGCGCCGGTCAGCGTGGTCGCCGATGCAGCCGCCTGTTCGTTCCAGTTCGATCCGGTCGGAAAGGCCAAGTTCGTCAGCTCCTGCGACATCGCGAAATCGGCGCTGACCAAGGCCGGCGTACCGTACACGAATGTCGCGGCAGCCACCGGCGCGGTCGCCGAAATCCGTGTCGGCGATACGGTCGTGGCCTCGTTCGAGGGAGCGGACATGGACGGCGCCGCGTTCAAGACCCAGTCGGACGCCTTCGTCAAGCAAGTCGCCGACACCGTTGCGGCAGCGGGCTACCCCGCCACGGCGGATGCGTCGCGCATCAACAAGCCGATGGTACTGGTGCTGCTGACCCTTCTCGTCATCTACGTGACCATGGTCTACGGTCCGATCGCCGCCTGGCTGGTCGAACTGTTTCCGACACGCATCCGCTACACCTCGATGTCGCTGCCCTATCACATCGGCAACGGCTGGTTCGGCGGCTTCCTGCCGACGATCAGCTTCGCGATGGTCGCCGCCACCGGCAATCCGTACTACGGCCTGTGGTATCCGATCGCCATCGCGTTGATGACCTTCGTGATCGGCATCCTGTTCCTGCCCGAGACCAAGGACAAACCGCTGGAACATTGATCCGGCATCGCCGCAGCCCTGTGCGGCATCACGGGCGACGCTTTACGGCGTCGCCCGTTTTCTTTCCAAGGCATTGCCGACTACCGTCAACGTCCACACCACTGTTGTTCGCACGCGACACCGTCACCATCGCCATCCATCTTGGTTCCTGGACAATGCCGCAAGAAATAGGTCGCCTCTGCGCAGGAGTGCATCTGCGAACAGTGCTGACGACCATCGCATCGAAATATCGCGGTGTTGGATGTCGACGACGTTGGCGAAAATAGACGAGAAGCCCCGCCCTGCGGCGCAGACGCTGGCTGCGAAACCATCTGCGGCCATGCCTTGTAGAACTGAAAACCCACGACGCCCAAGACGACAGCAAACATCAGGAAGCCGGCAATCCGCGGCTTGGACGAAGCGCTCTCCAAAGCAACGCGAGTCCGGATCGATTGCTCGCCAGCCCGCATGATGTTGACTGCCCGCTTGCGTCCGTCAGGGCTGTCCTGAACATTGAAAGAGATCAACTCGCCAATGCGTGGCGCTGCCCCACCACGTTGGAATTCGGTGACATGAACAAATAGCTCACCACCACCATTCGGCAATTCGACAAATCCGAAGCCACGATCAGCGTTCCATCTGACCAGCGTTCCATGTTTCCTCATGACGACCGATTTCCTCCCAAACCGCAGACCTGCGTTTCCCAGCCATCGTATTCGCCGCCGCACTCGTTGGCGGCGTGAAACAGCGGCAAGACGAGTGCGTCGATCTGCGCATGCGAAGGAATGCCGAGGGCTGCCACGCGCACGCCGAATTGCTCGCCAAGTTCTTCGGGTTCAAGCATCTCGACCACGCGACAACCCATTGGCGTCACCCGGTCGACGAACTGCGCACGCGCCGCATCACTCGGAAAATACGCCGAGTGTTCGATCGGCCTGGCCACCGCAAATCGCTCGCCGCTGCGCTGCAATGCATCGCAGATGCGCCGGTTCTGGATGCGCTCGCGATCCTCGTCGGAGGGACTCAATCGATCGAAATAGATGTCCCATTCGCGGTCTGGCCGCGAAGCGCAGGTGAACGCATGGGTCGGAAACGCGCGCAACGCGGATGAAACGCGCTCTTTCCAGCCAGCCGCAGCGGCCGTGTAGAAGTGGAAGTCGCGCCGCCCGTTCGTGGTGATGCAGCCGACATACGCAGTCGACTTGTCGGTCAGGCCCGCGACCAAGGCTTCCTCGATCGCCTTCAGCACGTCGAGCTCGTCGTCGCTCGACAAGCCGTCCTCGCGCGGCTGCTGCATCCGCAATTGCACCCACGCAGCCACCGGCAGCCGTTCCAGCGGTGCATCCTCGGCGATCGCCATGTCGAGATACACCGTCGCCGGACGGCCTTCGACCGCGCACGCATACGCAACCCAATCCTTGCTCATGTCATCTCCCGCAAGACCCGACCGCTAGCCTAGTGCGATCCGGACGCGATGACCGAATGAACGAGTCGGCCCGACCCATTCAGCCTCGGAACGAACTCGTCACCCCCAGCGGTTAAGATCGAGCCCTGCTTCACGATTCGACCACGGAGCGCGGATGCCGCATGACATCAACCTGATCACCACCATCGCCGCAAGTCTGGGGCTGGCCACGCTGTTCGGCTACCTCGCGGCGCGGCTGCGCATGCCGCCGATGCTCGGCTACCTGATGGCCGGCATCATCCTCGGACCGGCCACGCCGGGTTTCGATGCGGATCTGGCGCTGGCCGGGCAGCTCGCGGAAATCGGGATCATGTTGATGATGTTCGGCGTCGGCTTGCACTTCTCGATCGACGACCTGATGGAAGTGAAGCGCATCGCGATTCCCGGCGCGATGGTGCAGATCGTCGCGGCCACCGCGATGGGCGCTGCGCTCGGCCACAGTTTCGGCTGGTCATGGCTTGCATCCGGCGTGTTCGGGCTGTCGCTGTCGGTGGCGAGCACGGTGGTGCTGTTGCGTGCACTGGAGGCGCGCGGCCTGCTCGATTCGCACAACGGCCGCATCGCCGTCGGCTGGCTGGTCGTCGAAGACCTGGTGATGGTGCTGGCGCTGGTCCTGCTGCCGCATCTCGGCGGACTGTTCGGCGAAGGCGGCGGCAACGATGCGGCGCCGCTCGGCCCGGCGCTGGCGCTGACCACGCTGAAGGTCGTCGCCTTCATCGCACTGATGCTGGTGGTCGGAAAGCGCGTATTGCCGAAACTGCTGTGGCTGGTGGGCAAGACCGGTTCGCGCGAACTGTTCACGCTCAGCGTCATCGCCATCGCGCTCGGCGTCGCCTTCGCGGCAGCCAAGCTGTTCGACGTGTCGTTCGCGCTCGGCGCCTTCTTCGCCGGCATGATGATGCGCGAATCCGAACTCAGCCATCGCGCGGCCGAAGAATCGTTGCCGCTGCGCGACGCCTTCGCCGTATTGTTCTTCGTGTCGGTCGGCATGCTGCTCGACCCGGTCGTGCTGCTCGCGCAACCGCTGCAGATCGCGTGGGTGACCGCCATCATCATCTTCGGCAAGACCGCGGCGGCGCTGCTGATCGTGCGCCTGTTCGGCTATCCGTTGAATACCGCGCTGACGGTCGGCGCCAGTCTCGCGCAGATCGGCGAGTTCTCCTTCATCCTGTGTGCGCTCGCGGTCGCCGAAGGATTGCTGCCGACCAGCGCGCAGCAGCTCGTCGTCGCCGGCGCCCTGGTATCGATCGCGCTGAACCCGCTGCTGTTCGCCGCCATCGAACCGCTGCAGCGCTGGATCCGCTCGCATTCGCGACTGGCGCGACTGATGGAGCAAAGCGTCGACCCGCTGGCCGAACTGCCGATGACGACCGATCAGCGTCTGCTTGCCGGCCAGGTCGTGATCGTCGGCTTCGGACGTGTCGGTCGTCGCCTCGCCGAACGTCTGCGCGCCGAGGGCCTGCCCTTCGTCGTCGCCGACCAGAACCGCGAACGCATCGAGGCCCTGCGCGCCGAAGGCCTGCCCGCGGTATCGGGCGATGCGACCGAACCGGCGACCTTGATCCAGGCGCATGTCGCACGCGCGGCGATGCTGGTCATCGCCCTGCCCGACAGCCTCGATGCGCGCAAGATGATCGAGGTCGCGAAGCTGCTGAATCCCAGGATCCAGTGCGTGGTGCGCACGCACAACGACGACGAGGCGGAACTGCTGCGTGCCGAGCGCGTCGGCGAAGTGTTCATGGGCGAGCAGGAGCTGGCGCGCGCGATCGGCGAGCACGTGGTCGCGCAGATGCGTGCCCGTGGCGACGACGCGGCTGCCGCGCACTGATGCCGCTGCATTTCGACAATCGCCTGATCCGCGAACTGCCGGGCGACCCGCTCGACGACCCGCGCAGCCGCGAAGTGCGCGACGCGATATGGTCGCGCGCCGCACCCGCACCGGTCCCGGCGCCGCGCCTGCTCGCGCATTCACCCTCGGTCGCCGCCGCCGTCGGCTTCGACGCGGACGAGATCGCGTCGACGCAGTTCGCGCAGGTCCTTGCGGGCAATGCGCTGCTTGGCGGCATGCAGCCGTTCGCGACGCGTTACGGCGGCCATCAGTTCGGACACTGGGCCGGACAACTCGGCGACGGTCGCGCGATCTCGCTCGGCGAAGTCGTCGGCGCCGATGGTCGCCGCCACGAGCTGCAATTGAAGGGCGCGGGGCGCACGCCGTATTCGCGTCACGCCGACGGCCGCGCGGTGCTGCGTTCGAGCCTGCGCGAATTCGTCTGCAGCGAGGCGATGCACGCACTCGGCGTGCCGACCACGCGCGCACTCAGCCTCGTCGCCACCGGCGATGCCGTGGTCCGCGACATGTTCTACGACGGCCACCCGACCCCCGAACCTGGCGCGGTCGTCTGCCGCGTCGCGCCTTCGTTCCTGCGCTTTGGACACTACGAAATCCTCGCCGCAAACGACGAAACCGCCCTGCTCGATCGGCTGATCGACTTCACGCTGGCACGCGACTTTCCGCACATCGACGGCTCGCCCGCCGAAAGCCGCGCGCAATGGTTCCGCGAGATCTGCGAACGCAGCGCCGAACTCGCCGCGCACTGGATGCGCATCGGCTTCGTGCACGGCGTGTTGAACACCGACAACATGAGCGTGCTCGGCCTCGGCATCGACTACGGCCCGTACGGCTTCGTCGAAGACTACGATCCCGCGTTCACGCCCAACACCACGGACGCGCAAGGCCGGCGTTATGCCTACGGCCGCCAGCCTGCAGTCGTGCATTGGAACCTGGCGCGGCTCGGCAGCGCGTTGCTGTCGCGGATGGACGAGTCCGATCTGCAATCCGGGCTGGACCGCTACGGCGCGCACTACCAGACCACCGCGCGTGCCATGACGGCCGCGAAGTTTGGTCTCGAAGACATTCGCGACGACGACCTCGCGCTCGTCCAGGAAGCCTACGAACTGCTCGGCGCCAGCAGCATCGACTACACGCTGTTCTTCCGCACGCTGGCGCACGCGACGGAACCCGTGGCGTTCGCGGCCCACGCCTACGACGCGACGAAGTTCGTCGAGGCGACACCGCTGCTGCAATCGTGGCTGGCGCGGTATTCGCGGCGCATCGACGGCATCGACATGGCAGCGCGACGCGCGCGCATGAATGCGGCGAACCCGCTGTATCTGCCGCGCAACGGGTTGTGCCAGGAGGCGATCGAGGCTGCGGAACGCGGCGACCTCGCACCCTTGCATCGACTGCTCGACGCCACCGCCGAGCCATATCGCGAGCGCCCCGGTCTCGATCACTTCGCCGGCAAACGCCCGGACTGGGCGCGCGACAAGGCGGGCTGTTCGATGTTGTCGTGCAGCTCATGAAGTCGGGCCAAGAGGCCCTCCCACAGAGATCAAGAGCGCTTTGCTCTCTGTAGGAGGGCCTCCTGGCCCGACCCGCTCATGATCTCTGTGGGAGAGCCTCCTGGCCCGACTGAGATTCTTCGCAGCATCCATTCATCCGGGAGCTGATGCGGGAAGAGACTGTCGATGGGCAAAGTCGCCTCATGTCCTCAAACCCCGACCGCCGCGGCTACATCGCATTGCGAAATGGCCGCTACTCCATGCGCAATGGTTGCTATCTCCTCACGACGGTGACGGCCGATCGCGAACCTTGGTTCGCGGATGAACACGCCGCGCGGGCGGTGGCGTCGCTGCACGCGGGCCAAGAGCTATTCGCCGACGCTGAACTGCTGGCCTGGGTGCTGATGCCGGATCATTGGCATGGGTTGTTGCGCCTCGGTGAAAGTCTCGGATTGCCCGAACTGATGAATCGTTTCAAGACACGCAGCGCGATCGCGGCAAATGCGGTCCTGAGGCGTCGCGGTCGGTTGTGGTTCGCGGGCTACCATGATCGTGCAGTTCGCAACGAGGCGCACTTGAATGCAGCGGCAAGCTACGTCCTGCAAAACCCTGTCAAAGCTGGATTGAGTGAACTACCGACGGACTATCCTTGGCTCGAAGGTAGTCTCATTGATGTCGGGCCAAGAGGCCCTCCCACAGAGATCACGAGCGCTTTGCTCTCTGTGGGAGAGCCTCCTGGCCCCACCCGCCCATGATCTCTGTGGGAGGGCCTCCTGGACCGACCCGCTCCTGATCTCTGTGGGAGGGCCCCTGGCCCGACCCGCCCATGATCTCTGTGGAAGGGCCTCCTGGCCCGACCCGCTTTTGGCCCAACGCCTCACACCATCAGCACCAGCCGCGCCACGCAGCCTTTCGCATCCCGGCGATTCTCGAGCGTCAGCGTGCCGCCGTGGCCTTCGGCGATCTGGCGGGCAAGCACGAGGCCGATGCCGCTGCCGCCCGGCTTGGTGGTGAAGAACGGCACGAACAGGTTGTCGGTGGCGGCGAGGCCGGGGCCGTTGTCGATGATCTCGATGACCATGGCATGCCGGTCGCTGCCGAACCCGTCCTGGTCGAAGCGCGCGACGATGCGGACCTCGCCCTGCTGCTGCATCGCTTCGGCGGCATTCTTCAGCAGATTGATGAGCGCCTGCTCGATCTGGTCCGGGTCGACATCGACCACGACATCGCGCACGGAATCGCAGTCGCAGATCACGCGCACGCCCTGCTGCAACTGCGCGACACGACCAAGCAGGGCCGAGATGTCGGTCGCGCGCTTGGCCGGCGGCGGCAGACGCGCCAGCGTGGTGTAGCCCAGCATGAACCGCGTCAGCGCTTCGGCCCGATCTCCGATCAGGTTCAGGCCGGTCGACAGATCGTCGCGCCAGTCTTCCGGCAGCGGGTCGCGCGCCGTCAGCGCACGCAAGGTGCCGGCCATCGACTTGATCGGCGCCAGCGAGTTGTTCAACTCGTGCCCGAGCACGCGGATCAGGCGCTGCCAAGCCTGGCGTTCTTCTTCGCGCAGCGCGCGGCTGAGGTCGGTGACGACGACGAGTTCATGCGGCAACCCGCCCTCGCGGAAGCGGCTGCGACGCACGTCGAAACGCCCTTCGCCGCCGGGAAAACTGCGCCGCACGGTGCGTGCGCCCTCGACCGCGAGACAGTCGAGCAATCCGAGCGACTCGGCGCTGCGACCTTCGGCGTCGCGCGGATGCAGGCCGAGCAGGCGCGCACCGGCCGGATTGATCAGGCGCAGATGCTGGTTCACGTCGAAGGCGAACACCGAGATGTCGATCTCGGCCACCACTTTCGACAACAGCGCCATCGTCTCCTCGACGCGCAGCCGCTGCTCGCGCAGCGTCTGCGACAATGCGTTCACTTCCCACACCACTTCGCCGATGGCATCGCCGCGGCGTGCGCGCGAACCGCGCAGCGAATAGTCGCCCTCGCGCAAGGCTTCCAGCAGATTCGACAGCGTGTACAGCGGAAACACGACCCGCGCTCGCAACCGCAGCGCCAGCACCAGGCTGACCACGAGCGCCAGCGCCAGCAGCACGATCCAGTGCTCGCGCGCACTCGCCGAATACACCAGCAGCAACACGACGCCGAGCATCGGCACGACGACGGACAAGGCCGCCAGCAGGATCGCCGACTCGTAACTCAGACGCGGCCTGCCGCGCCCCGATTCCTGATCGATGCCGGGCACGAGACGCATGCGTCAGTCGCCGCGCAAGCCGTATTTTTCGAGGCGGCGATACAAGGCGCCGCGGCTCAATCCGAGCACGCCGGCGGCCTTCAGCACGTTGCCGCCGGTGCGGTCGAGGGCATTGCGGATCATCGCCTCCTCGGCCTGCTCGATGGTCTGCGCGTCGACCGTCGCGGCCGCCGCCGGCGCGGACGCGGCCGTGGCCTTCGCGACCGGCGGCAGGCTCGGATCGAGCGCGAAATCCGCGATGACTTCACCCGGCGTCATCAGCACCGCGCGCTCGACCAGATGCCCGAGTTCGCGCACGTTGCCGGGCCAGTGATACGCCTCCAGCTGCCGCAAGGCCGACGGGGCGACGCGCAAATCGGGACGCCCGTAACGTTCGCCGAAGCGCGCCAGATAGTGCGCGGTCAACGCGGCGATGTCCTCGCGCCGCTCGCGCAGCAGCGGCAACCGGATCTCGACGGTGTTCAGCCGGAACAGCAGGTCCTTGCGGAAGCCGCCGGCATTCACCAAGGCCGCGAGATCGGCATTGGTCGCCGAAATCACGCGCACGTCGACCTGCACGGTGCGCGACGAGCCCACGCGCTCGAGTTCGCGATCTTCGAGCACGCGCAGCAGTTTCGGCTGCTGCGACGGCGGGATGTTGCCGATCTCGTCGAGGAACAGGGTGCCGCCATCGGCGACTTCGAAGCGACCGACACGATCGGTCTTGGCATCGGTGAACGCACCTTTGACATGGCCGAACATCTCGGCTTCGAACAGGTGCTCGGGCACGCCGCCCATGTTGACCTTGATGAAGGGGCGTTCGCTGCGCCGCGAGGCTTCGTGCAGATGTTTCGCGATCACGCCCTTGCCGGTGCCGTTGTCGCCGGTGATCAGCACGTTCGCGTCCGAGGGACCGACGCGGCGGATCATCTCCAGCACCGGCTGCATCGCCCGCGATTGCGCGATGAAGCCTTCGGCTTCGTCGCCGCGCAGGTAGCTGTTTTCGGCGTCGAGCTTTTCGACCTTGCGCTGCGCCGCGCCGAGCGCGATCTGGTTGCGCAGGATGCTGATCAGGCGATTGTTGTCCCAGGGCTTCTCGACGAAATCGGCGGCGCCGTGACGCATCGCCTGCACCGCCAGGTCGATCGTGCCCCAGGCCGTCATCACCACGATCGGCAGGCTCGACTCGATCGCGCGCAACTGCTGGATCAGCTCGATGCCTTCGCGGCCCGAGGTGGTGTCTCGGCTGTAGTTGAGGTCAAGCAAGGCGCAGGCGAAGTGCTGGCGTTTCACCGCCGCGACGGCGGATTCGGGATCGGACACCACGACGCAGGACAGGCCTTCCGCCTTGAGCATCATGCGCAGGGCTTCGAGCACATCGCGCTGGTCGTCGGCGATCAGGACAGGAAGGTTCGACATGGCGCAATGGTACCGTCTGATGGTTCGGCATCTGTAGGGGCGCAGCGTGCCGCGCCCGATGGCATGCATCGAGGCCAGGGCGCAGCACGCTGCGCCCCTGCGTCGGAT
>JBGASK010000104.1:0-11997 GCA_044229785.1 Ahniellaceae bacterium
CAAGAAGAGAAGGAGTGGCGGATAGTTTCCACAGTGCACGAAGAACATCAGTTGCATCGTGACTACAGAGTTCGCGACTCGAAAATCGTCCCCTATCGCCAGATCAAGTTTGGCCCGCCGGAACTGATGCCTCTGCGATCGGTTTGTCTTGGCCCTAAGCATCCAACGCCCGTTGTAGTGGTCGCATCAATGCTAAAGAGCATGGGCCATTCTGGCGTAGTTGTTGAAAGGTCGGCTGCCAGCTACAGGTAGCTCCTGCGCTTGCGCGAACTGTTCGCTCCCGAGCCAAGCCGCTGTCCGGAACCGGACAGGTGAACACTTCGATGAGATGTTCGGCGTCTGATCGATAAGAAAAACAACGAGTTATGGCGCGTTCGCGTTGGCACGCGGATTGCGCTTCAAGGGGCATGGACATCTCCCGCCCCGACCTGAAAGCCAAGAAGCGCCGCCGCCAGATGATGTATGTCGGCGCCGGCATCGCCACCCTGATCGTGATCGCGTTCGGACTGTCGGCCATCGAGCCGGCGGCGCCGAAGGTGAGTCGGTCGCAAGTCTGGATCGACGCGGTGAAGCGCGGCGAGATGAAGCGCGAGGTGCGCGGGCCGGGCACGCTGGTGCCGAAGGAAGTGCGCTGGATCGCGGCCGAAACCGCGGCGCGGGTCGATCGCTTCGTCGTCAAGCCGGGTGCGACCGTGACGGCCGACACCGTGATCATGGAACTCTCGAATCCGGAAGTGATGGACCAGTTGCTGGCCGCACGTTCGGCCGTCACTGCGGCCGAGGCCGACCACGCGGCGTTGCGCATGGGTCTGGAATCGCAGGCTTTGGACCAGCGCGCGAACATGGCCGGCATCGAAGCCGACTATGAATCGGCGCGCCTGCAGGCCGAGGCCGAGGCCGACCTCAACAAGAAGGGCATCATCTCCGACATCAACTTCCGTCGTTCGCAGCTCACTGCCGAACGCCTGAAGGTGCGCCTGGACATCGAGCAGGAACGCATCGCCAAGTTCAAGGACACGATGCAGTCGCAGCTGGCCGCCGGGCGCGCGCGCATCGACCAGTTGCGCAACACGCTCGCCCTGCGCGAACGCCAGGCCGATTCGCTGAAACTGAAGGCCGGCATCTACGGCGTGCTGCAGCAGGTGCCGGTCGAGGAAGGCCAACAGGTGGCGCCGGGCACGAACCTGGCCCGGGTCGCGCGCCCGGACGTGCTGATCGCCGAGCTGCGCATCGCCGAGACCCAGGCCAAGGACGTCGTCGTCGGCCAGAAGGTGGCGGTGGACACGCGCAACGGCATCGTCGAAGGCGCGGTGTCGCGCATCGATCCGGCGGTGTTGAACGGCACCGTGCAGGTCGACGTCGATCTGGTCGGCGCCTTGCCGGCCGGCGCTCGCCCGGACCTGTCGGTCGACGGCACCATCGAAATCGAGCGTTTGGCGAACGTGCTCTACGTCGGCCGCCCGGCCTACGGCCAGCCCGAATCCGACACCACGCTGTTCCGCATCGACGCGAAGTCCGGCGTCGCGACCCGTGTGCCGGTGCGCCTCGGTCGGGCCTCGGTCACCGTCATCGAAGTCGATCGCGGCCTGGCCGAAGGCGACCAGGTGGTGCTGTCCGATACCGCGCAGTGGGACAAGTACGACCGGTTGAAATTGCAATAAGAACAACCCCCTCCCGGCCTCCCCCTCGCTGTGCGAAGGGGAGGAGACAAGCCGACAGACGCAGTACTCCGAATCACCACACGACACGAGCCCACGCCATGAATGCAGCCACGTCCTCCCTGATCCAGATGCGCGACATCAAGAAGGTGTTCTTCACCGACGAGGTGGAGACGCATGCGCTCGCCGGCGTGCACTTCGACCTGGCGCGCGGCGAATACGTGTCGATCTCGGGCCCGTCGGGCTGCGGCAAGTCGACCCTGCTGTCCATCCTCGGCCTGCTCGACACGCCGACCGAAGGCACCTACACCTTGAACGGCACCTCGGTCGAGTCGATCAATGCCAACGAACGCGCGCGCATCCGCAACCGCGAGATCGGCTTCATCTTCCAGGCCTTCAACCTGATCGGCGACCTCAGCGTGTTCGAGAACGTCGAGCTGCCGCTGACCTACCGCGACGGCATGGGCAAGGGCGAACGCAAGGACCGCGTGCAGGAAGCGCTGGAACGCGTCGGCATGGCGCATCGCCTGAAGCATTACCCGGCGCAGTTGTCGGGCGGCCAGCAGCAGCGCGTTGCGGTGGCGCGTGCGCTGGTCGGCAAGCCCTCGATCCTGCTCGCCGACGAACCGACCGGAAACCTCGACTCGAAGAACGGCGAAGCGGTGATGGAACTGCTCGACGAATTGCACAAGGGCGGCGCGACCATCTGCATGGTCACGCACGATCCGCGTTATGCCGAGTTCGCCAGTCGCAAGATCTTCATGTTCGACGGCCGCGTCGTCGACGAGGAAACCCTGCACCGCCTGCGCAAGGAAGAGGACGCGCGCCTGTTCAAGCGCACCGCGTCGAATGCATCGGCCGGCCAGGCCGCCTGAATCGGGAGCAATCGCCATGACGACTGAAACGATATCCCTGTTGCCGCCCGAACGCGCCGCCAACGACGCGCTGGTGCGCGATCTCGTCGACGGACTGGTGCATGCGTTGCCGGCGATCGCGCTCGGCATGCCGCGCCTGCCGGATGCGCGCAGCCGTGCCGAGGCATTCGCGCACGCTTTCGCTGCGCGCCGGGCCGCCTGAGGAGACCCCATGAGCACGCTGCTGCGCGATCTGCGCCTGGCCCTGCGGCAATTCGGCCTTCGCCCCGGCCTGTGGGGCGCCATCGTGGTCACCTTGGCGCTGGGCATCGGCGCGAACGCGGCGGTGTTCCATGTGTTCGAACGCCTGATGCTGGCCGCGTTGCCGTTCCCGGAAGGCGAGCGTCTGGTCGCGGTCTACAACACCTATCCGAAAAACAACCTGGAGGTCGCGGGCACCTCGGTGCCGGACTACTTCGATCGCGTCGAGCAGGCGAAGTCGCTGGATTCGCTGGCGATGTTCAACGCGCTCGGCGTCAGCCTGACCGGCACCGGTGCCGCCGAACGCGTGCGCGCCTTGCGCACGACGGCGTCGCTGTTCGACGTGTTGCGCGTGCAGCCGGCGTTCGGTCGCGCCTTCAACGCCGAGGACGTCGCGGTCGGCGGCCCCAAGGCGGTGATCCTGTCGAATGCAATCTGGCTGTCGCGTTTCAACGGCGCCGCCGACGTGATCGGCCGCGACCTGCAGATCGACGGCGAGCCGTGGCGCGTCATCGGCGTGATGCCGCCCGGATTCCGCGTGCCGACGCAGGACGTGGACCTGCTGATGCCGTTCCAGATCACGCCCGAACAACGCGTCGACACCGAGCGCGGCAATGAATACTCCTCGTCGATCGGCCGACTGGCGGCGGGCGCGACGATCGAAGGCCTGAATGGCGAACTCGATGCCATCGTCAAGCGCAACATGCAGCGCATGCCGCCCGAGTACAAGGCGTTCTACGAACAAAGCGGCTTCACCGGAATCTCGCGCGACCTGCGCGAATTCGTCGTCGGCGACATCGGCCAGACCCTGTGGACGCTGCAGCTCTCGACCCTGCTGGTGCTGCTGATCGCCTGCGCCAACGTCGCCAACCTGCTGCTCGCGCAGAACATCGCGCGGACCCGCGAATTCGCGGTGCGCAGCGCCATCGGCGCGGTGCGTGCGCACCTGATCCGCCAGACCCTGGTCGAAACCGCGGTCGCGGCCCTGATCGGCGGCGCACTCGGTCTGCTCGTCGCGCATGGCGTATTGCTGGTGCTGCGCGAATACGCCGGCAGCGCCTTGCTGCTCGCGAATGTCGACGCGGTGATGCCGTGGCGCACGCAGGTCCTGACGCTGGGCGTCGGCGTGCTGCTGGTGCCGCTGGTGTCTTTGGCGCCCGTGATCCTCGCGACCCGCGACGGCCAGGCCGCCGCATTGAAGGACGGCGGCCGCGGCAATACCGGCAGCGCCGCCGCCGTGCGTGCGCGCAGCGGGCTGGTCATCGCGCAGATCGCGCTGTCCTCGGCCTTGCTGGTGACGTCGGGCCTGCTGGTGCGCAGCTACTGGAAGGTCGCGAACGAATCGCCGGGCTTCGATGCGCGCGGCGTCACGTCGGCGTTCGTCGAACTGCCGCAGAACCGCTATCCGGACGACGCCAGCCGCGTCGCCTACTTCGATCGCGCGCTGGCCCGGGTGCGCGCCGTGCCCGGCGTCGAGGAAGCGGGCTGGGTTACCGGCTTGCCGTTTACGCCCTTCGGCTGGGGCCGCTCGTATCGCATTCGCGGCCTGACCGGCGAGGACGAGATGCCGCCGCATACACAGGTGCGCTTCGCCGATGGCGGCTACTTCAGGACAGTCGGCATTCCGCTGCTGAAGGGCCGGGTGTTCGGACCGCAGGATCGCGCCGACAGCGAACACGTCGTCGTGATCGACGAGTTCCTCGCGCGTGAACGCTTCGGCGACCGCGATCCGATCGGCCAGTTCGTCGGCAACCCCGGCCAGGACGGGTCGCCGGACGACTGGTGGCGCGTCGTCGGTGTCGTCGGCACCGTCAAGACCAATCGCCTCGACCAGGCCGTCACCAAGGAAACCATCTACTGGCCGGTCTCGCAGGCGCCGGTGGCCACCGCGACGATGGTGGTGAAATCGGCGCGCGATGCCGAATCGATGGCGCGCGAACTGCGTGGCGCATTGCAATCGGTCGATCCGATGCAGGCAGTGTTCAATGTCGCCACGCTCGATGCGCGCATCGACGATTCGCTCGGCATTCGCCGCGCGCCGCTGGTGCTGGTCGCGGCCTTCGCGGTCATCGCCCTGGCGCTTGCCGCGATCGGCCTGTACGGGGTGCTCGCCTTCGTGGTCGGGCGGCGCAGCGGCGAGATCGGGCTGCGCATCGCCATCGGTGCGCAGTCGCGCGATGTCATGCAGATGGTGCTGGGGCAGGGCATGCGCCTGCTCGGCATCGGTCTCGCGATCGGCCTCGCGATTGCCGCGATCAGCGGCCGCATCGTGTCGGCGCAGCTGTTCGGCGTCAGCAGCCTCGATCCCGTCACCTTCCTGATCGTGGCATTCGCGCTCGCCGCCGTGGCCGCGCTGGCCTGCCTCGCGCCGGCCGCGCGTGCGGCGCGGGTCGATCCGATCGATGCGCTGAGGAGCGAATGATGCACGCCTTGTTGCGCGATGTTCGTCTTGCCCTGCGTTCGCTGTCGCGCGCGCCGCGTTTCACGCTCACCACCGCCGGCATGCTGGCGCTCGGCATCGGCGTCAGCGTCGCGATGTTCTCGGTGCTGTATGGCGTGGCGCTGAAGTCGCTGCCGTATCCGGACGCCGACGCGGTCGTGAACCTGCGCCTGCAACCGATCGATCGCGGCCAGCGCGCTTCGAGTTCGCTGACGCCGCAGATGGCGCTCGACGTGGTGCGCGGCGCCGACGGATTCGTCGCCGCGTCGGCCTATCTGCCGAACGGCGCCACCTTTCTCGGCGCCGACAAGCCGCGCCCGATGGATGCGCCGAACGTCGATCCGAATTTCTTCAAGGTGCTCGGCATCGCCCCGCATCTCGGCCGCACGTTCGCCGACGGCGATGTCGCCGGCGGCGAACGCCCGATCGTGCTGAGCTGGCGCATGTTTCAGGAACTCGGCGCCAGTGCCGACGTGGTGGGTCGCGTGCTGCGTTTCGACGGGTACAGCGGTCGCGTCATCGGCGTGATGCCGGACGGCCTTCGCTATCCGGTCGAGTCGGTAATGTTCTGGCAGCCGATGGACGAGTCGGCGCTGCGTGCCAACCCGGCACAGTTCGAGAACGCGAGTTATGTGCGTGCGGTCGCGCGCGTGGCGCCGGGTGTGTCGCTTGATGCCATCGAGTCGCAACTGACGACGCGCATGCGTGCGATCGGTGCCGACGACGAAGCCGCGTATCGCCTGTTCGGCGAACGCCTGCTCGATTCCTGGGTGGGCTCTACCGCCGACGTGCTGAAGGCGCTGTTCGCGCTGTCGCTGATCGTGCTGTTGATCGCCGCCGGCAATGCCGCGCATCTGGTGCTGGCGCGCGGGCTGAAGCGCCTGTCGGAGCTGGCTGTGCACCAGGCCATCGGCGCGGCGCCCGGCGTGGTCCGGCGCCGGCTGATGATCGAGACCCTGATCGTCGGCCTGTTCGGCACCGCCGCCGGCCTGGCCTTGGCCGCCGCGGTCGTTCGTATCGCCTTGCGCTTCAGCGACATCGGCCTGCCGCGCGGTGCCGAGATCGCCGTCGAGTGGCCGGTGGTCGCGTTCGCTTGCGCGGTCGGCCTGCTGGCGGTACTGCTGGTCGGCATCGTGCCGGCGCTGCGCTTGAGCCGCGCCTCGTTGAACGCGTTGCTGCGCAGCGCACGCAACAAGGACAGCGGCGGCGGCATCGCGGCGCAGATCCTGCCGGTCGCCTCGGTGGCCCTGTCGCTGGTGGCCGTGATCGCCGCGCTGCAACTGGGGCGCAACCTCGTGGCGCTGCAGGACACGCAGACCGGATTCGACGGCGAGCGCCTGCTCGGCGTGCAACTGACGCGCAGCGCCGATACCGCGCATGCCTTCGGCCGGCAATGGCTGGAGCGCCTGCGCGCGCTGCCGGGCGTGGAATCGGCGGCGGCGACCAGCATCATTCCGCTGCAAGGCCGCGCACGCTACATGAATCAGGTGACCGTCGATGGCGCCGCCGAACCTTCGCCGCTGCCCTACGTGGTGCAGGCGGTGTCGCCGCAGTACTTCTCGGTGCTGTCGATCCCGCTGCTGCGCGGTCGCGAATTCCTCGACACCGACGTGGCCGGTGCGGGGGCGTCCGCAGTGATCAGCGCGAACGCGGCGAAAGCCTTGTTTGCCGATGCTGATCCGATCGGCAAGCGTTTCCGCATGCATCGTTTCGACGGCAGCCCGGAACCGGCCGAGTTCACCGTGGTCGGCGTCGCCAACGACGTGCGGGCGCGTTCGCTCGGCGAGACCGGCGAGCCGACGGTCTACGTGACCTATGCACAATTCCCCCTGGAACCGGTCAGCGCCGTGGTCAAGACGCGCATCGATCCCTCGTCGGTGTTGCGCGAGGCCGAAGCCACGGTCTACGCGCTCGATCCGAACCAGGGCGTGATCGCGAGCAGCGTGGTCGGCGATGGGCTGGAAGCGCAGATTGCGGCGCCGCGCTTCTTCGCCCGCTCCACCGGCCTGTTTGCCTTGCTCGCCTTCGTGCTGGCGGTGGCGGGCGTGGCCGCGCTGCTGATCTTCCAGATCGCCGGACGGCGGCGCGAGTTCGCCTTGCGCGCAGCCCTCGGCGCGACGCCGGAAACCCTGCGCCGCAGCGTGCTCGTGCAGGCGACGCGGATGTCGGCGGCGGGTCTCGGTCTGGGCCTCGGCCTCGCGTTCTTCGGCGCGCGGTTGCTGTCGTCGGTGCTGGTCGACGGCGCCGGTTCGCTGCTGTCGAACGCGGCGATCTCGGCGAGCTTGATGGCGCTGGTGTTGTTCGTGGTCGCCTGGTGGCAGGGCAGTGCCGCGGCGCGTGTCGAATTGAACCGGACCTTGCGCGAGGAATGAGCCGATGCGCCTGATTCATGTTGCCACGACCCTGTTGCGCGATCTGCGCGACGCCTTGCGTGCCCTGCTGGCGCGGCCCGGCTATCTGCTGGCTTGCACGCTCACGCTCGGCCTCGGCCTGGGCGCGAATCTCGCCATCCTGTCGTTGTTGAACCGGGTGTTGCTGAATCCGTGGCCGACGCCGAATCTCGACCGCATCGTGCAGGTGTGGACCGCGAACCAGCATCGCCAGGGCGATGCCGGCCTGTCGGTGCTCGAGTACAGCGAACGTCGCGATGCCGACGCGATCGAGGCGATGGCCTTGTCGCATCGCGTCGGGCTGACGTTCACCGGCGACGCGCAGGCCGAACGCATCGAAGCGCGTCGCACGACGGCGTCGCTGTTCCAGGTGCTGGGCGTGCAGCCGCAGCTCGGTCAGGTCTGGCGCGGCGAACAGGAGACGAGCGGGCGCGACCACGTGCTGGTGATCTCGCATGCGATGTGGCAGTCGCGCTTCGGCGGCAATCCCGACGTGGTCGGTCGCGACGTGCGCATCGACGGCGAACCGTGGACCATCGTCGGCGTGATGCCGGAAGGGTTCTACTATCCGAGCCGCACCACCGAAGCCTATGTGCCGTTCGCCTTTGCCGCCGACGAATTGAGCGAAGACCTGCGCGGCCGTGTCTACGCGACGGCGATCGCCCTGCTCAAGCCCGGGCGCACGGCAGGCGACCTGAATCGCGAACTCGCGGCCGATTTCGCGCAGCGCGCGCAGTCGACGCCGACGATCCGGAGCGACATCGAACGCAACGGCACCCAGCCGCGCGTGCAGAACGTGCTCGATTACCAGTTCGATCGCATCGGCCCGATCATGCTGATCGCGCAGACGGCGGTGTTGATGGTGCTGCTGGTCGCGATCGCCAACCTGACCGGACTGACGCTTTCGAACTGGCTGAGCCAGCGCCGCGCCTATGCGGTGCGCGCCGCACTGGGCGCCTCGCGTGCGCGGCTGATGGGCAAGGTGTTCGCCGAGGCGTTCTGGCTGGCCGTGTCCGGTGTCGTGGCCGCTGCCTTGATCGGGCAACTTGCGCTCGGCGGACTGCGCGCGGCGATGGGGCCGGTTGCCGCGCGCATGCCGGATGTGGCGATGGACGAATCGGTCCTGATCGTGACCGCGCTGCTGGCGCTGGTGGCCGCATTGCTCGCGACGCTGGCGCCGGCACTCGCCAGCGCGCGACTGACGCGCACCGCCGAATTGCGTGCCCAGGGCGCCGGCGGCGACGCGCCGGCCGCAGGGCGGCTGCGCAGCGTGCTGGTCGGCGCGCAGATGGCCTTCGCGATGACCTTGCTGTGTGCGGCCATCGTGCTCGTGCGCAGCATGCAGACCGTCTACGAGACCCCGGCGGGACTTGACAGCACGGGCGTGCTGAGCGCCCAGCTCAGCCTTCCCGAGACCCGCTATGCCGATGCGCAGGCCTTGGCCGCCATACAGGAGCGACTGCGCATAGCGGTCACCGCCACGGCAGGCGTGAAGTCGGTGGCATTCACGAATATCGTGCCGTTCTCGAACTCGGACCATTCGTCGACCTACCACATCGGTGGTCGCGATCCGGATGCGCAGGCGACGACGGCCGCGCATCGTCGCTCGGTCAGCGATGACTGGTTCACGACGCTGGCGACGCCGCTGTTGCGCGGTCGTGCCTTCGACACCAGCGACCGCATCGGCAGCCCGCGGGTCGCCATCGTCGACGAACGATTCGTCGCGCGCGAATTTCCGGATTCCGATCCGCTCGGAGCGACGCTGGTCGGCTTCGCGCAGGTTCCGCTGACCATCGTCGGGGTCGCCGCGAACGCGCGTCTGGTCTCTCGCGACAGCGATCTCGCGCAACCCGTCGTCTATGTCCCGCAGTCGCAACAGCCGAGTCCCGGGCTGGGCTTGCTGGTGCGCAGCGACGGCGATCCGTCCGCGCTGTTTGCTTCGCTGCGCGAGGCGATCCGCGCGGTCGATCCCGACATCGCGCTGTTCGACCTGCTGACGCTCGACGAACGCATCGATGCCAACCTTGCTGGCCGACGCGGCATGAACATCACGCTCGGAACGTTCGCCGTGTGCGCGCTGCTGCTGACGGCCGTCGGCCTGTTCGGCACGCTGGCATTGACGGTATCGCAGCGCACCGCCGAGTTCGGCGTGCGCATCGCGCTGGGTGCTCGCGTCGAGCGGGTGCGCGGCATGATGCTGTGGCGCGGTCTGCGCGTGGCGCTGATCGGCATGGGCATCGGCGCCGTCGCCGCGCTCGGGCTGATGCAGGTGGTGGCGAGTGCGGTGCCGGACATCGGTGCGCGCGACCCGTTCGCCTATCTGATCGCCGCCCTGGCCATGCTGTCCACGGCCGTGCTGGCGAGCTGGATTCCGGCGCGCCGTGCCGCGCGCGTGCAACCCGTGCAAGCCCTCCGAGGAGATTGAGATGTCGGCTTTCCTGAACATGCTGCGGCTGGAGCTGCGGAACGGGTGGCGCCAGCTCACGCGGCGCACGGCGCACAGCGCGCTGATCGTCGCGGTGCTGGCCACCGGGCTCGGCGCCACCTTGTTCGTGCTGGTCGTGATCGATGCGCTGGTGCTGCGGCCGATGCCGTTTCCGGACGGCGAACGACTGGTGCAGATCGGCGAGGCCGACCACAACGATCCGGGCTTTCTCGACGCGATGAATTCGCAGGACCTGCTGGAACTCGGCGCGGCCTTGACCCGGTTCGACGCCGTCGAAAGTTTCTCCGGCGGCACCATGAACCTGTCCGACGGACAACAGGTCGAGCGGTATGACGGCCAGTTCGTCAGCGGCGGATTGTTCGACCTGATCGACGTCGATGCGCAGATCGGGCGCACGCTGAATGCCGATGACGACCGACCGGGTGCGCCCGGTCGCGTGGTCATCAGCGACCGCGTCTGGCGGCAGCGCTTCGCGGCATCGCCGGGCGTGCTGGGCCAGTCGGTGCGCATCAACATGGAACCGGCCGAGATCGTCGGCGTGATGCCGGCCGGATTCGCCTTTCCCTTCGTCAGCGATGTCTGGGCGGCGGCGCGTTACGCGAACGGCCAGCCGCAGGCGCAGCAGCGCGAGGCCGAGGTGATCGCGCGCCTGAGACCGGGTGCATCGCTGGATGAGGCGGCCCTCGAACTGCAGACGGTGTGGCAACGCCTGCAGCAGCAGGCGCCGGAAACGCGCCGCGACGTGACCCTGGCGGCGCAGCCGGCGAGCTTCCGTTTCATCAACCCGCACACACGTACCATCGTCGTCATCCTGCTCGCGGCGGCCTTGTCGGTGCTGCTGGTGGCCTGCGCCAATGTCGCGAACCTGCAGCTGGCGCTGCTCAGCCAGCGCAGTCGCGAATTGGCGCTGCGTGCGGCGATCGGCGCCGGGCGCGCACGCCTGCTGACGGCCCTGCTCGCGGAGACGCTGGTGCTTACCACGGTGGCGACGGCATTGGCCTTGTTCATCGCCCACTGGGCCGGCGTCTACGCCATGCGCACCTTTGTCGAAGCGGGTGATGGTCCTGCGTATTGGGTCGATTTCACGATGACGCCGCGCGTCGCCCTGTTCGGCATCGGCATCGCGGCCTTGACGACGATCGCGGCCGGGCTGGTGCCAGGCTTGCGCGCTTCCGGCTACGAACTGAGCCGCACCATCGTCGACAACGGTCGTGCCGGCGGCGGCGCGTCGCGGTTGGCGCGCGGGTTGATCGTCGCCCAGGTCGCGTTCTCGTGCGTGTTGCTGATCGGCGCCGGCATGGCCTGGCGCCAGCTTGAAGCGCGTTCGCGCTTCGACCTCGGCATCGACACGCCGGCGACGTCGGTCTTGACCGCGCGCGTCGGCATCTTCCCGCAACAGTATCCGACCGGTCCGGAACAGGTCGCCTTCTTCGAACGCGTCGCCGAACGCCTGCGCGGCGAAGCCGGCGTCGCTGCGGCAACGGTGGCGGAAACGCTGCCGGGGCTGATGAGTGGCCATGCCGAACTGTTGATCGAGGGCCAGGACCCGAATGCGAAGCGCGATGAAGTGGCGCGCGCCGCCGTCGACGACGGCTTTGCCGCGACCTATGGCCTGCGCGCGCTGTCGGGCCGTTTGCCGGATGCCCGCGACACCGCCGACAGCCTGCCCGTGGCCGCGGTCGACCGGCACTTCGCCGAACGCTACTGGCCGGGGCAGGATCCGCTGCAGCGCCGGTTCAAGTTGGGTCAGGACCCGGCGTCGCCATGGATCACCGTCGTCGGCGTGGTGCGCAACCTGACGCTGGACGATGTCGACGACACGCCGCAACCGAGCGTGCTGCTGCCGATGCGACAGGCGCCGGTGCGTTTCGCGACCGTGGCCGTCAAGACCAGCGGTGCGGCCGAGGCATTCGCGCCGCGGCTGGCCGAGATCGTGCGCGAGGTCGAC
>JBGASK010000105.1:0-18328 GCA_044229785.1 Ahniellaceae bacterium
CTCGTCGACGACCAGCGCGGCGTGTACGGCCGAGCTGGCGAGGACCGAGGCGATGGCAAACGCGAGCGGTCGCGTGAACTGGGCAAGACGCATGGACAACTCTCCTGTGGATGACGGAGCGCCACCATAGGCAGCGCGCATGGCGCGGCCATTGCACGCAGACTGCAGCCGCATGACACGCGCCGCTTCGCGCGCGATCACGGTTGCGGGCGCCATTCGAGGGTGAGGCCGAGTTCGCGGCCGCGGCGGAACTCGCGGGTGATTGCGTCGCCCTGGGTGAACTCGACCTTCGGGTCGAGCAGGTTGCGCAGGCGCAGCTTGAGCGTCCATTCCGGATCGAACTGCTTGCGCAGGTTCAGATCGAGCGAGTGGAAGTCCTGCTCGTAGATGTCCGGCGCGCCGAACACGCCGACCTGCGAGATGCGCTTGCCGAACACGTTGTACAACAGGGTCGCTTCGAGCGCATTGTCCGGGGTGCGATAGCCGAACTGGAGGTTGGCGACATGGGGCGACTGGCCCTGCATCGGACGGGCGTCGTTGGTCTGGATGTCATTGACGCCGCCCAGATCGATCTCGGAATCGATCCAGGCGTAGTTCGCCGCCGTGTAGAAATTCGTCCAGCGCGCGCCGAGGAATTCCATGCCCCGGAAGTAGTCGAGCTCGATGCCGCGGTTGCTGGCCGAGTCGGCATTCGCCAGCGACAGCAGGCTGCCGGTGCCCGGCACCTGGATCTTCTCGATCGGATCGCTGAAGTCCTTGGCGAACAGCGCCGCCGAGAACGATTCGCTGTACGAGAAGTAATATTCCCAGCGCAGGTCGAGATGCCTGATCGCGGTTGGCTTGAGGTCCGGATTGCCGATGGTCTCGAGGTCGAGCAGCGGGTCGGTGTACGGCGCCGGCGACAGCTCGCGGAAATCCGGACGCGACACGGTTTCGGCGTACGACAGACGCCATTGCGCGGCGTCGGAATACAGCCAGGTGAAGGCCGCGCTCGGCAGCAGGTCGTTCGTGGCGATGCGCGCGATCGTCGGTGCAGCGGACGTCGAACCGAGCGCGAAGGTGCCGACCTGCTGATCGTTGCCCTCGTGACGCAGGCCGAGCGTGAAGCGGTACCGGCTCTTCCAGTTCAGGTCGGCGGCGATGAACAGCGCATCGAGATCCTGTTCGGCGGTGTAGTTGTCGGTGCCGCGGGTGATTTCGCGCAGCTGGAAGCCGTCGCTGCCGATGTTTCCGGGCGTGAAGATCTGGTCCGGCGTGGCGGCGCCGATGACCCGCGGATCGTTCGCCAGCGGACCGACGCTGCCGAACTCGAAGCGACGGATGTCCGACTCGCGCTCGCGACGCAACAGGCCGGCGCCGGCCGAGAGGTCCAGATAGGTTTCGTCGTTCAACATCAGCGGCAGCTTGAACGCGACGCTGAAGTCCCGGCTGTCGTCGGTCAGATCCGAGAACACGGTCGAATTGCTGTCGGAGCGGCGCGAGAACTGGAACAGCTGCGTGCCGTTGTTGCGGTCGTAGCGATAACTGCGCGTGTTCGGCGATTCGCGCGAGGCCCGGGCCAGGGTGTATTGCCAGTTCAGGCTCAGGTCGCGCGCGCCGGGGAAGCGATGTTCGCCGGCAAACTGCGTCGCCAGCAATTCGTTCTCGATCCACTCCAGCGAATGGAAGCGCGAGACGTCGGCCGGGTCTTCGGTGTAGCCCTCGGCGACGCGCGCTTCGTCTTCGGTCGAACGCAACAGCATCGTGGTGTTCTTCAGGCGATGGTTCTCGCCGAGGTCGGCGCCGAAGGACAGGAAGCTGGACAGCTCGGTGTTCTCGGTCGTGCGCGCGACATCGAGGCCGCTGGCCTGCACCAGCGAGCCATCGCCGAGCACGGCGTAGCTGTTGCGCGCTTCATCGACGTGATCGAGCGTGTTGGCGTAACGCACGGCGCCGAGCACGCCGACCGGCACGTCGCCGAGGTCGAAGCTGTTGCCGATGGCGCCGCTGAAGCTGCTGTTCGGCTTCAGGTCGCGCGCGCCGACGGCGTAACCCTGCGCGGCGAGTGCTTCGCCGAAGCCTTCGAGCTGGGCCGGGGTGAAGCCGTTCGGGTTGGTCAACGAGGACGGGCGCAGGACGGTACCGTCGGCAATGGCCTGGGCGAGTGCATCCGGCATCGCGCGTGCGCCGTCGTCGAAACCGGTCCAGTCGCCGCTGCCGCCGTCGTAGCCGAGGCCGTCGTCGAAGGTCGCGCCGCTGTCGTAACCGAGGCCGAACCCGAGCTTGGCGACAAACCCTGTCGGCACGCCGCGCGTGCGCAACTGCACGGTGCCGCCACCGAATTCGCCCGGCAGGTCGGCGCCATAGGACTTCTGGATCACCACACCTTCGAGCAGCTCGGTCGGGAACAGGTCCAGCGGCACGACGCGACGGGTCGGGTCCGGGCTCGGGATCTGCGCGCCGTTCAACAACACGCTGGAATAACGATCGCCCAGGCCGCGCACGAAGACATAGCGCCCGTCGACCACGGAGAGTCCGGTGACCCGCTTCAGCGTGCTCGCGGCGTCCGAGTCGCCGGTACGCGCGATCTGTTCGGCGCTGACCGCTTCGGTCACCGCGGCGGTGGCGCGGCGCTCGTCGGTGTACAGCTCCTGGCCACCCTCGCTGTAACTGCCTTCGACTTCGACGCCGGAGAGTTCGGTGGTGTCCTCGTCCTCGGGCGCCGGTTCCGGCGTCGCATCCTGGGCGTACAGCGGCTGGGACAGGACGGCGGCAATGAGCACGGGCAGCAAGGCGACACGCGGTCGCAGCTCGGTCGGGTTTTTCATGGGGATGTTCCGCGAGAAGAAAGGGGCGCGCGGGTCCGTCGCGCATGGCGGCGCAAACTAGGTCAGCGCGGTGACCGCCCCGTGACGCAAAGACTGCAGCGATGTTGCAACGCGACTTACCCACAGATCGTCGCAGACAGGCAGGCTTAGCTTTGGATATTCGAGCGCTTGTAACGAATGAATTGTAATTATTTGTTTTTATTATATTTTTATGGAATTGTGCGACATGACTTGCTCGTCCGGACGCGACCTGCTCCCCCCGATTCCCACAAGGCTGCCGCAGCCCGCCCACAGACTTATCCACAGGCCTGGCTCGCCGGTGCGTGCGGCATGATCGGCCGTGTCGTGCCGTCTGCGGTCGCGCCTCGTTCTGAACCGCGCCCGCGCCACGCCCGCTGGCGCGACTGTCTGCCGGGCCGGGCCACGACTACACTACGCGGCCTTTTTTCATGATTCCGGACGCTTCCGTGAAAGAGCTTCTCTCCGGCCTGGTGCGGGCCAGCCTCGACCAATTGCGCGCCGACGGCCGCATCGCCCTCGACACGCTGCCCGAGATCGTCTTCGAGCGCACCCGCGCCAAGGAATTCGGCGACTTCGCCTGCAACATCGCGATGCAGCTCGCGAAGCCGCTCGGCCGCAAGCCGCGCGACATCGCGGAATGGATCGTGGCCGCGCTGCCGGCGCATCCGTCGCTGGCCAAGGTCGATATCGCCGGGCCGGGTTTCCTCAACTTCTTCGTGACCAGCGCCACGCTGCAGCAGGTCGTGACCCGCGTGCTCGACGACGAACGCTACGGCTTCGCGCCGAAGCACTCGCGCGAATCGGTGCAGGTCGAGTTCGTCTCGGCGAATCCGAACGGCCCGCTGCACGTCGGCCACGGCCGCGGCGCAGCCTACGGCTCGACGCTCGCCAACCTGCTCGAAGCCGGCGGCTATCAGGTCAGCCGCGAGTACTACGTCAATGACGCCGGCCGGCAAATGGACATCCTCGCCATTTCGGTCTGGCTGCGTTACCTCGAACTCGGCGGCGAAACCATCCGCTTCCCGGACAACGGCTACAAGGGCGACTACGTGCGCGGCATCGCCCGCGACCTGCGCCTGGCTGCCGGCAGCGAGTTGCACCAGCCGATCGCGACCGTGTTCGCCGACATCCCCGCCGACGAAGGTCAGGGCGGCGACAAGGAGCAACACGTCGACGCGCTGATCGTGCGTGCCCGCGCCCTGCTCGGCGACGCGAACTACCGCCGTCTGTTCGAGGCCGGGCTCAAGGCCTGCCTCGACGACATCAAGCAGGACCTCGGCGAATTCCGCGTCCTCTACGACCAGTGGTTCTCCGAGCGCTCGCTGACCACCAGCGGCGCCGTGCAGCGCGCCATCGACGTGCTGACCGAGAAGGGCCACATGTACGAGAAGGACGGCGCGCTCTGGTTCCGCGCCACCGACTTCGGCGACGAGAAGGACCGCGTCGTGCGTCGCGACAACGGCGCGACCACGTATTTCGCATCCGACATCGCCTATCTGCTGAACAAGTTCGATCGTGGTTACGACCGCGCCGTCTACGTGTTCGGCGCCGACCATCACGGCTATGTCGCACGCCTGAAAGCCGCCGCGCAGGGCCTCGGCGTCGATCCCGATCGTCTGGAGATCAAGCTGGTGCAGTTCGCCATCCTGTTCGAGGGCGGCGAGAAGGTGCAGATGTCGACCCGTGCCGGCCAGTTCGTCACCCTGCGCGACCTGCGCCGCGAAGTCGGCGTCGATGCGGCACGTTTCTTCTACGTGATGCGCAGCCACGACCAGCATCTGGACTTCGACCTCGATCTGGCGCGTTCGCAGTCGGTCGACAATCCGGTCTATTACCTGCAGTACACGCACGCACGCCTGTGCGGCCTGTTCCGCCAGGCGGTCGAGAAGTCGCTGCCGTACGACGAAGCGACCGCACGCGCTTCGCTCGACCAGTTGAGCGAGGCGCAGGCCCAGGCCGTGCTCGAACAGCTCGACCGCTTCCCGGAAGACCTGCGCGGCGCAGTCGAGATCCGCTCGCCGCATCTTGTGGTTGCGGCCCTGCGTGAACTCGCGGCGCGTTACAACGCCTTCTACAACGGCCACCATTTCCTGGTCGACGACGCCGCGCAACGCTGCGCGCGCCTGGCGCTCGCCGCTTGCGTGCGCCGCGTGCTGGCGAATGGTCTCGGCATTCTCGGCGTGTCCGCGCCGGAGACGATGTAATGGCCAGGCGCAATTCGCAGGCCAAGATGCGCCCCAGCGGCAACGGCGCCGGCGGCAAGCAGGTGCCGTGGTGGATCTGGTTCCTCGGCGGACTGTTCTGCGGCCTCGGCCTGTCGGCGCTGGTGCTGATGAAGCAGTGGGCGCCGCAGTTGCGCGGCGGCGAGGCGCAGGTCGCGAAGCCGGCCGCGCCGGCCGACGCTCCCGCCGCCAATCCGGACAAGCCCAAGTACGACTTCTACAGCGTGCTGCCGGAGATGGAAGTCGTCGTGCCCGATGCCGAAGTGAAATCGGCCGCGACCACGCCGGCGACGCCCGACGCGCAGTCGACTGCCGCGACGGGTGCCCAGCGATACATGCTGCAAGCCGGCTCGTTCCGCACCGGTGCCGATGCCGACGCGCTGAAAGCGCGGCTGACGCTGATGGGTGTCGGCGCCGCCGTGTCGGTGCAGAAGGTGAACGTCAACGGCACCGAATACTTCCGCGTCCGCGTCGGGCCGTTCGCCGACCTGCGCGGCGTCGACGGCGCCAAGCGCACGCTGGAAGGCAACGGCATCAACGCCATCGCGCTGCGCGAGAACGCTTCGCAGTAGCGGCATCGCGGGACGGAGCCCGCTCCCACAAGCGCCGAAATGGCGCGGGTTTTCAGGGCTCGCGGGAGCGGGCTGCGCCCCGCGAAAACCGCTCAGAGCTGCGCGATGGTCTGGGTCAGCGAATAGGTGACGTGGACGACGGCGATGCCCGAGGTCACCGGCGCGCCGCCGTCGACCGGACAGAAACGCACCGAGGTCGATTTCGCGGCCGCCGCGGCAGAACGGTCCAGCGTGCTGGACCCGCTGCCCTTGAGCAGGCTGACCCGCTGGGCCGCGCCCTGGTCGTCAAGCACGAGCTTGAGCGATACCGTGCCGTGTTCGCGGCTGCGCCGCGCCTGCGCCGGATAACGCCAGGGATCGCGGGCGCCGGTCGCCGCTGCAGACGCCGCTTTCGTGCACGGCGCCACCTCGATGGCGGATTCGGCGCAGGCCGCGCCCGCGAACAGCAAGGCGGCCACGCCGCCGATCCAGATCTTCATGTCGATGCTCCCCGGCCGAACCGCGGCCTGCGGGGTCGAAACTAGGTGCGATGGATCGGCGCGGCAAGACCACTGTCATGCGCGTGTCATACAACTGTGTTGGGGCTCACTCGAAGCCGTCGCGGAACAGCACCTGGGTCGGGGTGCGGATTTCGAGAATGCGGCCCGCCGAAGCGATCGCCGCGGCATGGTCGATGGCATAGAGGCGCCCTTGCCGATCTTCGGCGAATGCGACCAGGCTGTAACTCGAGGGTTGCGAGCTGGCGTCCTGCCAGACGCCGTCCGCGGTCCAGGCGCCGCCGCCCTGGGTCGCGCTGAAGATTTCGCCGGTGCAGGAATCGCCGTAGAAGTAGACGCCATCCATGGCCGCGAAGTCGCCGCGGTAGCGATAACCGCCGGCGATCGAGCACCGCCCGGCGCTGTGCGCGTAGTCGACGATCGGCGGCAGCGTGCCGGCGCAGGTGCCGCCGTTCGCGGCGCTGAAGCCTTCGCAACCCTTCCAGCCGTAGTTGCCGGCGCCCGCCGCGGCGGCGATCTCGAGATCGACTTCCTCGCGCGCGCCCTGTCCGACATCGCCGACCAGCAGGTCGCCGCTGATGCGATCGAAACTCCAGCGCCACGGATTGCGCCAGCCGTAGGACCAGACTTCATCGCAGATGCCGGCCCCGCCATTGGTTCCGGCATAGGGATTGGCGTCGCCGACCGGAGTCGGGATGGCGTAGCCGGCGGAGCCGTCGCTGTAGTCGGCGCAGAGTTCGTTGGCGCCGGCCGGCGTCGTGTTGTTCACGTCGATGCGCAGGAACTTGCCGAGCAGGGCGCGCGACTGCGCATTGCCGTTGCCGGTCGACGTGAAATTCGAGTCGACCGGGCAGCCGGAATTGTTGGCGTCGGTCGTGGCGAGGTCGGCCGGATTCAGCGTTTGAGCGCGATTGCAGGGATCGTTGGCGCTGCCGCCGTCGCCCATGCCGATGTACAGGAATCCATCCGGTCCGAAATGGATGTCGCCGCCGTTGTGGTTGCTGAAGTCCTGGTCGATGCGCAGCACGACGCGGCAACTCGCGGTGTCGGCCACGGTGCCGCCGGTCACGGTGTAGCGCACGATCGCGGTATCGCCGCGGGCATCGGAAAAGCTCACGAAGACGAAGCCGTTGCCGGCGAAGCCGGGATGCAGGTCGAACCCGAGCAGGCCGCGCTCGTCGCCGAGCGAGCCGGGATTGGTGAAACCGAGGGTCACGGTGCTCGCGGACGGCGCCATCTGGCACAGCGTCGATGCGTTGTTCAGGGTCAGCAGCGGGGTCGGCTGCACGACCAGATTGTCGACGACGACGATGACGCCGTTCTGCTGCACGACGTAGAAACGCCCGCCGCCGGCATCGCGCATGGCCACCGGGCGCGTGACGCCGGTGATGACCGGCGTCAGCGTCACTTCCGGCGGTACCGCCGCCTGCACGGCCAAGCCAAGGGATGAAGCGACAAACAGCGCGGACGCTCTGGAGAACATGATCGGACCCGGTCGAAGCCATGCGACGGCACGGCGATGCGGTGAGCTTAACGATTCTTGACGTTCGCGGCGTGCGCGCCGTCGCGCTTTCGACGGTGCTCAGCCGCGCCGCTTCAACCGGATCAGCCCCGACGTGTCGTCGTCGCCGCGGCCTTCACCCATCAGCGTCGCGTAGTTGGCGAGCGAGAGATCGACGATGTCGTGGTTCACGCCGGCCGCGAGCGCGAGTTCGCGCACGATCTTCAGGTCCTTGTGCAGCAGTTGCAGCTTGAAGCCGACCGCGAATTCGTCGCGCAACATCGTCGCGCCGCGCTTGTCCATGAACCAGTTCGCGGCGGCGCCGGCGCCGAGCGTCGGCAGCAGCTTGTCGGCGTCGAGCCCGAGCGCTTCGCCGAGCGCAAGACCTTCGCAGACCGCCTGCGCGATGCCGGCGACGATGACCTGGTTCACTGCCTTGGTGTTCTGTCCGGCGCCGACCTCGCCCATCAGCGTGATCTTCGCGGCGAAGGCCTCGATCGCCGGACGCGCCCGTTCGAGCGTCGCGGCGTCACTGCCGGCCATCACGCTGAGCTTGCCGTTCTTCGCGCCCTCCACGCCGCCCGAAACCGGCGCATCGATGAAGTCGGCGTCGACGGCGCGCAAGACTTCGGCCGCACGCTTGGCGCTGGTCGAGGCGATCGTCGAGGTGTCGACCAGCACGAAGCCCGGTTGCGCCCGCCGCGCCAGCGCTTCCGCGAGCGCAAGCACGTCGCTGTCTGCGGTGACGCAACTGACGACGATATCGCAGTGCGCGGCCAGCGCGCCGGGATCGAGGAACGCCTGCACGCCGACGTGTTCGTCGGCGAATCGCTCGGCCTTCGCGTGCGTGCGGTTCGACACCGCGACGAGCAGGCCGAGCCGATGCAGATGTCCGGCCATCGAACCGCCCATCGCGCCGAGACCGACGAATCCGACCTTCAGGGTGCTCATGCGTGCGGCGTCTCTTCGAGATAGGTGTAGGCGGTCAGGCCGGCTTCGAGATCGGCGGCGATGCGCGCGGCGAATGCGGCGTCGACGTTGGCGCGGTCGACCTTGGCCTTGAATGCGGCGCGCAGGTCCTCGGCATCGAAGCCGACATAACCGAGCACGCGGTCGCAGCTGTCGCCGCGGCGCGCATTCGACAGCGCGAAGCCGGCCCCATCGACGCGCACGTCGACGGTGTCGGTGTCGCCGAACAGGTTGTGGATGTCGCCCAGCGTTTCCTGATACGCGCCGACCAGGAAGAAGCCGAGGCGATACGACTCGCCGGTGCGCAGCGGATGCAGCGGCAGGCTGGCGTCCACGCCTTCGGAATCGACGTACTGGTCGATGCGGCCGTCGGAATCGCAGGTCAGGTCGGCGATCACGCCGTGGCGCGTCGGCTGCTCGTCGAGGCGTTCGATCGGCACGATCGGGAACACCTGATCGATCGCCCAGATGTCGGGCATCGACTGGAACACCGAGAAGTTCACGAAATACTTGTCGACCAGCTTCTCGTTCAACTCGTCCAGGGTTTCGCGGTGCGATCGTTCGTCCGGCTTCAGCAGGCCGCGCACGCGATGGGCGATGGCGTAGTAGAGCGCGTCGAGCGCGGCGCGTTCGGCCAGCGCGATTTCGCCGTGCGCGTACATGGCCTGGCCCTCGGCGAGGTAGTGCTGGGCTTCCTGATACAGCTCCAGCGCCGGGCGGGCGTCGAGCGCGGCGTGGATCTCGCGCAGGTGGCGCATCGGCAGCGATTCCTTCGCGGCGACGGCCGGCACGCGGCCCTCGGGTGCAGTCTCGACTTCGCTGACGTTCGCGACCAGCACGGCGTGATGCGCGGTCATGGCGCGGCCGGCTTCGGTGATCAGGTGCGGCGCGCGGATGCCGTGTTCGCGACAGGCGATGGCGACCGGTTCGACGATGGTGGCGGCGTATTGTTCGAGGCCGTAGTTGATCGAGCAGAAGCTGCGCGAGCGCGTGCCTTCGTAGTCGACGCCGAGGCCGCCGCCGACGTCCATGTAACGAATGTCGAAGCCGAGCTTGTGCAACTCGACGAAGTAGCGCACCGCCTCGCGCATGCCGCCGGCGATGTCGCGCACGTTGGACAGCTGCGAGCCCATGTGGAAATGCACCAGCTTGAGCGCATGGCGCAGTCCGGCGGCGTCGAGGTCGTCGAGCAGTTCGGTGAGTTGTCCCGGCGACAGGCCGAACTTGGCCTTGGCGCCGCCGGTGTTCTGCCACTTGCCGGCGCCGATGGTCGCAAGACGCATGCGCACGCCGAGCAGCGGGTCGACGCCGAGATCGCGCGCTTCCTCGATGACGAGTTTCAGTTCGCTCGGCTTCTCGATGACGATGAACACGTCGAGCCCGAGCTTGCGGCCGATCAGCGCAAGACGGATGTATTCGCGGTCCTTGTAGCCGTTGCAGACGACGATGCCGCCCTTCGACAGCGCGAGCACCGCAATCAGCTCCGGCTTCGAGCCGGCTTCGAGGCCGAAGCCTTCGCCGCCGCTCGCGGCCAGTTCGCCGGCAACGCTGTGGTTCTGGTTGACCTTGATCGGGAACACGGCGGTGTAGCCGCCATCGAATTCGGTGTCGCGCATCGCCTTCGCGAACGCCGCCTGCATGCGCGACCGCTTGTGCGACAGGATGTCGTTGAAACGCACCAGCAGCGGCAGCTTCAGGCCGCTCGCTTCGGCCGCAGCCACGACCTCGGGCAGGGCCAGCGCCGTGCCTTGCGGCCCCTGCGGCTGCACCTCGATGCGACCTTGGGCGTCGACATCGAAATAGCCCTCGCTCCAGTGCGCGATCGAATACGTCTGCCGCGCCCGTTCAATCGTCCACTCGCTCATCATCCACTCCACAAGCGGCGGCAAACCGGCCGCCCCGGCCCGAGGGGCGCGTAGTGTAGCGATCACCACGCGCCGTCGGACCGCGCACCCGCGGAGGTGCGGCGAGGATTCAGGAACCGCGGCGCATCGCCAACAGTCCGGCGAACAGCAGGGCACTTGCGAGCAGGATCAGGCCCTGGCGCGGCAGCATCGGCACCGGCACCTTGGGGCCGGCCGTGCCCGCGGCCGGCGGCAGCGGCGCCGAACCGAAACCGTCGACATAGACGTAGCCGGCATGGCCGCCGAGGGAACAGTCGGCGGCGATCACCGTGAGTTCGATGCTTTCGCCGACCGCGTTCGCCGGCAGCACCGCATCCACGTCCTGGAACGGCAGGTATTTCCAGTTGCCGGTGCCGTTGAGGAAGTTCGCGTCGGGCTGGCCGGAGTAGGCGATCTTCTCGAACAGCACGCTGTTGTCGGAGACGCGCCGGATCGCGACGTAGAAGTACGGCTGCTGCTCCGGCGAATGACCGGGATCGTCCATCACCGGCGCATAGGCGAAACGGATGTGCGGCAAGCCGTCGGCGGGATCGATGTCGGCCGCGGTGACCTGCACGGTCTGCTTGAGCGTCGTCACCAGCGCGCCGGTGTTCTCGTCGTTGATCTTGGCGGTGTGCTGGCCGATGCGCGCGAGCACGATCTCGGGCGCGTTGGCGTCGGTGATCTCGCCGACGACGGTGGCCGGACCGGGCGCGCTGCCGCTGATCTGGATGCTCGCGGCGGTGAACGGCGGCGTTCCGGCCAGCCCCGGATTGCTGCCGCCGCCGATCGTCCAGCCGGACAGATCGCCCTGTTCGAAGCCGCCGTTCTGGAACTGGGCCTGCGCCAGCGATGCAACACACAGGGCACAGGCGGCGATCAGGAAGCGAGCAAGCGTTTTCATTCGTTGACTCCGGAACAAGGCGAGAAGCGAGGCCGCGCACGATAGGGTGGCGCGCAGCGACGACCCACCCCGCGAATGCGGGGGAAGCCGGGTTCAGGGTCGCTTCGGCAAAGCCGGAGACACATCGCTACAATGCGCGCCCCCTTCGACCTGCCGGACACGGAGTTCGCCCCATGAGTCTCGATTCGAACTGGTTCTCGGAGCCGCATGAACTCGCGGGTTCGGCCATCTCGTTCCGCATCAAGCGCAAGCTGGCGGAAGAGCAGACGCCATTCCAGAAGATCGAGATCTACGAGACCACCGACTGGGGCAACCTGATGGTGATCGACGGCTGCGTGATGCTGACCACGCGCGACAATTTCCTCTATCACGAGATGATGTCGCACCCGGTGCTGTTCACCCACACCAGCCCGAAGCGCGTCGTCATCATCGGCGGCGGCGACTGCGGCACCCTGCGCGAAGTGCTCAAGCACCGCGAAGTCGAGTCGGTCGTACAGTGCGACATCGACGAACGCGTGACGCGCCTGTCGGAGCAGTATTTCCCGGAACTGTGCGACTCGAACACCGATCCGCGTGACCGATCCGATCGGTCCGGCCGAAGGCCTGTTCAACGAGGCCTTCTACCAGAGCTGCCTGCGCGCCCTGCGTCCGGGCGGCATCCTGGTGCAGCAGAGCGAATCGCCGCTGGTCCACAACGACCTGACCAAGGCCATGCGCAACGCGATGAAGAACGCCGGCTTCGCGCACCTGCGCACGCTGCCGTTCCCGCAGCCGTGTTATCCGACCGGCTGGTGGAGCTGCACGATGGCGCGCAAGCACCTCGACCTGAACACCTTCCGCGAGCGCGGCGCCGCGACCAAGCAGTTTCCGACCAAGTACTACAACGCCGAAACGCACAAGGGTGCGCTGGCGATGCCGAACTTCCTTGGCGAGTTCTTGGGCGAGTAAGGAATCGCGGGGCGGAGCCCGCTCCCACAGCGGCGCTCCTACTTCCAGAACGGGATGCGATACGGCGCCGGCTTCTTGCCGGCGTCGTCGTCTCTGGGGTTCGCCAAGGCCGCAGTTTGCAGCACGTGGCGGCCGCGCGCGAGCGCCCGCGCATCGACCATGAACTGCAATCCGCGCAGTTGCGATCCCGGCAGCACGACCACGTCCGGCAACACGGCGACGGACCGGCCATCGATGCGAATGTCGGCGAGGTCGCGGTAACAGGCCAGCAAGGCGACGTGGTCGGCGGCCACCGTCGCGTCATCGGTGGCTGCGGGCAACGGCAGCCTGGCCCAGACCTCGGGGCATTGTTTCGCGACCGCGGCCTCGTGCCGCGTCGGATGGAAGGGCACGACCACGCGCAACCAGTCTCCCTTCAACTGGAGGGAATCCAGAAAAGGCGATCGGGACAACGGGTCCTGTTCTCGCCTCTGGTCGCGATAGTGCTGGGGCAACACGGCGTGGCCGGATTCGACGCTGGCCGGAATCGCCGAGTAGTCGCCGACTGCGGTCCCGGTGCGGCGCATCACCATGTTCGTCGCATAACCCAGCAACACCGCGAACAACGCCGTGAGGTAGACGAACATGAACCGACCGAAGCCGAGCCGCGTCATCAGCGTCGTCGAGAGCACGTTGAGGAAGCGCGGCTGCATCGAGCGCTGGTAGTACGCCAGCACGGCGGCGATGGTGCGTGCGACACGCCCTTCGCGGTCCAGGCGGCGCCCGAACTGGGAGTCGACGAGCGACGCCAAAGCCAGCGGGCCGAGACCGACGCCCAGCATTGCCAGCATGATCGTTCCGATCGGCGCATCCGGCCAGATCCAGGCCACGGCGAGAATCGGCGCCACCAGCGTTCCCGGCATCAGCACGCCGACAAAGGTGATGGCGCCGAACATGAACACGATGCTCGCCAGATTGTCGAGACGGTCGACCTCATCCTCGACGCGTGCGGTCTCGCGGCGCGCGATGTCGCGACCGATGGGGCCGCCGCGCAATCGTTCGAAGTCCGGACCTTGCGGGAAAACCGAACGCAGTCCGAGCAATGCGATCCAGAAACCGCGAATCGTCAGATGACCGATGAAGGTCGCCAGCAGCAGGTAGACGGCGGCGCCGGCATACATGGCCAGTATGCTGGCGACCTGCAACACGCCGCCGCCCAGCCGTGCCAGCAAGGGCTCGACCGCGGCATTGAAGGCCTCGGGCAACTGCAGCAGGCCGAACACGGTCGCGCCCGACAGCAGCATCTCCATTTCCCAGGTGGGCGTGGTCCGGGCCGGAATCATGTCCGGTTCGGCAGCGTCCTGCTGCGGCTCGGGCGTGCTCACAATGCGTCGGCGTCGAGTTCGCCGGTGCGGATGCGCACGACGCGATCGAGCTGGTAGACGAAGATCTTGCCGTCGCCGATCTTGTTCGTGTTCGCGGCCTGCATGATGGCTTCGACGGCGCGGTCGCACTGGTCGTCGGCGACCGCGATCTCGACCTTGATCTTGGGCAGGAAATCGACCACGTATTCGGCGCCGCGATACAGCTCGGTGTGGCCCTTCTGGCGCCCGAAGCCCTTGACCTCGGTGACGGTGATGCCGGTCACGCCGAGTTCGGCCAGCGCCTCGCGCACGTCGTCGAGTTTGAACGGCTTGATGATGGCCATGATCATTTTCATGCGCGGGCTCCGAGGGACCGCGCGAGCTTAGCGGCAGCGCGGGCGCGGCGGCGATGCCCGCGCCGGTCCATGCCTTTGCGACATTTCCTAGGCACAATTGCGCTTCCGCCGGGGGCGGCGCGCATGGGGCGCGCCGTACGCTGACGGCCATCGAGGAAGCGAACCATGATCAATGTCCGAGCCATCGACGAACTCGCGCAGCGTCTCGCGACGCTGGTCCCGCCGGGATTCGACGCCGCCAAGGACGATCTGGCGAAGACCTTCCGCGCCACCCTGCAGTCCGGCCTGGAGCGGCTGAACCTGGTGACGCGCGAGGAATTCGACGTGCAGCAGCTGGTCCTGCTGCGCAGCCGCGAAAAGCTGGAAGCGCTGGAGAAGCGCCTCGCCCAGCTCGAAGCGGAACAGCGTTCGCCCTGACCTCGACCCGTCAGCGGGCAGCGTCGGCCTCCCCCGGGGCCACAGGCGGAACGGACTCCGCCGCCCGTGTTCCTTCGACGCCGCCTCGTGCGGCGTTTTTTTCGATCGTCGGCTGCGAATCTTCGCAGGACGAATCCGGAATTCGCCACGCGCATCCTGTGCCCGACAGCGCTTCACTTGGATCTCTTTCCAAGGATCCCGCGATGAGGCTCATGCCGTACCCCACTGCTCGCCACAACACCCAGGGACGCTGCCCGGTCACGCGGCGCGGGAGGGCGGCATGAGCCTCGCCATCGTGCATGCGCGAGCGGCGCTCGGGGTCGAAGCGCCGCGGGTGAACATCGAGGTGCATCTGTCGGGCGGCTTGCCCGGCACGAACATCGTGGGCCTGCCCGAAGCGGCGGTACGCGAGAGTCGCGATCGGGTGCGCTCGGCCTTGCTGAACGCGAGTTTCGACTGGCCGCAACGTCGCATCACCATCAATCTGGCGCCGGCGGACCTCCCGAAAGAAGGTGCGCGGTTCGATCTCGCCATCGCGCTCGGCATCCTCGCGGCCTCGGGCCAGGTCCCGCTCGAAGCGATCGACGACTACGAGTTCTACGGCGAACTGGCGCTGTCCGGCGACCTGCGTGCGATCCACGGTTTGCTGCCGGCGGTGATCCAGGCGACGCGCGCCGGCAAGGCGGTGATCGTGCCGAGCGCGAATGCCGACGAGGCCGCGCAGGTGCCGGATGCCAAGGTGTACGCCGCCGACAACCTGCTCGCCGTGTGTGCGCATCTGCGCGGCGACGCGGGATTGGCACGCTGCATCGCCACGCCGATTCCGCCCTCGCTCGCGAGCGTGCCCGACCTGGCCGACGTGATCGGCCAGGCGCACGCGCGGCGTGCGCTCGAGATCGCCGCCAGCGGCGGCCACAACCTGCTGTTCATCGGCCCGCCCGGCACCGGCAAGACCATGCTGGCGTCGCGGCTGCCTGGCATCCTGCCGCCGATCACGCACGCGGAAGCGATGGAGTCGGCGGCGATCGCGTCGCTGTGCGGGCAGGATGTCGCGGTCGCGTTGTCGCGCCGACCCTTCCGGTCTCCGCATCATTCGGCCAGCGCCGTCGCGCTCGTCGGCGGCGGCTCGATTCCGCGCCCCGGCGAAGCCAGCCTGGCGCATGGCGGCATTCTGTTCTTGGACGAACTGCCCGAATTTGACAGACGCGTGCTCGAATCGATGCGCGAGCCGATCGAATCCGGGCGCATCCTGATTTCGCGAGCGACACGGCAGGCGGAAT
Organism: Ahniellaceae bacterium; assembly: GCA_044229785.1. GTDB lineage: Bacteria > Pseudomonadota > Gammaproteobacteria > Xanthomonadales > Ahniellaceae > JADKHK01. The sequence continues at coordinate 15,721 of JBGASK010000105.1, forward strand.
TCCCCGCGCGCTTTCAACTCGTCGCAGCCATGAATCCGTGCCCATGCGGGTATGCCGGCGACGCCTCGGATCGGTGCCGGTGTTCGGCCGATCAGGTCGCGCGTTATCGCGGTCGCGTCAGCGGACCGCTGCTCGACCGCATCGATCTGCAGGTCGAAGTGCCGCGCCTGCCGATCAGCGACTGGCGCGACAACGGTCCGCGCGAAACCTCGGCAACGGTGCGTGCGCGCGTGATGCAGGCGCGCAGCCGTGCGCTGGAACGCGCGGGCGTCAGCAATGCCCAGCTCGATGCGAATGCGCTGAAGCAACATGCCGCACTCGGAGATGCCGAACGCGCGCTGCTGGAACGCGCCGTGGACCGGCTTGGCCTGTCGGCACGTGCGCACCAGCGCATCCTGCGCGTGGCGCGCACCATCGCCGATCTTGCCGACACGGATCGCATCGTCGCGGCGCATTTGATGGAAGCCATCGGCTATCGGCGACTGGATCGACAGGCGAGTTCGGTAGCGGCTTGAAGCGACGGATCGCTTCGCACGCGACGCACCTACGGGGTTGCGGCGGGAGCGCGGTGACGGGCGAGGAAATCGCGGCGCTCGGCTTCGATCTGCTTGCGCATCGCCATCATGCGCTGCGCATACGCGGACAACTCGCGTTCCTCGTCGCTGTCCGGCGCATACGCCGGCACCGCCACCGGCTGGCGCGCGTCGTCGACGGCGACGAACACCATCAGGCAATGCGTGGTGCGCTCGGCCTGTTCGCCGGTGGTGTCGCGTGCCGCGACATCGACCGCGACATGGATGCTGGTGCTGCCGGCGTGCACGACCTGGGCATGCACCTCGACCACTTGCCCGACCTGGATCGGCCGTTCGAACTGGATGCCGCCGACGTAGACGGTGACGCAATAGCGGCCGGCCCAGGCGGATGCGCAGGCATAGCCGGCCTGGTCGATCCATTTCATCACCGCGCCGCCATGCACCTTGCCGCCGAAGTTGACGTCGGTGGGTTCGGCGAGAAAGCGGAAGGTCAGATCGCGTGCCCGTCCGGTCATGGCGGACTCCGTTGCATGCAGGAAGCGGAGCCGGCACGCTAGCGCTTCATCCCCGCGAATGCCAACGGAGTTGCCGCGATGTCGACCGCGATTCAAGGCCGGTGCCTGTGTGGCGCCACCCGCTTCGCCTTCGACCTGCCGACGAAATGGGTGGCGCATTGCCATTGCACGATGTGCCGGCGCGCGCACGGCGCCGCGTTCGTGACCTGGGTCGGCGTCGAGGCCGCGCAGTTCCGCTGGCTCGCCGACGCGGACTTGCGCTGGCACGACTCGTCGCCAGGCGCGCAGCGCGGCTTCTGCGGGCGCTGCGGCTCGCCGATGGCGTTCCATTCGGAACGCTGGCCGGGCGAAATGCACCTGGCGCGCGCCCTGATCGACGCCGAACTCGACCGTGCACCCGAAGTGCATGTCTTCCACGATCGCCACGTGCCCTGGGTGACCCTGGGCGACGATCTGCCCCGCACCGGAGCCCCTGCCGCATGATGCCGCGTTCGATCCTGGCCTGTGTTTTCCTGTTCATCGCCTGCGGCGCGCATGCGGACACGCTGACGCTGGCGCCCGTGGCCGATGCCACGCTGTTCCAGCCGAGCGGCGGCAATCCCGAAACCGCCGACAGCCAGGGGCCGCATCTGTTCGTCGGACGGATCGCACAAGGCTTGCGGCGACGCGCCCTGCTGCGCTTCGACCTGACCGCACTGCCGGCCGGCGCCGTCATCGACGACGCGCGCCTCGAACTGACGGTCTCGCGCACGATCAGCGGCAGCGTCGTCGTGAACCTGCATCGCATCGTCGCGCCGTGGCGCGAAGGCAGCGCCAACAGCGGCACCCCGGGTGGACAGGGCACCGCGCCCGGCAGCGACGATCCGACCTGGTCGCAGCGTGCATTTCCGGCGACGCCATGGACGAGCCTCGGCGGCGACTACTCGGCCGCGCCGAGCGCCAGCGTCACGCTGGATGGCGAAATCCGCTACACGGTGCCCGCGACGGCCGCGATGCAGGCCGATCTCGCGTCCTGGCAGAACGACGATGCGAGCAACTTCGGCTGGGCGCTCGTCAGCGACGAAAGCCAGACGCCGCCGACGGCGAAGCGGCTCGAATCAGGCGAGGCCCTGGACCCGGCCACGCGCCCGCTGCTGGTGATCGACTACCACCTGGCGCCACGCGTGCCGGTGCCGGCCCTGAGCGGGTTCGCCGCCGTGCTGCTCATGCTGGGCATGTGGGCGGCGACGCGCTGGACCGCGGCCCGCCGCTGACCGTCACCGCGCCTGCGCCGCCTCCAGCCGCGCAAGCCGGTCGGCCAAAGCCGACAGCTGCGACTTCAGCGTCGCGTTCTCGGCCTCGAGCTTCGCGTTCAGCCCCTTGATCGCGGCCAAGGCCACGCCATCCGCGTCGACGGTCGAGATCGTCGTATCGTTTTCGCCGACGCCGAACGCGACCGCAAAGTCCTGCGCCATGGGGCCGATGTGGCGCACGCCTTCGCCTTGCGCGATGTAGCTCCATTCGCTCACCGGCATCGCAACAAGCTTGTCGAGCACCGCGCGCGCATCGGCAGGCGCCACC
>JBGASK010000106.1:0-11650 GCA_044229785.1 Ahniellaceae bacterium
TCAACTATCAGGCGCCGCGTTCGGTCCGTTTCTCGGCCCGCTACGACTTCTGATTGCGTTGACCTGACGAGTGTTTTGCTCGGAACCCCGCGGCTTGCGCCGCGGGGTTTTTGTTGTCCGGGCGCAACAATCTGTTGTTTTTGCTGCATCGCAACATGGCGGCAGGTCATATTTACAGATTTTTAACGGCCATGCTAACGTCCGCGCCACGTTGCAATAGCAGCGGCGTGGTGCCGTGGACTCGACGCGTTTCCGGCACCGAGGGCTAACCCTTTTTTGGAGGTTTCCAAGTGATTCAACGCAATCAACTCAAGCGCTCCGCGCTGGCCGTCGCGATCGCAGTCGCGACCAGCGGTGCGGTCTACGCGCAGTCCAATGCGACCGGTTACGTGTTTGGCCAGGTTTCCGGTGGTGGCTCCGTCACCGTCGAAAACATGGGCACGGGCCAGAAGCGCGACATTTCGGTCGATGCCGACGGCAACTACCGCGCTTCCGCACTGGCGCCGGGCAAGTACAAGGTCACCTATAACGGCCAGTCGCGCGAAGTGACGGTCAACATCGGTACCGGTACGGCCGCTTCGTTCGCCGACGCGAGCACCCTGGGTGTCGTCGAAGTGACGGGCAGCGCGATCAACCCGATCGACATCTCGTCGGTCGAGTCGACCACGATCCTGACCAGCGAACAGATCGCCAAGATTCCGGTGGCCCGCAACATCACCAACGTCGCGCTGCTCGCTCCGGGCACCGTGCGTGGCGACGCCGCGTTCGGCAACCTGGCTTCGTTCGGCGGTTCGTCGGTGGCGGAAAACGCCTACTACGTCAACGGCTTCAACATCTCGAACTCGTTCAAGTCGCTGAACTTCGGCCAGGTGCCGTTTGAAGCGATTGCCGAACAGCAGGTCAAGACCGGTGGTTACGGCGCAGAATTCGGTCGCTCGACCGGCGGCGTCATCAACCTGGTGACCAAGCGCGGTTCGAACGAATTCCAGGCCGGTGCGAACGTGTTCTATTCGCCGCAGTCGCTCGACGGCGACCGCACCGACATCTACCTGAATGACGGCACCCTGATTCAGGACAACAGCCGTGATGAATCGGCCGATCAGCTGTCGACGGCCGTGTGGGCCAGCGGCGCGCTGATCCAGGACCGCCTGTTCGCGTACGCCCTCGTGCAGTACGGCCAGAACGACGACACCCAGGCCTATGGCGACATCAACTCGGCGACCAACCTGTCGCAGAGCACCGATGCACCGAACTGGCTGGTCAAGATGGACTGGAACATCAGCGACAACCACCTGCTGGAGCTGACCGCGTTCTCGGACGACCAGGACATCGAGTCGGACATCTATGCCAGTGCAGGCGACAACGCCACGGAACGTGGTGCATACCGCGGCACCGTGTTTGACGATGCGGGCGGCAAGTCCTACTCGCTGCGTTACACCGGCTACCTGACCGACAACTTCACGCTGTCGGCCCTGTACGGTCACGGCGAATCGAGCCGCTCGAACTTTGGTATTTCGGCCAATGGTCTGCGCAACGAGTACTTCGGCAACGTCGGCGGCGCAGTTGCCGGCTGTCCGTTCATTCTCGACGCACGTCCGAGCGTCGTCGCCGGTCAGTCGACCGCGATCAACGGTTGCGCGCTGGCGCAGGTCATCGGTACCAGCCTTGCCGAAGACACCCGCGACACCTTCCGTGTCGACGGCGAATGGGCACTGGGCGACCACCTCGTTCGTTTCGGTTACGAAACCGACGAATTCGACAGCTTCGACGCCGAGTCGTACTCGGGCGGTCAGTACTGGCGTTATGGTCGCTATGCAGGTCGTGAAGATATCGTTCGTCTGCGCATCTTCCAGAGCGGCGCCGGCGTCGGTGTGAATTCCGATGCGTTCTATGTCGAAGACAACTGGCAGCTGACCGACAACTTCAAGTTGTACGGCGGCCTGCGCTGGGACAGCTTCGAAAACCAGAACGGCAGCGGCGAAACCTTCGTCAAGATCGACAACCAGATCGCTCCGCGCCTCGGCTTCTCGTGGGACGTGAACGGCGATTCGAGCATGAAGCTGTTCGGTAACGCCGGTCGTTACGCGCTGCCGCTGAACGCCACGGTCGCCGTGCGCGGTGCTTCGGCTTCGCTGTTCTCGGAAGAGTACTTCACGTTCACGGGCGTGGACGCTGCCACCGGTGCGCCGACTGGCCTGACCCGCATCCCGAACCTGACCACCGGCGAACCGGTCCGCTACCTGAACAACGAGTTCGGCGTGGCCAAGGATCCGCGTGGCATCGCCGACACCGGTCTCGAGCCGATGTACCAGGATGAATACATCCTCGGCTTCCAGGCTCAGCTGACCGACGCCCTGACCGGCGGCGTGCGTGGCATCCATCGCGATCTGAAGCGCGCGATCGACGACACCTGCGACTACCGTCCGTTCGTGGCGTACGCCGAAGAAAACGGCCTCGACGTGAACTTCTACAACCCGGGCTTCGCGTTCTGCCATCTGTACAACCCGGGCAAGGACTCGACCTTCAACGTCGACATCGACGGCGACGGCACGTTCGAATCCGTCACCATCGCGGCTGAAGACCTCGGTCCGGAAGCGATCCGCAAGTACAACGCGCTGGAATTCTTCGCGGAAGGCTCGTGGGACAACTTCTTCCTGCAGGGTTCCTGGACGATCGCGCACTCCTACGGCAACACCGAAGGCGGCGTGAAGTCGGATATCGGTCAGGACGACACCGGCACGACGCAGGACTTCGACTATCCGGAACTGACCATCGGTTCGTACGGCGACCTGCCGAACGACCGTCGTCACAGCCTGAAGCTGTTCGGCAACTACTCGATCAACGACGAGTGGTCGGTCGGCGGCAACCTGCTGGTCCAGTCGGGTCGTCCGATCAACTGCTTCGGCTTCCTCGATGGCTTCAACGTGTCGCATTACGCCAACTCGTACTTCTCGTGCGATGAGGGCGCAACCCAGCCGCGTTTCCTTGCGGACGGCGTGACGCCGAACCCGCTCTATCACGGCGGTGGCAACAACGGCACGACTATCGTGCCGCGCGGTTCGCGTGGCCGTACTCCGTGGCAGCGTACGCTCGACCTGAACGTGGCTTACCGTCCGGCGTTCGCCGACAGCAAGCTCGTGTTCAAGGCCGACGTGTTCAACGTGTTCAACGCTGACGCTGTGGTTGCGGTGAGCGAGTTCGGCGAAGACGCAGCGGGCAACCCGCTGGTCACGTCGACCTACAAGATCCCGACCCGCTTCCAGGCGCCGCGTTCGGTCCGCTTCTCGGTCCAGTACGACTTCTAAGCAACACGCTGTATCGCAGTACCTTGGCGGCCACCTTCGGGTGGCCGCTTTTTTTCGGGGGTGCGAGCCGCCAGAATGCGCGGCCCATGCGTATCACCATGATTCATTCGCCTGCATCCGTTGTCGCCGGGATGCCGTCGTGACCGCGAACGTCGACACGCTGTATCGACTGGCCGGCGCTCAGGTCCGCGATCGCCAGTTCGAGCGGGCGGCGACCACCTTGTCCTCGCTGCTGATGCTGGCGCCGCGACATGCGGGCGCGCGCCTGCTGCAGGCGGGCATCGCGTTGCGCGAGGATCGGTATCGAATTGCGCACGCCCACATCCTGACGGTGGCGGCCTCGCCGCCTGCGGATGCAGCGACGGAATACGATTTGTTCCAGCGCCTGCGTACCTTCAACGAACACGCCTTGATGATCGACAGTGCGCAAAGGCTGCTGAGCCTGAAGCCGATCGACATCGGCCAGCAGATGCAGGTGGCGTCGAGCCTCAGCGGCATCGGCGCGCCGGAACTGGCGGAGCGCGTGTGGGAGCGCATGCAGTCGCGCGAGCCGCGCCATGTCGCCACCTTGCTGACCGAGGGCTATCTCGCGACCAACCAGGGCGAATTCGATCGTGCCGAACGCGCGCTCGAAGCCGCGATCGCGCGCGAGTCCCGGCTGGCGATGGCACACTGGCTGCTGGCGCGGCTGCGCACGCAGACGGCGGCGTCGAACCACGTCGAGCGGCTGCGTCAGGTGCTCGCCGATCGCAGCCTGACGCCGCCGGACCGGATGCAGATCGGCTTCGCGTTGCACAAGGAGTTGCACGACCTCGGCGAGTTCCCTTCGGCATGGGATGCATTGTCTGCGGCCTGTGCGCTGAAACGGCAGGTCACGCCCTACGACGAGTCGGCGATGATGGCGTTGTTCGACGTGCTCGAAGCCGCGCCCGTGGCGGCGTCCTCCGCCGCACCTCGTTCCGCCGACGCCACGCCGATCTTCATCGTCGGCATGCATCGGTCCGGCACCACGCTGCTGGAGCGCATGCTCGGCCGCCATCCGCAGGTCGTCGACTGCGGCGAAACCTATCGCTTCACCGCACAGTTGCGCGAAGCCGCCGACCACCAGTGCAAGGGCGTGGTCGATGCGCGCATCGTGCAGTCGGCCGCGCGCTTCGACATCGACGCGATCGCGCGCGGGTATCTCGAGTCCTGTCGCTGGCGTCTGCGCGGAGACGCGACGCACTACACCGAAAAACTGCCGTCCAACTTCCTGATCGTCGGCCTGATCAAGCAGGCCCTGCCCGAAGCGCGCATCCTGCACATGCGCCGCGATCCGATGGATACGGGGCTGTCCAACCTGCGCGAACTGTTCTCCGATGCCTGCGCCTACAGCTATGACCAGGGCGAGTTCGGGCGCTACTACCGCCGCTACGAACGCCTGATGGCGCATTGGCATCGCCGTTTCCCGGGCGAAATCCTTGACGTGCGCTACGAGGATCTGGTCGCGCATCCGGCGTCGGAAGCACGGCGCGTGCTCGACTACTGCGGACTGCCGTGGCGCGACGATGTCGTCGACGTGACCGGTCACGGCGGCGCCGTCACGACGGCGAGCGCAGTGCAGGTGCGCAGTCCGATCCATCGGCGCAGCGTCGGCGCCTGGCGCGCGTACGAAGCGCAACTCGCGCCGCTCCGGGCAATCCTGGAAGCCTGAAACGCGAACGGCCCGCAGCATTCGCCACGGGCCGTTTTCGGCGTGATCGCGATGGGCGGCTACGGGACTGCCGACACCTGCACGGCAACGCGGATGGTGTCGCCCGGGTGATGGTCGGTGCGGGTACGGTAGACACGACCGTTGTAGTCGTAGGCCACGTCGTAGCCGACCACGCGTTCCTGCTGGCGATACTCGGTGCGGGTGTCGCAGCGCTGCTCCTGATCCTGCACATACCGGCCGCCGACATCGCGATAACGGCCGCGGTGCGATTCGTCATGCGCGATCGCGCCGCCGATGACGGCGCCTGCGATGGTGGCGGCCTTGCGGCCGTCGCCCTTGCCGATCTGGTTGCCGAGCGCGCCGCCGATGATGGCGCCGAGCACGGTCGCGCCGGCGCGGTCATCGCGGCTGCGGCGTTCGTAGCGGTAGTTCGGTTCGTAGCGCTCCACCGGTTCGTTCCAGCAGACATCGCGCGACACCGGTTCGTCGACGTATTCGACGATCGGATCGACCGACACGACGCGCGCCATGTCGTATTCGGGCGCGTTGTCTTCCCACGCGAAGGCGCCCGTCGAGGCGAGGGCGAGCGCGAACAGCGAAACCGACTTCAACATCGATGACCTACAGACGGCACGCATGACTTTCTCCTGTGATGACATCTTGCGTGGCGAGCATGCTGGGGTCGGCGGACTGAATTCGTTCTGAATTCTTCGCAAGGCGGCACGATGCTCCTATCGCGCATTCAGTTTCGCAATCGCCGCCAAGCCAGCACGCGTTCGGCGACATCGGCGGCGTGACGTCCGAGCAGGGGGCCGACATGGCTGGCGGCGGGAACATCGAGCACGTCGGCGCCGAGCGCTGACGCCAGGGCGCGCGACGTGGCAGCGGGCACATCGGTGTCCCGTTCCGAAATCACGACCAGCACGGGCGCATCGGGACGTTCGATCGGAACCCCCGATGCGGCGACATTCATCACCGCGCCGGATTCGTCGCGCCAGCGCCGCCACGCGACATGCCAGGCAGCGGCATCGGCATCCGGCAGCGACCGAGCCGTCGATGCAAGCGATGCGTTGTCTCGCCAAGGCACGCGATCCGGATATCGCGCGCCCAGCGGTGCGACACCCGGCAGGCCCGCAGGCGGCATCGGATTCACCAGAACGAGCGCAGCGCCGTACGCGGCAGATCGGCAGCGCAAGGCGAGCAGTCCGCCGAGGCTGGCGCCGATCACGAGACCAGGGCGTTCTGCGCCCATCCAATGGCGTACCTGGGCTTCATAATCGTGCAGCGTCGTCGCTTCGATTCCGTCTGCGGCGGGTTGCAGGTCGGGCGCCGCCGCGCGCTGGCCGGCCGCCGTGAACACGCGCCGCCACACGTCCCATTCCCAGCCGCCACCGCCCGCGCCGTGGATCATCAGCGCCGAATTGACCTGCATCACCTGCTCCGATTCGAGGCCCGCGATTGTCGCATTCCGGGCTTGACCGGCCGCGGGCCGAGGAACACGATCAAGCCCTGTCCCTGCTTTCGATCACCGTCGGGTGGCCCCGAACGTCAGAGCGCTCGCTGCCATCCGGCCTCAACGCCTGGGAGGGCTTGGCAATGCCTGCATACAGCACCGAGCAGATCCGCAACATCGCACTCGTCGGTCATTCCGGCGCCGGCAAAACCACTTTGTTCGAAGCCCTGCTGCATGCCGGCGGCGCCATCCAGACGGCAGGTTCGGTCGAGCGCGGCACGACCGTGTCCGACCACGATCCGATGGAAAAGGAACGCCAGCACTCGATCCAGACCACGCTGGCCTCGATCGACCACGGCGGCATGCACGTGAATCTGTTCGACACGCCCGGGTATCCGGACTTCCGCGGCCCGACCCTGTCCATCCTCGGTGCGGTGGAAACCTGCGCCGTCGTCGTCAATGCCGCACTCGGCATCGAACACAGCACCTTGCGCCTGATGGACTACGCCAAGGCGCGACGTCTGTGCCGGCTCATCGTGGTCAACAAGATCGACCACGCTGACACCGATCTCGAATGGCTGGTCGAACAGCTGCGCGAGACCTTCGGCAGCGAATGCCTGCCGATCAACCTGCCGGCCAAAGGTCGGTCGCAGGTCGTCGATTGCTTCTTCAATCCGAGCGGCGAATCCGACTTTTCCTCCGTCGCCGACGCGCACCAGCGCATCATCGACCAGGTCGTCGAGATCAATGAAAACGTGATGGGTCACTATCTCGAAGACGGCGAGGCCGGGCTGTCCGGGCAGGAATTGCACGACGCCTTCGAGCAATGCCTGCGCGAAGGGCATTTGATTCCGATCTGCTTCGTGTCCTCGCGCAGCGGCGCCGGCGTCAAGGAATTGCTCGACCTGTTCGAGCGGCTGATGCCGCACCCGGGCGAGGCGAATCCGCCGCTGTTCGTGAAAGGCGCCGGTGCGGATGCGGAACCGTTCCGCTCCGAACCCGATGCGAAGAAACACGTGATTGCCGACGTCTTCAAGATCGTCAACGATCCCTTCGTCGGCAAGCTCAGCGTCTTCCGCATCTACCAGGGCACGGTGCGCCGCGACACGCAGCTGTTCATCGACGACGGCAGGAAGCCGTTCAAGGTCGGACATCTGTTCAAGCTGCGCGGCAAGGACCATGTCGAGATCGAGGACGCCATTCCAGGCGACATCGCCGCGGTCGCCAAGGTCGACGAGATCCACTTCGATGCGGTGCTGCACGACTCGCATGACGAGGACCAGATCCACCTGAAGCCGATCGACTTCCCGCAGCCGATGTTCGGTCTCGCCATCGAGCCGGCAACCAAGGGCCAGGAACAGAAGCTCGCGACAGCGCTGCACAAGCTGTCGGAAGAAGACCCCTGCTTTCGCGTCGAACACAACAAGGAATTGAACGAGTCGGTGATCCGCGGCCTCGGCGAACTGCATCTGCGCGTGATGCTGGAGCGCATGAAGGAGCGTTACCAGGTCGAAGTGAAGACGCGGCCGCCGCGCATTGCCTATCGCGAAACCATTTCCGCGAAGGCCGACGGCCATCATCGCCACAAGAAGCAGACCGGCGGCGCCGGCCAGTTCGGCGAAGTGTTCCTGCGCATCGAGCCGATGGGGCGAGGCGAGGGTTTTGCCTTCGTCGACGAAACCGTGGGCGGGTCGATCCCGAACCAGTTCCTGCCGGCGATCGAGAAGGGCGTGCGCCAGGTGCTCGACCACGGGGCGGTTGCCGGCTATCTGCTGCAGGACGTGCGCGTGATCGTCTACGACGGCAAGCATCATCCGGTCGATTCGAAGGAGGTCGCGTTCGTATCCGCGGGCAAGAAAGCCTTCCTCGATGCCATCGCCAAGGCGCGGCCGATGGTGCTCGAACCCATCGTCAACCTCGACGTCGAGGTGCCGGACCACTGCATGGGCGACGTGACCGGCGGGCTCGCGACCAAACGTGCGCGCATCAACGGCACCGATGCCGGGCGCGGCGGCGAAATCATCATCAAGGCGCAGGTGCCGCTGGCCGAAGTGACCGAATACTCGAACGAACTCAAGGCGATCAGCGGCGGCCGCGGTCGCTACGCCATCGAGTTCAGCCACTACGAGGCGGTGCCCGGCAACATCCAGAAGCAGCTGATGGAGGCCTTCAAGCCGCGCGTCGAAGAGGACTGACGCGCGGGTCGGCGTGGGAGGACCTCGGTCAGCCCGCGCCGAGCGCGTCGACCAGCGGTTGCAGGTGGGCGGCGTAGCGCTGCCAGCCGCCGATGTTCCGGCGGTGGATGGGTTCGCGCACCTGTGCGCTGCTGGCGGTCGAGACGATCTGTTTGCTGTCCTCGACGCGGCTTTGACCCGGCTTGTAGGGCAGTCCGAGATACCGCATGACGCGTTCGGTCTGCGCTTCCGGTTCGGTGACCAGGTCTTCGTAACGCACGTCGAGGATGCGGCCGGGCGCGATGGTGTGCCAATGCGCCATCAAGCGGGAATGGTTGTGATGGTGCGCTGCCAGTTCGCCGAGGTCGTAGCTGTAGCTGTACGCGTTGGCCGCGAACAGTTCCTTGAGGTTCGAGAAGCAGGCATCGGCGGGATCGCGTTGCAGGTGGATGATCTTCGCCTGCGGCAGCGCCTTGAGGATCACGCCGATCATCTGGAAATTGCCGGGATTCTTGTCGGTGAAGCGACGGCTGCCGGGCGCGCGCCATTTCACGTGGTCGAGATAGCGGCGACCGAGTTCGGCATAGTCGGCGGCGCCGGCGCGGGCCAGCGACTTCTCGTCGAAGAAGCCGGGGCAGTAGTAGTCGGTGGCCCACTTGTACTGCATGCGCAGGTCGTTGAGTTCGCCGCACAGCGCGATGCCCGGGCTGTTGCCGAGGATGCGTTCCAGCAGCGTGGTGCCGGTGCGCGGCATGCCGACGACGAAGATGGGCGTGGCCGCATCGTCGGTCGTGGCGAAGGCCGGCGGCACGGTCGGGAAGCGCGCGATGATCTGGTCGAACAGGGCCGTTTCCGCGCCGGCATCGTGCTGGATGCTGCGGCGCTTGCCGCGGAAGCCGCGCTCCAGCGACTGCCAGGCGGCTTCGTCGTCGCCCAGCATTTCCAGTTCGCGGTACAGCGCGTAGTCGAGATAGCAATGGTCCGGGTCGGATGCCGAGGTCTGTCCGATCAGTGCGCGCAATCGGTCGACACGCTGTTCGGCGCCGTTCTTGCGGCCGAGGAAGGCCAGCGCCCAGTGTGCGTGGGCGTAGTCGGGCTTGAGCGCGATGCTGTGCTCGAACGCCGCTTCGGCTTCGTCCATGCGGCCCATGAACTTCATCGCGTTGCCGCGGAAGTAGGCGGTCGAGTGGTTGTCGCCGCCCTGCGCGATGGCGCGATCGAGGAACTGCACGGCGAGTTCGTGCTGGTCGAGCAGGGTGAGTTGCTGCGCGAAGTCGAACAGCACCCGCGTGTTCATCGGCGTGGCTGCGTCGATGCGGCGCATGATGTCGTAGGCGATGCCGTATTCGCCGACCGAAATCAGCCGCAGCGCCACGGCCGCCACGAAGCGCATCGGCTGCTGGTGCATGGCTGCGGTCGCGCGCAGTGCGTCGCGGGTGGCGATGCGCAGTTGCCGACCCATCATCGCGACCCCGGCCAGCATCAGATGTGCGGGCGCGTGCTCGGGTTCGGCGGCCAGGATCTGCCGGGCGTTGCGGACGACGGTGTTGATGTCGCCCGCATTGAAAGCGTGTTCGGCCTGCGTCTGCAGGGCCGCGATGTCGATGCTCATGGAATCCTGCGTCGTGCTTCCGCTCAGGGCGGAGCGCCGAAGTTGGGGTTGGGCGTGCCGGCGGCGAAACGCTTCGGCACCTTGTCGTCGTCGAGCAGGCGCTCGATGCGGGCGAACAGCTCCGGACGCGAGAACGGCTTTTTCATGAAGTCGTCGGCGCCGATGCGTTGCGCATAGAACTGCTCGGTGGCCTGTTCATTGCCGCTCATCATGATCACCGGGATCTCTTTGGTGCCCGGCTCGCGACGCAAGGTGCGCAACGCGGTGAAGCCGTTCATGCCGGGCAGCACGATGTCGAGGAAGATCAGGTCGGGCTTTTCCTGGCGGGCGATCTGGATGCCGGCTTCGGCGGTTTCGGCTTCCAGCACGATGTACTGGTTCTGTTCGAGGTAGCGACGCAGCACCGCAAGCACCGTGGTCGAGTCGTCGATCACCAGCACGCGCGTGCCTTCGCGCGCGTTCACGCGCTCGCTGTCGCGGCGCTCGGGGCCCTTGCGCGGCGTGCCCGGCGTTGCAACGGATGTTGCAGCCGGCGGGCCACCGCCGAACAGCCGCTTGAAAAAACCGAAAGGATTCATGCCGAGCCCCCGAAGACCAATCCTGTTCCTGCCGGACGCCCGGCGGGCCCGTCAGGCGGGCAGCGCCAGTGTGTCAGAGCGACCCGATGTGCCGCAATCCGTGACGCATGCCGCACTTCATTTGGCACCGTGCATGCCCCGTTTCAGGAACGGCACGGCGATGAAGGCCAGGACGGCACAAACCAGTCCGCCCAGCGTCAGTTGCCGGAAGTAGTCGCCATAGGTGTTCGCGGCGCTGGTCCAGGCGGCCGTGTGTTCGACCACGGCGCCACTGTCCTCGATCGCGGCCAGCGTGCCGAGCTTGGCCGCCAGCAGTTCCGAAAAGGCCGTGGCCAGGAACCAGGTGCCCATCATCAGGCTGACCACGCGCGGCACCGACAGCTTGGTGACCGCCGACAGGCCGACCGGATACAGGCAGATCTCGCCGATCTGGAGCACGCCATAGGCCGCGACCAGCCACCAGACGCTGGCCCAGGTGCCGGTGTCCGCCGCCGCCCGCGCGGCCAGCAGCAGCGGTACGAAGGACAGTGCGCCGAACAGCAGGCCGAGCGCGGTCTTGGTCGCCGTGCTCGGATTCAGGCCGCGCTTGTCGAGCCAGGCCCAAAGCATGGACAGCGTTGGTGCCAGGCTCAGGATGAACAAGCCGGAGATGAAGGTTAGTGAGCCCGCACTCTGTTTCTGCAAGACAACCATGCCGATGATCAGCAGCATCGTCGCGACGCAGGCGGCGAGGAACAGCGCGACCGGCGCTTTCGACGTCGGCGCGCGTTCCTGCCACAGGAGGCTGAGCATGAATGCAACAGGCATGAGCAAGGTCGTGATCACGAAGTAGGCG
>JBGASK010000107.1:0-11486 GCA_044229785.1 Ahniellaceae bacterium
GAACGCAAGCTGCGCCCGGGCATGTTGCTGACCGTCGATGTACGCCGCACCCCGCGGGAAGCACTGGCCCTGCCGGAGCTGGCCTTGCTGCAGGTCGGGCGCAACAGTTTCGTCTATCGCGTCGCGGCCGATGGCAGCGTCGCGCAGGTGCCGGTGAAGACCGGCGCGCGCGAACGCGGTCGGGTCGAGGTGCTCGACGGGGTGGCGGCCGGCGATCGCGTCGTCGTCGAAGGCACCGGCAAGCTGCGTCCGGGGGCCAAGGTGATCGAGGCAGGCAGCACGCCGCCGGCGGCGAAGTGAGGCCTGCGCCATGATGCTCTCCGACGTCTCGATCCGCCGCCCGGTGTTCGCGACCGTGCTCAGCCTGATGCTGATCGTGCTCGGCCTGATTGCGTTCACGCGATTGCCGCTGCGCGAATTGCCGAACATCGATCCGCCCATCGTCTCGGTCGACGTGACCTATCCCGGCGCCTCCGCCGGTGTCGTCGAAACCCGCGTCACCCAGGTGCTCGAAGACGCGTTGTCCGGCATCGAAGGTGTCGAAACCATCCAGTCGCAAAGCCGCAACGGGCGTTCGTCGATCACGCTGGAATTCTCGCTGAACCGCGATATCGAAGGCGCCGCCAACGACGTCCGCGATGCCGTCAGCCGCGTCGGCGACCGCATGCCGGAAGAGGCCGATCCGCCGCAGGTGGCCAAGGTCGAGGGCGACGCCGAAGTCATCCTGTGGCTGAACTTCAGTTCGCCGAACCTCGATTCGCTGGCGCTGACCGATTACGCCGAACGCTACATCGTCGATCGCCTGTCCAGCCTCGATGGCGTTGCGCAGATCCGCATCGGCGGCAGCCAGCGCTACGCCATGCGCATCTGGCTGGATCGCGATGCGCTGGCCGCACGCGGCCTCACCATCGCCGAAGTCGAAGCGGCGCTGCGTTCGGAAAACGTCGAATTGCCGGCCGGTCGGCTGGAATCCGATACGCGCGATTTCACCCTGCGCATCGATCGCGGATATGCCGAAGCCAGGGATTTCGAGGCGTTGCCGTTGAAGCAGGGCGCCGACGGCCACGTCATCCGCCTTGCCGAAGTCGCTCGGATCGGCGTCGAATCGAACGACCGCCGCGCGCTGTTCCGCGGCAACGGGACGCCGCAGATCGGTCTCGGCATCATCAAGACTTCGACCGCAAACAGCCTCGATGTCGCGAACCTGGTCAAGGCCGAAGTCGAACGCATCAACCAGGGCTTGCCCGAAGGCATGAAGATCGGCGTCACCTTCGACAGCACCATCTTCATCGACGACGCCGTCAAGCAGGTCTACAAGACGCTGATCGAAGCCACCCTGCTCGTGGTGCTGGTGATCTGGCTGTTCCTCGGCTCGGTGCGCGCGGCCCTGGTGCCGGCGGTGACCGTGCCGGTCTGCCTGATCGCCGCCTTCATCGCGCTCTGGACCTTCGGGTTCTCGATCAACCTGCTGACGCTGCTGGCGCTGGTGCTGGCGATCGGTCTGGTGGTCGACGATGCCATCGTCGTGCTCGAGAACGCGCAACGACGCGCCGATCTCGGCGAACCGGTGCCGGTCGCGGCCTTGCGCGGTTCGCGCCAAGTCGCGTTCGCGGTGATCGCGACGACGGCCGTGCTGGTCGCGGTGTTCGTGCCGGTGTCCTTCATCGAAGGCAACAACGGCCGCCTGTTCCGCGAACTGGCGGTGGCATTGGCCGCCGCAGTCGCGATCTCGGCCTTCGTGGCGCTCAGCCTGACGCCGATGATGTGCTCGCTGCTGCTGCGCCCGCATGGCCAGGTCAGCGGTTTCGCCGCACGTGTCGATGAACGCCTGAATGCGCTGTCGTCGGGATATCGGCGGCTGTTGTCGCGCATCATCGGTCGGCCGTTGCGCTGGGTCATCGTGATGGTGCTGGCGCTGGCGGCGAGTTACGGCCTGTCGAACCTGGTGCCGCGCGAACTGGCGCCGCCGGAAGATCGCGGTTCGTTCTTCCTGTCGGTCGTCGGCCCCGAAGGCGCGGGCTTCGATTACACGGCCACGCAGGTGCTGGACGTCGAGAAGCTGCTGCTGAAGTACACCGGCGACGGCCAGCCGATCGAACGCGTGAACATTCGTGTGCCCGGCGGTTTCGGCGCCAGCGAAGAAATGCATACGGGGCAGGGCATCGTCGTGCTGAAGCCCTACGGGCAGCGCGAACAATCAACCAACGAGGTGGTCGACAGGATTCGCGCCGACCTCAACGCGGTGCCCGGCGTGCGTGGTCTCGCGCAAATGCGCCAGGGCCTGGTGCGCAGCCAGGGGCAGCCGTTCCAGGTCGTCATCGGCGGGCCGGATTATGCCGAACTCGCCGAATGGCGCGATCGCCTGATGGCGCGCATGGAAAAGAATCCGGGTCTGTTCTCGGTCGATTCCGACTACAAGGAAACACGACCGCAGATTCGCGTGTCGGTGGATCGCGACCGTGCCGCCGCGCTCGGCGTGTCGCTGGCCGATGTCGGCCGCACGCTGGAAACGATGATGGGTTCGCGCCGCGTCACCACCTACGTCGAGGATGGCGAGGAATACGACGTGATCCTGCAGGCGGAACGCGACGACCGCGCCGCGCCGGCCGATCTGCGCAACCTCTACGTGCGCGCCGACAGCGGCCAGTTGATCCCGCTGGCCAGCGTCGTCACCCTGAGCGAACTGGCCGAACCGGGCAGCCTCAACCGCTTCAATCGCCTGCGTGCGATCACGGTGTCGGCAGCGATTGCGCCCGGCTACACCTTGGGCGAAGCGATCGACTGGATCGGCCAGGTGGCGCGCGAGGAGTTGCCGCAGACGGCGCAGATCGACTTCAAGGGCGAGTCGCGCGAGTACCAGCAGAGCGGTTCGGCGGTGCTGTTCACGTTTGCGATGGCCCTGCTCGTCGTCTACCTGGTGCTGGCGGCGCAGTTCGAGAGCTTCGTGCATCCGCTGGTCATCATGCTGACGGTGCCGCTGGCGGTGTTCGGCGCCTTCGTCGGTCTTGCGGCCACGGGCGGCACGCTGAACCTGTTCAGCCAGATCGGCATCATCATGCTGGTCGGGCTGGCGGCGAAGAACGGCATCCTGATCGTCGAGTTCGCGAACCAGCGCCGCGATGCCGGCCTGCCGGTGCGCGACGCGGTGCTCGAAGCGGCCTCGACGCGCCTGCGTCCGATCCTGATGACGTCGATCGCGACCGTGGCCGGCGCGATGCCGCTGGTGATGGCGAGCGGGCCGGGATCGGCCAGTCGCGGCACGATCGGCGTGGTCGTCGTCTTCGGCGTGACCTTGTCGACCTTCCTGTCGCTGTTCGTGGTGCCGGCGTTCTACCTGTGGCTGGCGCCGTATACGCGTTCGCCCGAAGAGAAGACGCGCGCGCTCGAGAAACTCGAACATGACGTGCCGCCGGTGGAAGCCTGACATGACCGCGCCCGCCGCGGTCGACGTGCGCCACGACCCCGAGCAGTCGCGCTTCGTCGCGACCGTCGAGGGCATGGATTCGGTCGTGCGCTACCGCATCGAAGGCGGCGTCATGCACGTGCTCTCCACGAACGTCCCGCCCGCCCTCGAAGGCCGCGGCATCGCCGCCGCGCTGACCGAAGCTGCGTTGTGTTACGCCGCGGCGCAGTCGCTCTCTGTCGATCCGGTGTGTGCGTACACGGCGGCGTATCTGCGGCGGCACGCGCGTTGACTACACACGATGTACCTTCGGCACGTTGACGGCATCGGTTGCGGTCATTTAGCGTCGTGCGTGCGCGTGAAATCAGGTGCCCGTCCTTCATCAGGGCGACATGGCACCGTGATTCTTCCGTTGATCTGGCGCGCATCCGACCAGACAGGACAGACTGATGCCATTCGCTTTGATTCGAGACGTTCTCCAGTACGGGCTTGCGGTCGTTCTCCTCTTCATGGCCGCCATCGTTCCGAGCCACGCCCAGGTCCCCAACCGGGTGCGCATCCTGATCACGACGCCGGGCGATCCCGACCCCGCAGGAACAACTACCTGCAGTTTGCGACAAGCGCTTAGCACTGCCTCTCCGAGTGGAGCCGTATTCGGCAACTGCGTGCGCGAACCGAGTTCGAACCCTTATTCCTTCCTTGTGGAAATGGCGACAGGGCTGGAAAACCCGCAGATCACCCTCCAGTACGGCCAACTGGAAGCGATGTTTCCATTCAACCAGCCGTATCACGTCACTGTTCGGGGTCGTGGACTTGTGGTCGATGCAAGCGGCGCATCGCGCGTGCTGCGGGTCTACGACACCTCGGTGTCCACGGTAGGCGCCGGCTTGCTCACGCTTGAAGACATGACCTTGAAGGGTGGTGTCGCATCCGGAAACGAGCACGAGGCGGAAGCGCAGGGCGGCGGCATCTTGATGGTGGGAGGCACTTGGTTGACCTTGCGGCGAGTCACCATCACCGACAATCAGGCTGTGCATGGCGGCGGGGTGAGCTTGGTTGGCGGATTCGACGGTACCGCCCTCGGATCGCCGGTACTCCGAGTCTACGACAGTACCTTCAGCGACAACGAAGCCATCGGAAATGCCGCGGCATTGCAGGCGGGACGGGGCGGCGGCTTGGCGGTGTTCGACCTGTGCGCCGCCGTGGTTCGCACGACCTTCCACGGCAATCGCGCGGGCTATGGTGGCGCGATTCTCGCGACCAACGCGTATCCCGCGCACTACTGTGCGCCCTCGGCCAATCTTATTCCGAACGGATTCGGTCTGTACCAAAGCACCCTCAGCGGCAATGTGACGCCGTCGTTCGACGGCACGTTCGACTACGGCGTGGCCGCGATCGAGGCCGAGGGTCCACTGCGACTGGAAGGCACGACCGTGACCGCCAACCACGGTGCCAAGTTTCCGGCCATTCGCTTCAGCGGGCCCGGTGACATGGAGATCGTCAACAGCATTGTCAGCGGCAATCTCATGGACGATCTGGCGTACGAATTCTCGAGTCCCGACGTCGGAGCCGTCGACGGCACCACGCGTTCGGCCGCGAACTCCGTGCTGGGGACCGCGACGCAAGGACAGATCGGTGGGGCCGGCAATGTCTGGTCCGACACGCCGGGGCTCGGCGCGTTGTTCGACAACGGCGGATTCACCCTGACCCATTTTCCTTCAGCGACCAGCCCCGCCATTGCGCTTGGCCGAGAGCCCGAATGCAGCACATTGGCGCAGAACGACGGCTGGATCGTCGGCGACCAGGTCGTCGATCAACGCCACGTCACGCGGCCGCAGGGCGCAGCCTGCGAAGCTGGCGCGGTGGAACGCCGCCAAGGCAGCTTCGTCATCAGCGCGAATGTCGTCGGCTCGGGTCGCGTCGATGCCACGCTCGTGCCGACCGGTGCAGGCAGTAGCGGCGGCATTTCGAACTGCAGCGCGGCGGGCGGAACCGGCTGCACGGCAACTTTTATCGACGAAAACAATGCCTCGACGCTGAAGTTCATTGCCACGCCTTCGCCAGGATGGTGGCTGGAAGGATGGAGCGGAGATTGCGTGGCCTCGACGGTCGACGCCAGTGCTTGGCTATCGGTCGATGGCGCGCGCAATTGCACCGCCACGTTTTCATCGAATCAGTTGTTCGTGGACGGATTCGAAACCGCGAATTGACCAAGTTGGGCGATCAGCACACAGTGGCCCAGTTCAACCGTCCGTCGAATACTGTCTGAGTGCAGCCGCCGACCCAGACGCTGCCGTCGGGGTCGATGCGGATGCGGAGTTTGGCGTCGCGGCCGATTTCGCGGCCCTGGCTGACGCGGTAGCCGCCGGCGAGCGGGCCGTGCGGTTCGGCGTGGGCGATGTAGGCGGCGATCAGGCCGTTGGCGGCGCCGGAGGCGGGGTCTTCGAGGATGCCGACGCCGCAGGGGAAGGCGCGCACCGCGACATCGAAGTCGCCGCTCGCGCTGCGCGCGAAGGCACAGAGACCGAGTGTGTCGGTGGCGCGGGCGAGCGAGCCGATGGCGGTGTGGTCCGGGCGCCAGGCGCGCAGTTCGGCCTCGTCGGCGAATTCGGCCAGCCACCACTTGCGGCCGCCCTCGACCATCGCCGCGCCGAGCGTGCCGAGACGCACGTCGCCGAGGATGTCGCGCAAGGCCGAGGCCGCATCGGCGCCGTCGCGCACCACGCGCGACTTCGGCGCCTGCACCGAGAGTTCGCGTTGCGGGCGGGAACGATCGATCTCGACCGGCAGCAGGCCGGCGTCGCATTGCTGCACCAGCGCGTCCGCGTGCGCATCGACGAAACCGGTTTCGAGCGCGGCATGCGCGGTGCCGAGCGAAGGATGCCCGGCGAAGGCGATCTCGCGGCTTGGCGTGAAGATGCGCACGCGATAACTCGCCGCGGCCTCCGTCGGCGCCAGCAGGAAGGTGGTTTCGACCAGATTGGTCCAGGCCGCGAAGGCCTGCATGTCGGTGCCGCGCCAATGGTCCGCGCCGATCACGACGCCGAGCGGATTGCCGCCGCCGGAATGGTCGGTGAAGACATCGAGTTGGAGGAAACGCAGCGCCGATGCGGCGTGCTCGGTCAATGTCGGATCTCGAAGCCTGGGTTTTCGTCGAGGGTGCCGTCGTCCCTCAACACCGCGAACTTCTTGCGGTCCGAATCGAAGACGACGGGGATGGAGGGCTTGAACGGCGGCCGACGCACGAACTTGAGTTCCCAGCCATACCGTTCCAGTTCCCGCAGGGTCAGCAACTGGTCCTGATTCAGATCGCGTTCCATCGCCCTGAGCGGGCGCGGCATGTCGAGACGCCGATTCAGTGTCATCGCGGAACCCCTGTTGGGTGACGGCTCGATTGTTACCTCAGGGACCAGCAAGTTCAATGGCGCTGGCCGAGCCAGGCGACCGCCGATCGGCCTGCCACCACGCCGGATGCGCAGCAGGCGGTGAGCAGATAGCCGCCGGTGGGTGCCTCCCAGTCGATCATTTCGCCGGCGCAGAACGTGCCGGGCCGTGCGGTGAGCATCAGCGCCGTGTCCATGGCCGAGAAACGCACGCCGCCGGCGCTGCTGATCGCTTCGGCGATCGGACGGGGCCGCAGCAATCGCAGCGGCACGTGCTTGATCGTGGCCGCGACACGGGCCGCGTCGTGCCAGCGGTCGCGCGGCAACGACTCGAACACCAGGGCGCACTTCGCGGCGTTCAGGCCGGTGCTGCGGCGCAGACGTTCGCCGATGCTGCGTTTGCCGCGATCCTTGCCGAATGCCGTCGCGAGTTCCGTCAGGCCGCGGTCCGGCAACAGGTCGAGCTGCAGCAGGGCGTCGCCGTCGTGCGCGATGCGTTCGCGGATCGCGCTCGACAACGCATAGATCAGACTGCCCTCGATCCCGTAGGCGCTGATCACGCACTCGCCGGTGAGGGCCTCCGCGCGATCGTCCAGCCAGGCCGCGACGCGTTTCAGCGGCGCGCCGGCGTGGCGGGTCCGCATCGTCTCGGACCAGTTCGCCTCGAAGCCGCAGTTCGACGGCGACAGGGCAGCGATATCGACGCCCTGAGCCCCGAGCGCATCGACCCAGCGACCATCCGATCCGAGTTCCGGCCACGAACCGCCGCCCATCGCGAGCACGGTCGCGTCGGCGTGGCAGATACACCCGCCAGCGGGCGTGTCGAACGACAGCGCGCCGTCGTCCGCCCAGCCGGTGAAGCGATGATGGACGTGGAAGCGCACGCCTTGCGTGCGCAGCCGCCGCACCCAGCCGCGCAGGAAGGGGGCGGCTTTCAGATCGGTGGGGAACACGCGACCGGAACTGCCCACGAAGGTGTCGACACCGAGCCCGCGCGCGAAGTCGCGCAGGTCGTCCGCATCGAACACCTCGAGCCAGCGCCGCACCGCGGCCTCGCGTCCGCGGTACCGCGACACGAAGGTCTCGAAGTCGTCGCTATGGGTCAGGTTCAGGCCGCCCTTGCCGGCGACGAGAAACTTGCGCCCGACCGAGCCCATGGCATCGAAGACATCGACCTCGACGCCCGCCGCACGCGCAGTTTCCGCCGCCATCAATCCGGCGGGACCGCCGCCGATGATGGCGAGTCGACAATGAAGCGCTTCAGGCATGCAAATCTCAGAATTTGGCGGGTTCGGCGACGCCGAGATCGCGACAGATCTTCTTCGCCAAATGGTTATTGATTTCGTTGTGTCGCGGCACAGAGGTGCGTGCGCCCGATTGCGGATGATGCCACCACGAGTGGTTCGCGCCCTCGCGCAAGAGCCTGCATCCGCATTGCGTCAAATGACGCAGGAGGTCGATGCGCTTCATACCGCGATCGGCAGTTCTTCGTAACCTTTTCCGGCCGCGTTACGGGCTTCATCGCGATTGAACTCGATCGCCTCGGCCAACGTGATTTTCAGCGTGTCGATCAAGGCTTCCCGAGTTGATTCCTGGCAGTTCACGCCCGGCACTTCCTCGATCCAGCCGTACCACCAGTCGCCCTCGTGCTTGATCACCGCGGTGAATGTCGCCTGCATGGACATGCTCCTGTCTGCGTCGCGATTGTACTCAACGCCCCTTGAACACCGGTTCGCGGCGTTCCATGAAGGCGCGCATCGCTTCGGCGAAGTCGTCGGACTGCATCAGCAGGCCGTTCTGGATGGCGGCGTCGCGATTGCTGCGGGCGACGTCCGCCTCGATGCGTGCATTCATCGTGCGCTTGATGCCGGCGACGACCAGCGGCGGATTGGCGGCCAGTCGCGCAGCGATGCGTTGTGCTTCGGCGGTCAGTGCGTCGGCGTCGTCGACCACATGCGTGACCAGGCCGATGCGCAGCGCCGCATCCGCATCGATGTCGTCGCCGGTGAGCGCCAGTTCGCGTGTCCAGGCCTCGCCGATCAGATGCGGCAGTCGGGAAATGCCGCCGAGGTCGGGCACGATGCCGACCTTGACCTCGCGCAGCGCGAACTTCGCCGACCGGGTCGCGATGCGGATGTCGCAGGCGGCGATCATCTCGATGCCGGCGCCGATGCACCAGCCGTCGATCGCGGCGATCACCGGCAGGCGGCTGGCCGCGAGCGCCGCGAAGCCGCGATGCATGCGCTCGGCCAGGGCCGGAATCTCGACGCGACCGCGCGCGCCGTCATTCAACAGCGAACCGATCTCCATCGCCATGCCGGGCAGGTCGAGCCCGTAGGAAAAATGCTCGCCCGAGCCGCGCACGATCAGCGCGCGCATCTCCGCTGCGGCATCGACAGCCGCCACGGCCGCCGGCAGTTCGCGCCAGAAGTCCGGGCCCATGGCGTTGCCGCGGCCGGGGCCGAGCAGGGTCAGCTGCGCGACCGGCGCGCGCGAGGCGTCGATGCGGACGGAGCGGTGTTCGGCATTCATCGACGTCTCCAGCGATCAGAACTTGCGACGCGGCGGCTTGCGCTTCGGGTCGAAACCGCCGGGCTTGCGGATCGGCGCCCGCGGCGGCACGCCGTCGACGCGCGAAATGCGCATCATCTGGCCGGCGACGCGCACCTTGCGCAAGTGATCCATCACGTCATCCGGCATGCCTTCGGGCAGGTCGAGATAGGTGTGATCGTCGCGGATGTCGATGCGACCGATGAACTTGCTCTCGAGGTCGATTTCGTTCGCGACCGCGCCGACGATGTTGCCGGGCTTCACGCCGTGGTCGTGGCCGACCTCGATGCGGAAGGTCTCCATGCCGACTTCGGGTTCGCCGCGCACGCGGGGTTCGCGCGGACGCTCGAGGTCCTGCGGCGGGCGCTCGCCGTATTCGCGCTTCGGTCGTTCCGATGCGGAGAATTCGGGCGGCGCCGCGTCGTGGCCGTATTCGCGTTTCGGGCGTTCGGTGGCGGCGCGAGCGGGCGCGCGGGTGTCGCCGTATTCGCGTTTCGGACGATCCGCGAACGGCGTGCGTTCGCCGCGCATCGGGCGTTCCGGACGCTCGTTGCGCGAGCGCTCCTGGTATTCGCGCGCCGGCGGCGGATCGTAGGCATCGAGCAGCAGCGGCTTGCCGCCTTGATACAGGCGCGCCAGCGCCGCGGCGATCTCGATGGCCGGCACGTTCTTGTCGTTCTCGATCGACTCGACGATCTTCTGGAAATCGCCGAGGTTCGGCGCGGCCAGCGATTCGACGATCTTTTCCTTGAAGCGTTCGATGCGGCGGTCGTTCACCGCCGACACGGTCGGCAACTGCATCTGCGTGATCGGCTGGCGCGTCGCGCGCGCGATGGCGCGCAGCATGCCGCGCTCGCGCGGCGTCACGAACAGGATGGCCTCGCCGGCGCGGCCGGCACGACCGGTGCGGCCGATGCGATGCACGTAGCTTTCGGTGTCGTAGGGAATGTCGAAATTGAACACGTGGCTGATGCGCTCGACGTCGAGGCCGCGTGCAGCCACGTCGGTGGCGACGAGGATGTCGATGTCGCCGGCCTTCAGCTTCTGGATGGTCTTTTCGCGGGCCGCCTGCTGCATGTCGCCGTTGATCGCGGCGGCGCGGAAGCCGCGTGCTTCGAGCTTGTCGGCGAGTTCCTCGGTCGAGACCTTGGTGCGCGCGAAGATGATCATCGCGTCGAAGGTTTCGGTCTCGAGGATGCGCGTGAGCGCGTCGAGCTTGTGCAGGCCGCTGACCAGCCAGTAGCGCTGGGTGATGTTCTTCGCGGTCTGGGTCGAGGCCTGGATCTTCACCTCGGCCGGGTCTTTCAGGTAGGTGTGGGCGATGCGCCGGATCGATTCCGGCATGGTTGCCGAGAACAGCGCGATCTGCCGGGTCGACGGCGTCTGCTGCAGGATTTTCTCGACATCGTCGATGAACCCCATGCGCAGCATCTCGTCGGCTTCGTCGAGCACCAGATGGCGCAGTTGCGACAGATCTAGCGTGCCCTTGTCGATGTGGTCGATGATGCGGCCGGGCGTGCCGATCACGACATGCACGCCACGGCGCAGCGCCGAGATCTGCGCGCCGTAGCCGCTGCCGCCGTAGATCGGGGCGACGTGGAATCCGGGGATGTGGTGGGCGTATTTCTGGAACGCCTCGGCGACCTGGATCGCGAGTTCGCGGGTCGGCGCCAGCACCAGTGCCTGCGGCGCACGCGCCAGCGGCTGCAGCTTGGCGAGGATGGGCAGCGCGAACGCGGCGGTCTTGCCGGTGCCGGTCTGGGCCTGGCCGAGCACGTCGCGATTCGCGAGCAGGGGCGGGATGGTTGCGGCCTGGATCGGCGACGGCGATTCGTAGCCGACTTCGGACAGGGCTTTCAGCAACGACTCGGGCAGGCCGAGGTCGGCAAAGGTTTGCGGGACGGGCAAGGGCGCGTCGGACATGAGATTTCTCGGAAAGCGACGCACAGCGCGTACCCGCGCAAACTAGCTTAAGCCCGTGGTGCTGACCAGTCGGGGCGGTCGTGATCGACCACCCCGGGCGTGTTGTTCCAGTTCAGGTCAGGGCCGGTTTTTGTGGGTCCGATTCTCAATCGGACGCTCTTCGCGGTGACTCCTGGCGAAAGCGTGCGATTGGGAATCGCACCCACAAGAGCGGGGTTTGGCTTTAC
>JBGASK010000108.1:0-11468 GCA_044229785.1 Ahniellaceae bacterium
CAACAACGCGCGACCGACGCCGCCGGTGCCGAGCAGCACGACCCGTGCGGCGGTCGCTTGCGCATGAAGCTTCGGAGCGAGGACCGCGCTCATCACGCCACCTCGACCGGTTTTCGGGCGGCCGCGGTGACCGCTGCTGCGCGATCGAGCGCAGCCTGCAGATCGCGCGCCAGATCGCGCGCATCCTCGATGCCGACCGACAGGCGCAACAGGCCTTCGCCGATGCCGGCGGCGGCGCGTGCTTCGGCGCTCATCGCCGCATGCGTCATCGTCGCCGGATGCGCGACCAGGCTTTCGACGCCGCCCAGCGACTCGGCCAGCGTGAAGTGTTCGAGGCCATCGAGGAAAGCCCTGACCGCCTCGACGCCGCCGGCGAGTTCGATCGACAACATCGCGCCGAAACCGCGTTGCTGGCGCAGCGCGAGCTGATGATTCGGATGCGAGGCCAGCCCCGGAAAATGTACGGCGGACACCGCCGCGTGGCCTTGCGCCAGCGCCGCCAGTTCCAGCGCGTTTTCCTGATGCACGCGCAGGCGCGCATCCAGCGTGCGCAGGCCGCGCAAGGTCAGGAAGCTGTCGAACGGGGAACCGGTCAGACCGAGCGCATTCGCCCACCACACCAGTTGCTGGTGCGTTTCCGCATCCTTCGCGATGACCGCGCCGCCGACGACGTCGCTGTGGCCATTGATGTACTTCGTCGTCGAATGAACGACCAGGTCGGCGCCGAACGCGATCGGCGTTTGCAAGGCCGGCGACAGGAAGGTGTTGTCGGCCACCACGGTGGCGCCGATACGATGCGCCGCCTCGGCGACGAAACGCAGATCGGTCAGGCGCAGCAGCGGGTTCGACGGCGTTTCGATCCATACCCACTTCGGCTGCTTCGCCAGCGCCTCGGCCAGCGTGCGCGGATCGGTCAGGTCGGCCGTGATCAGTTCGAACTGGCCCTTCCTCGCGAGCGCATTGAACAGGCGCCAGGAACCGCCGTAGCAGTCGTGCGGCACCAGCAGGCGTTCGCCCGGCTGGACCAGGGCCAGCACCAGGGTGATCGCGGCCATGCCGGTGGCGGTGATCACTGCACCGGCGCCGCCTTCGAGTTCGGCCAAGGCATCGGCCAGCAGGTCGCGGGTGGGATTGCCGCTGCGGGTGTAGTCGTACTTGCGTTTCTGGTTGAAGCCTTCGAAGCTGAAGTTGCTCGACAGCACGATCGGCGGCACGACCGCGCCGAAGGCCGCGTCGCTGTCGATGCCGGCGCGCACCGCCGCCGTGGCCGTACAACGCGCGCTCATGCCGCACCTCCGCAGGCGGCCAGCGCATCGACGAGCACGTCGTGCACGCGCGTGTCCTCCTTCAGAAAGGCGTCGTGGCCGTAGATCGAATCGATCTCGTGGTAGCGATGCAGCAACGGCACCGCCACCGCAAAGGCGCGGGTGTCCTCGACCGGAACCAGTTGATCCGACCGCGCCGCGAACACGGTGACCGGCACCGGCACGTCGGCCGGGTCGACATCGTGCAGGTCGATCGATTCGGACAGGCGCAGGAAGGCGGTGCCGGCGAAGCGATTCGCGAAGCGTTCGCCCTGCGCGTCCAGATACGGTTCGGCCGCACAGCGCGCGACCCCGTCGCTCAACGCCACCTTGTCGGCGAAACGCGCGCCGAATTCCCCCGGCGTGCGGTAACTCAGCACCGCGAGCTGACGCGCCAGCGCCACCGCTTCATGCGCGGCCTCGTGCTCGGCGCCGAGGCGCACGATGCGACGCTGGATCGCGCGCCAGGCCGATGCGAACGGATGCGGACGATGCGCCGCGTTGAGCACGACCAGATGGCCGAGTCGCGCGCCGAGCCGCTTCGCGAGGTGCAGGCCGACCATGGCCCCGTACGAGGCGCCGATGCAGGCGCGCACATGCTTGACCTGAAGATGCTCGAGCAGGGCCGCAAGCGCCTGCGCCTGGTCGTCCGGATCGATCGCGGCATCCAGCGTGCCGTCGGCACCGACCCAGTCGATCGACAGCAGGCGGTGCGTGAAGGGATCGAGCGCGCCGCCGCGGCGCACCTGCTGCGGCCACCAGCCTTCGGTGCCGTCGAGCGCATTCGCCGCCAACTGACGATGCGCCGAGATGCCGCCGAGCACGATCAGCAGCGGCGCTTCCTGCACGCCGAGGATCTGCCAGCGCAGCACCACGTCGAAGCGGCCGCCATGGCGCAAGTCCAGGCGCAACGGAAACGAACCGCGTTGCACCGGCACCGGCGCGTCGGCGCGCGGCGCGAAACTCGGAACGACGTAACCCGTGGTGCGCGGTTCGAAGACGGGGGTTTCAGCATCGGCGGCGAGCGACATGGCGAACTCCTGGGGAATCTCGCCCATCCAGCCGCCCTGCGGGATACGTCGCGCGACCGTCCGAAGACGACCGCGCGACCCATCTTCCGGTGAGTGATCACCGCAGGACTTGGCACCTGGCGCGACGCTTGCGCATCGCGCTGGTTGCCCCGGCATCCAAGGGCCTATCCCTCCGCCGGTCTTGATGGGTATGTGCGGCCAGCATGCCGGCCGCATCGCCATCTGTCAATCTCTTCATCGCGATGAAAAGATATAACCTTTCTTCATCAGCGTGCCGCGAGGTCGTAGCTGAGCAGATCGAAACTCATCGTGTCCTGCGGGTTCTGCGACAGCGACGCCTCGCGCGCGATGAACAGGTACGACTTGCCTTCTTCGAGCTTGCTCGTCATCAGGCCTTCGGTATGCGGGTTGACGTAGACCAGCAGGTTGCGACCGTCGGCCGTGGTCACATGCACCGGCGGGCCGACGCGCTGCTGCCTGATCTCGTTGATCCATTTCTCCTGGCCGCTGGACGCCGGATCGCGGCTTTGCACCCGACCTTCGATGCGCACGATCTTGCGCCAGGTCGGATCCTGGTCGGGCTCGATGTCCTGGCCATTCATGCGCGCGACCGAGACTTCCTCGTACTTCGCCATCAGCTCGCCGAGGTTCTGGTAGCGCAACTGGAAATCCCAATGGCTGACATCGTGGGCGATGTGGTTGGCGGCATCCAGCACCATATCGGTCTGACCGTCGTTGCAGGCGCCCTTGCAGTACGGCAGGCCGATATCCATGAAGGCCTTCAGGCGATCCTTTTCGAGGTCGACGTAGTCACGCATTTCCAGCATCATGCCGGGCCCCATGGCCACGCCGACCTGACCTTCGTTCGGGGCTGCGACCAGCACCGCGCCGTTGCCGACGTCGAGCTTGCCGACGCGCAACTGCCGCATCATCGCGTAGGCGTAGTCGTCACCGCTCATGCCATGCAGATCCTTCGCGATGATGGTGACGATCTCGACCTGATGCCGCGCGGCGAGGTCGTACATCTGCTGCTCGAAGGCGGCGCGCGTGGCGGCATCGAGCACGCCGACCTCGTCGATCACGAACTTGCCGAACTTGGACGGAATCGCGTGCGCGTCCGGTTTCGGCAGCACGTCGATCGGGCCTTTCGCGGCCACGGTGGCGGTCTTCGGCGCATCGTCGCCCATGCTCGGGAAGGTCGGGAACGCAGGCGCATCCGTCGGTGCCGTGGCGGCTGGCGTCGTGGCGGCCGGCGTGTTCTGCGCGATCGTATCCGCGGCCGGCGGGCGCGTCGGCGCCGTCGGCGGTGCAACGGTGCCGCTGCAATCGCCGCCCTGCTGAGCACACGCCTGTTCCCAGCCTTCGGCAATCGCATTCACGCGCTTGCCGCGACCGGGATGGGTCGGGCCGTCGGCTTCCGGCACCAGGGTGTTCATCGCCTTCTGTGCATCGGCGAGCAGCGCGCCCATCTTGTACAGGACATAACCGCTGAACTTGTCGGCTTCGAGTTCGGTCGGCGGCTGGCTGCCGCCCGGCTGGATCGTGTGGCCCGACAAATGATGTCCGACCTCGTGCGCCATGATGCTGATCGGCGCCCAGTTGTTGTTCGCGGTCGCCTTCTGCACATCGGCCATGAACTTCTCGTTGTACGCGATCACGCGATGCGGCAGCTTGTCGTCGCCGACCAGAATCACCGCGGCCGCATTCGGCACCTGCGGGTGCGGCAGCACGTCGAAGTTCTGCGGCAGGCCGGTGTATTTCATGATCTCGGCGACGACCTGCTGGCCGGCGCCGTCGCGGCCCGAGGCCATGCCGTGCGCATCGACCTTCACCGGCGAACCGTCATAGGAGCAGGCCTGCAGCTGGCTGGCGATCTCGTCGATCATCGCCGCTTCGCTCATCGCGGCGCGCGGCGCAGCGTCGTTCGCGGCCAGGGTCTGGCCGTTCGGCGCGGCGCCGTCGCTGCCGCCGCAGGCGGCGAGTGCGAGGGTCATGGCAGTGCAGAGCAGCGTACGTTTCAAGGGAAGGCGCGTGGACATGGCGGGGATTCCGTATCGGGTGGAAGGAGTCAGGCGAGTTGGGCGAGCACGATCTTGACCAGCGCGTGCGAATACAGGCGCACGAGCAGGTATTTGAGGGCGATGAAGACGATGGCGGCGAGCAGCAGGCGCCAGGCGTCGCGTTTGAGGTCGAGCTGGAAGAACTGGCGGAAGGCGAAGACCATGATCAGGGCCTCGATGGCGTCCATCGGCCAGGCCGACCATTGCTTGTGTGCGGCGAGCAAGGCCGGATCGCGGAATACCAGCACCGGCAGCTGATTGACGATGTTCGCGACGATGATCAGGAAGTGCACGTATACGCCGAGCACCAGATGCTCGGTGAGGTTGTAGGCACGACGCCAGCGCAGCACCAGCAGCGACGCGCCGACGATGGCGAAGATGCCGAGCGAGAACGACCAGTTCGCGTAGGCGCGCACCAATGCCATGACCCGGCTCAGGTTCGCATCCTGCGCATCCAGATGATGGGTCCGGGCGAGCACCAGCAACTGCACGCCGATCGCGATCAGCAGCAGCTTGAGCGGATGCACGTGTTTCGCGCGCGCACCGAGCACGAACTCGCGCGCGATGTCGCCCGGCGCCCGCGCAAGCCGCCACGCTGCCTGCACCAGACCGAACTCGAACACGCGATAACTCTGCCAGGCCTCGGCACGCACAGTGCCGAGGTCGAGCCGGGTCGCCCGCTTCTGGCCGCAGCGCCCGCAGTACGGCGTGGCGAGTTCGACGCCGCAGTTGCGGCAGAGCGGCGCCGCGAAATGCGCAATGCTCGGCTCGGATCGAGACGGGGCGGGTTCGTTCGACATGATGCGAATGCGATCAGCGCGCCAGCGAACGCAGTTCGAAATCGTCGAACACCGCGCTGGTGCCGGCCATCTTCTCGCCCATCACGATCAGGCCGACCTGGCCGGCCGCATGTGCGCTGTCGCTCGCCTCGGCGACGACATTCCCGTCGAGCATCAGTTTCAGCGCGCTGCCCTCGCAACGCGCACCGATGCGCAGGTCGGCGATGTTCGGCATGGTGCCCTCGAAGCGGCCGCTGGCCAGCGTCTCTGCCTTGCCGCCCTGCACCTTCAGGACGGCGTAACCGTGCCCGCCCGAGACCATGAAGGCGTAGAAGTTGTCGTTGTCGCGGTGGCGGCAGACCACGCCGCCGGTGCCTTGGCCGACGCCGGTGTACAGGAACAGTCCGGCCTCGACCTGCACGTCGGCGCCACCGGCCTGCTTCGGGGCGGGCACGATGCCATAGGTCGCGTCGTCGACCGGGGTCATCTGGTAGCCGCCGTCGTTGTTGTAGAGCGCAATGCCCTTGGCATTGTGGTCGGCGACCTGGGTATCGATCCAGCCGCTGCCGCTGTCCGAGAAATCGTCGCGGAACACGGTGCGGTCGACGGCGACGACCGCAAGTGCAGCGAACGTGAGGGCGAAAGCGAGAGTCATGCGGGTCCAACGAATCATGGCGGGCTCCAGTCGCGGCAAAAGGCCGCGTTGTCTCGCAGTACGTAGGTCTGCCGTGTTTTCTCCGGTGGCGGTCGCCACGGCAGCGCGAAGAATCCGGCCGCGTTTTGCGTACGTTCGGGAAACCACGCTGCAGCCATGCCCAAGATGCTTGACTTCCGCCCGCGACACCCGGACGCCAGACCACGGCCTGACCTGGGTCACATCCGCCACACGTGCACTTGGCGCCTTGCCATATCGAGGCCGTATGCTTCGCGCATGGTTGCAAACCTGGACGACATCACCGGCTGGCTGGTCGACTGGCAACAGGGCGACGCATTCGCGCGCGACCGCGTATTTGCGCGCCTGTACGCCGAGATGCGCCGCCTCGCCGCAAGCGTGCTGCGCTCGGAATCCGGACACGACACGATGCAGCCGACGGCGCTGCTGAACGATGCGCTGATGAAGCTGATCCAGGCGCGCGCGCCGGACGTGGAGGACCGCGGCCACTTCATTCGCGTCGTCGCGCGCGCGATGCGCCAGATCCTGATCGATCGCGCACGCCGCAAGCTGGCCGAGAAACGCGGTGCCGGGGTGGTGCCGGAATCGCTGGACGACATCGATGTCGCCGGCATGGGTTCGCCGCACGAACTGGTGGCGCTGGACGACGCCCTCAGCGTGCTCGCCAGGCTTGACCCGCGCGCCGCGGCGGTCGTCGAGATGCGCGTGTTCGCAGGACTCACCATCGAAGAGACCGCGCAAGCGCTCGACATCCACCCGTCTTCCGTCAACCGCGAATGGGCGCAGGCCAGTGCCTGGCTGCGCGAGCAACTCGGCGATGAGCGCGACGCTTGACCCGGCGCGGTATGCGCGCCTGAAAGACCTGCATTTCGAACTCGAGGCGCTGCCGATCACGCAGCGCTTCCAGCGCCTGCGCGAGATCGAAACCGCCGAACCCGACCTCGGCGCAGCCTTGCGCAAGCGATTCGGCGGCGCTGCGCGCGCGCTCGACATCCTCGACCGCGCCGAACATCGCGAACGCGACGCCGCGGCGCCGCAACTGCCGCACTACCGCATCGTGCGCGAACTTGGCCGCGGCGGCATGGGCCGGGTCTGGCTGGCCGAACGCGAGCTCGATGGTGCCACCCAGGTCGTCGCGCTCAAGCAGATCGCCGAAGCCAGCTGGAGCGACGAAGACGATCGGCGCTTCCAGCGCGAGCGGCGCATCCTCGCCGCGCTCGACCATCAAAACATCGCGGCCCTGGTCGACGGTGGCCGCGACGGCGCAGGCGCCCCATTCCTCGCCACCGCCTTCGTGGACGGCCAGCGTCTCGACCGTTGGTGCGCTGAACGGAACACGCCGCGGCGCGAGCGCGTGCGCCTGATCCGCGACCTCGCGGCGGCCATCGCGTATGCGCATCGCAAGCTCGTGGTGCATCGCGACCTGAAGCCCGCCAACATCCTGGTGACGCGCGACGGCGTGCCCAAGCTGCTCGACTTCGGCATCGCGCGCCTGCTCGACGAGGACGCCATCACCGCCACCGGTCCGAGCCAGATGACGCTGCGCTACGCCGCACCCGAGCAGGTGCACGGCGAACGCGGCGGCGGTGTCGGTATCGACATCTACGCGCTCGGCGTGCTGCTGTACGAATTGCTGGCCGGTGCCTCGCCCTACGGCAAGACCGACGGCACGGCGGCGCTGGTGCGCGCCATCCTCGACACCGAACCGCTGGCACCGACACCGAGCACCGGCACCGGCGACGCCGACCTCGACGCGATCTGCCTGAAGGCGCTGCGCAAGCGTCCGGAAGACCGCTATCCGAATGCCGATGCCCTGCTCGCCGATCTCGATCGCTGGCTCGCCGGCGAACCGGTGGACGCCCGCCGCGGCGAACGCGGCTACCGGCTGCGCGCGTTCCTGCGCCGGCATTGGTTCGGCGTGTTCGTCGCCGCGGCGGTCGTGGCCGGCGCGCTCGCTTTCATCGCTTTCCATGTCGCGGCGCTCGACCGTCAGCTCGCCGAGACCAAACGCGAGCGCGACAAGGCCAAGGCGGTCGCGTCCTATTTCCAGGAACTGTTCGCGTCGGCCAGTCCCGGCGCGACCCGCGACGGCGATCTCACCGCGAAGGAACTGCTGGCACGCAGCGTCGAGCGGCTGGAGCAGGGCGACACGACCGGCATGGACGACGACGCACGCGCGTCGATGTTCCATGCGGCCGGTCGCATCATGCGCCAGCAGGGCCTGGCCGAACCGGCGGCGCGCATGTTCGACCGCGCGCTGGAACTGTGGCTTCGACAGGCCGTCGTGCCTGAAAACGATGTCGCGGACGCCTACAACGAGCGCTCGATGGTTCACTTCGGTCGCGGCGAATATCAGGAATCGCTGTCCATGCTGCAGGCGGCAGTGGCGCGCCGCGATGCCGCGAACGACCACGCCAGCGTGCAACGCGGCGTCCTGCTGCAGCAGATGTCGGTGACGCTGCGTTCGCTCGGCCGCAACGCCGAGGCGACCCGGGCGCTCGAGGAGTCCGCGTCCGTGCTCGGCCGCAACCTGCCGGAATCGCGGGCGAACTATGCGACGTCGCTCGGCAACCTCGGCACCTTCATGGTCAGCGAAGGACGCGCAGCGGAAGGCAATGCCAAACTCAAGGAAGCCTTGCACCAGCTGTCGCTGCTGAAACCGGAACGGACGCCGATTCTGCTGGCGATCACCCGCAACCACGCGATGAGCCTGCGCGAGCTCGGCCGCTTCGACGAATCCGACCGCGAATACGCGGCGCTGCTCAAGCGCCAGCGCGAGTTCTTCGGGGAACGCCACGTCGAGATCGCGCGCACCTTGCACTCGCTTGCCCAGACGCGTCTGGTGGAACAGCGCTGGGATGAGGCGGAGCAGGCCCTGGACGACGCCGAAGCCGTCGAGCGCGCACTCGGCAACACGCACGATCCGCGCCTGCTCGCCTATCAGGCCGACCGCGCCCGCATCCGCATCGCCCGCGCCGACTATCAGGCGGCCATCGACCTGCTGGGCCCGGTCCTGGCCGAGCGCGACCGCGGCGTGTTCAGCGAGCGCAGCTACGCCGACGCCGAACGCGCCGCGATGGCCTATGCGCAATGCCGCATCGCACCGACCCCGGAACTGGCCGCACGCATCCGCGACGCGGCGGCCGCGATGGAGCGCACGCCGCCGCTGCCGCGCATGCTGATGCGCCAGGCCGAGGACTGGGCGCGCGACTGCGCCAAGACTTGATCTGCGACACGCCCTGCACGGCGCTTGGGGCTAGACTCGGGCCGTGTCCCCGCCCCGCCGCCCGGTCGCCACCTTCGCGTCGCTGGTCGCCCTGTTCATCGCCGGGGCGTGGCTGGCGACGTGGTTCGTGTCGGGCCCGGACCAGGTCACGCTGATCTGGCCGCCGGCCGGCATCGCCATCGGTGCATTGATCGTCCATGGCTGGCGCTGGTGGCCCTTCATCCCGATCGCCGTGGTCATTTTCCATCTCACGCTGGGGCCGGTGCCGGCGGCGTTCATTCCCTTCTCGGTCGCCTCCAACCTGGCCACGGCCCTGATCGCGGTGGGATGGGTGCAATACCGGTCGCCGGCGGCGGTCGATCGCCTGTCAATGCGCTCTGGCTTCCTGTTCCTCGGGGCATCGTCGATGGCGGTGCTGACGGGCAGCGCCCTCGGCGCCGCCGGCCTGGTCTTCGCCGGCATGGTACCCGCCAGCGGCTATCTGG
Organism: Ahniellaceae bacterium; assembly: GCA_044229785.1. GTDB lineage: Bacteria > Pseudomonadota > Gammaproteobacteria > Xanthomonadales > Ahniellaceae > JADKHK01. Next base: position 9,559 of record JBGASK010000108.1, read on the forward strand.
AGGCCGCCTGGCGCTGGGCGCTCGGCGACCTGTATGGCGTGGTCGCGGTCCTGTCCAGCGTGCTGATCGGTTATCGCTGGCACACATGGCGACTCGACGGACCCTTGCCGTTCCGTTACGCCCCGCGGGGCGAGAAGTGGTTGTGGCTGCTGGTATTCCTGTTGTCCCTCGTCGTCGTCGCCTGGGCCGCAAAGCGCAGCGGCGCGTATGCGCTCGGTTTCGCATCCCTGCCCTTTGTCTTCGTGATCTGGAGCGCGGTCCGTTTCGAACCGCCGTGGACCTCATTCGGCACGACCGTCGTCGGTCTGTACCTCGCGACCCTGATCGGACTCGGCTATGCCGGCCTGGCGCCGCCGCGGGACCTCGGCAGCACGACCATCCTGATCGCCTTCCTGTGCATGGTTTCCGCTGCGCCGCAGATCGTTGCCGCCGCCGCCCACGAAAACCGCGTTGCCAGCGTGCGCGCGTTGCGGCGCGCCACGGTCGACCGCCTGACCGGACTCGCGAACCGCCCGGCCTTCGAGGATCGCGCCAAGGACGCGATCCGCCGTCATCCGCAGGAAACGATGGCGATGGCCTATCTCGATCTCGACCAGTTCAAGCTCGTCAACGACACGCTCAGCCACGGCACCGGCGACGAATTGCTGCGTTCCCTGGCGGCAGCGCTGTCCAGCGTGGTGCGCAAGAAGGATCTGCTCGCACGTCTCGGCGGCGACGAATTCGCCCTGTTGCTGCGCGAGGTCGACGGTGTCGAGGCCGCGCGCATCGCGCAGGAACTGCGTCGCGTCGTCGCCGACTTCCGCTTCGCCCACGATGGCCGCGTGATCGCGCCGACCACCAGCATCGGGCTGATCGCCTTCACCGCTGCCGACGCCGACTTTGCCACGGTATTCGCGCAAGCCGATGCCGCCTGTTTCACCGCCAAGGAACTCGGCGGCAATCGCGTGCAGGCGGCGAGCGCAGGCGAGCGCCACCTGCACGACCGCCACAACGCGATGGATTGGGCCGTGCGCATCGGCGATGCGATCGAGCATGGTCGTCTGCGTCTGTATGCCCAGAGCATCGCTGCGCTGAAACCGACCGCAAACGCGCACTTGCGCCACTTCGAAGTGCTGCTGCGGATCGCCGATCCGGGCAGCGGCGAATTGCTCGAACCCGGCCCCTACATCGCCGCAGCCGAACGCTTCCGCTTCGCCACACGCATCGACCGCGCCGTGCTGGCGCAAACCCTGGACTGGTTCGACGCCCATCCGGCGCAGGCCGACGAAGTCGGCATGGTCGGCATCAACCTGTCCGGCGCCTCGGTGAACGACGACGAATTCGCGCAATTCGTCGAGGAGCGCGTCGCCACCAGTCGCCTGCCGGCGGCACGTCTGTGCTTCGAGATCACCGAGACCAGCGCGGTGCGCGACCTGGCCCAGGCGCAGCGATTCATCCAGCGCATTCGCGCGCTCGGCTGCAAGTTCGCGCTCGACGATTTCGGCGCCGGCTTCTGTTCTTTCTCCTACCTGCGTTCGCTGGACGTCGACATCTTCAAGATCGACGGCAGTTTCGTGCGCGACGTGCACCAATCGCCGCTGGCGCTCGCCATCGTGCGATCGATCGCCGAGATCGCGCGGGTGATGCGCAAGCAGACCATCGCCGAATACACCGAATCGGAAACCATTCGCAGCCATCTGGTCGCGCTCGGCGTCGACTATGCCCAAGGCTTCGCGATCGAGCGGCCGCTCCCTCTGGAAGACCTGTTCGCGCCGCCGGACCCCGCCGACCGATTGCGTCAGGCCTCCTGATTTCCCCGCAAGCGGCGACGACCGAGGTCATCGCCGCCAACGCTCGGCCAACAAAAAGGGCGCCTCTTGCGAGGCGCCCTTGTCATTGCTCGGGTTGAACCGGAATCAGCCGCGACGTGC
>JBGASK010000182.1:0-2485 GCA_044229785.1 Ahniellaceae bacterium
GATGTCGACAGCACGGGCGAGATATTCGCGGTAAGCCACCTGCGGCGCGCCGACATTGGCCTCAACCTTGAATTCGCGACGCATGCGATCGACGATGATGTCAAGGTGAAGCTCGCCCATCCCCTTGATGATCGTCTGGCCCGATTCATGGTCGGTCGAAACGCGGAACGAAGGATCCTCGGCCGACAGGCGGTTGAGCGCGATGCCCATCTTTTCCTGGTCTGCCTTGGTCTTGGGTTCGACCGACAGTTCGATAACCGGTTCGGGGAATTCCATGCGTTCGAGCACGATCGGATCGCGTTCGGCGCACAGCGTATCGCCGGTGGTGGTTTCCTTCATGCCGGCAAGCGCGATGATGTCGCCGGCAAAGGCTTCATCGATGTCCTTGCGCTCGTTCGCATGCATTTCGAGCATGCGGCCGACCTTTTCCTTCTTGTCCTTCACCGAGTTCAGATAGGTGCCCTTGGTGAGCGTACCCGAATAGATGCGGATGAAGGTCAGCGAACCGACGAACGGGTCGTTCATCACCTTGAATGCCAGCGCCGAGAAGGACGCGTCGTCGGAAGCCTTGCGGCTGTCCTTTTCATCGCTGTCCATCTTCACGCCCTGCACGTCGGGAATGTCGAGCGGCGACGGCAGATAGTCGACAACCGCGTCGAGCAGCGCCTGCACGCCCTTGTTCTTGAACGCCGAACCGCACAGCACGGGGACGAACGACTGGTTCAGCGTGCCCTTGCGGATCAGCGCCTTCAGCGTCGCGACATCGGGTTCGTTGCCTTCCAGATAGGCTTCCATCGCGGCATCGTCCTGCTCGACGGCAAGTTCGACCAGCTTTTCGCGATATTCGGCGGCCTTGTCGGCAAGATCGGCCGGAATGTCGACATATTCGAATTCGGCGCCGAGGCTTTCATCCTTCCAGATGATGCCACGGTTGTGAACGAGATCGACGAGGCCGACGAAATCGCTTTCCGCGCCGATGGGAAGATAGAGCACCGCAGGGGTCGCGCCCAGACGGTCGATGATCGTCTGCACGCAGTAATAGAAGTTCGCACCGGTACGGTCGAGCTTGTTGATGTAGCACATCCGCGGCACGCCATATTTGTCGGCCTGACGCCACACGGTTTCCGACTGCGGCTCAACGCCGGCAACGCCGTCAAACGCGGCGACCGCACCGTCGAGCACGCGCAGCGAACGTTCGACTTCGATGGTGAAGTCGACGTGGCCCGGGGTGTCGATGATGTTCAGCCGGTGGTCGTTCCAGATGCAGGTCGTCGCGGCCGAGGTGATCGTGATCCCGCGTTCCTGTTCCTGCTCCATCCAGTCCATGGTCGCGGCGCCGTCGTGGACTTCGCCGATCTTGTAGGACTTGCCGGTGTAGTAGAGGATCCGCTCGGTCGTGGTGGTCTTGCCGGCGTCGATGTGCGCCATGATACCGAAATTGCGGTATTTTTCAAGAGGATGGCTGCGTGCCATGATAGGGGGTATCCTTTACCAGCGGTAGTGGCTGAACGCGCGGTTGGCGTCGGCCATGCGGTGGGTGTCTTCGCGCTTCTTGACCGCGTTGCCGCGGTTGTTGGCGGCGTCGAGCAGCTCGGCCGAAAGGCGCGCGGCCATGGTGGTTTCGCTGCGGTTGCGCGCGGCGGTGATCAGCCAGCGGATCGCCAGCGCCTGGGCGCGTTCGGGGCGAACCTCGACCGGCACCTGATAGGTGGCACCGCCGACGCGGCGCGAACGCACCTCGATCTGCGGCTTCACGTTGTTGAGCGCATCGTGGAACAGCGCCACCGGATCGCTCTTGGCGCGGGTTTCCATAGTTTCGAGCGCACCGTAAACGATGCTTTCGGCAACAGACTTCTTCCCGTCGAGCATGAGGTTGTTCATGAACTTCGACAGCACCTGATCTCCGAACTTGGGATCGGGCAGGATTTCCCGCTTCTCGGGACGACGACGACGAGACATCTCGTGTATTCCTTATGCTGGGCCGCGCACTGGCGCCGGCCTGCTGAAACCTTGAGCCCTGGGGCTTACTTCGGACGCTTGGCGCCGTACTTCGAGCGGCTCTGCTTGCGGTCCTTGACTCCCTGGGTGTCAAGCACGCCGCGCAGCACGTGATAGCGCACGCCGGGAAGGTCGCGCACACGCCCGCCGCGGATCAGCACCACCGAGTGCTCCTGCAGGTTGTGGCCCTCGCCCGGAATGTACGAAATCACTTCGCGCGAATTGGTCAGGCGGATCTTGGCCACCTTGCGCAGCGCCGAGTTCGGCTTCTTCGGGGTCGTGGTGTACACACGGGTGCAAACGCCGCGCTTCTGCGGGTTCTGCTCCATCGCAGGGACCTTGGACTTGGTCTTCTGCGGAACGCGGCCCTTGCGGACCAGCTGGTTGATAGTGGGCATTAAAGGCTTCACCTTGGGTTATGGCAGCAAGCGCCATGGTGAAGTGAATGCGGCTAACCCCGCGAATGCGCCGGATCGGGGCCATGCCC
>JBGASK010000109.1:0-11371 GCA_044229785.1 Ahniellaceae bacterium
CGAAGCTTTGCGAGAAGCTGTTCGCGGCGACCGTGATCGGCGTCGTGAAGCTGCCGGCGCCCAGTGGCGCGACCGACAGGTCGACCGCGGTGCCGGTCGAGGCCGCCGGCAGGTTCAGCGTGGCGATCAGGCTGCGCTGCCCGCCCGGGGCGATGCTGATCGGGTTCGGGCGCAGCGACACGACCTGGCGCGTATCGCCGTCGTCGAACACGCGGACCGCGGCATACACCTGGTTGCCGAGGCTGGCCCGCACCAGCACCGGGACGGGATCGCTGGCGATGCCGGTCATCGTCACGATGGCCGAGTCCTGCCCCTGCGCGACCATGACGCCACCGCCGTCGATGCTCAATCGCGCCGGATTCAGCGACACGATCGGCACGAACGTATTCGCGGCGACGGGTTCGTCCAGTTGCAGCAGCAACGGCCCGGCGATGCCCGTCGTGGTGCTGCCGGCGCGCGCGTAGACCAGGTCCGGCGACAAGCTGACGGCGCCGGACTCGAACTGGTGCGAGAACACGACATCGGCTTGCTGTGCCGACGCCGCCAGCGGCGCGGCGAGCGACACGGCCATCAGGGTTCGGAAGATTGCTGGGCGCATGGTCGGCCTGGTCGATTGGGCTGCCCATTCTACGCCCGGACTCAGCGCATCAAGAGACTCGCGAGGTCGAGCCACCAGCCCTCGCTGGCGGCGATCCACAGGAATACCAGCAGGAATGCGATCGCCTGCCATTGCACGCTCGCGCCTTGCTCGTCGACGACCAGGCCGCTGTCCCAGGGCGCCTCGCCCTTGTTCAAGGTCTGTGCGCCGGCGATCAGGATCGCGAACGGAGTGACGAAGAGCAGGCCGAAGCCGAGGCCGCGCGCATAGACCCAGAAGCTGCGCTTGAAGGCGCGCGGGATGCCGGGCGCTTCGCCGCGGGCATCGCGCACGCGCAGCCCGAGCAGCCACTTGCCCGGCGTGGTGCCGAACAGGCCGATCAGCAGCGATTCGGCGACGAACCACAGCGCCAGCGCCATGAACAGCAGCAGCCACGGATCCGCGGCGATGGCGGCTTCGACCCCCTTGCGGCCTTCGGTCGCGGCCCACCAGGCGCTGGCGCCGAACAGGCCGAGCGAGCCCACGTCGATGTAACGCGCCGCGAATCGCTTGCCGACCCAGGCGAGCTTGCGTGCCGATTCGGTCGCGTTCTGCCGGGCATCGGCGGCGATCGCGCCTTTCTTGGCCTGCGCCTCGCGCAACATGGCCTCGATCTGCGCCTGGTTCTTCGGCAGCGGCGGCTTGCCGCGCAACGGCGGCGGCGTTCCCGGTCGGGGTGGCTTCGGAACGCTGGTTCCGCCGGGCTTCGTGCCCGCGACGGGCTTGGTGACTTCGCGCGGCGCCGCGGTACTCGGCGTCGCGTTCATGGCATTGCCGAAGTGTCGCGAAAGGGGTTGCCATTCGCCCAGATCTACCTGCCAGACGAGGGCACCGGCCGCGAATTGCTTCGCCACGGCCGCACGCAACAAGTCCTGGAACGCATACGGTCCCCAGGTGTCGCCATCGGGTTCGGCCACGTACCAGGCGTCGCTCATGCCCATCCCAAGAATGCAGTGCCTGCGAATGGCGGGATTCTGTCATGTCGCCGCAACGCTTGGCGCGGCTTCTTCGGCACCGCAATAATCGACGGCTGACGAGGACCCGCAACATGCTCACGCAGGACGAATTCAACGCGCTCGCCGCACAAGGCTTCAATCGCATCCCGGTGGTGCGCGAGGTGTTCTCCGACCTCGACACGCCGCTGTCGGTGTACCTGAAGCTGGCCGACGGGCCGCACACCTATCTGTTCGAATCGGTCGAGGGCGGCGAGAACTGGGGGCGGTATTCGATCATCGGCCTGCCCGCGAAGACCACGTACACGCTGCGCGGCCATCAGCTGTCGATCGCGCAATATGGCGAAGTGGTCGAGGAGCGCGAACTCGCCGATCCGCTGGCCGCGCTCGATGCGATCCGCGAAGCCTTCAAGGTGCCGAAGCTGCCGGACCTGCCGGCCTTCACCGGCGGCCTGGTCGGTTACTGGGGCTTCGACACCATCCGCTACGTCGAAGCCAAGCTCGCGCGCGACGACAAGCCCGATCCGATCGGCGCACCCGACGTGCTGCTGATGTTGAGCGAGGAAGTCGCGGTGTTCGACAACCTCAAGGGCCGCCTTTACCTGATCGTGCACGCCGATCCGAACGAGCCGCGCGCCTATGCGCGCGCGCAGCGCCGGCTCGACGAACTCGCGTTCCGGCTGCGCCGCTCCGGTCCGAGTTATCCGGAAGTGCTGGATCCGGCCAGCCTGACCGAAGCCGATTTCGTCTCCGGCTTCACCCGCGAAGGCTTCATCGCCGCGGTCGAGCAGAGCAAGGAATACATCCGCGCCGGCGACATCTTCCAGGTCGTGTTGTCGCAACGACTGAGCGTGCCGTTCCGGGCGCGACCGGTCGACGTGTATCGCGCATTGCGCGCGTTGAACCCGTCGCCCTACATGTATTTCCTCGATCTCGGCGAGCGCCAGATCGTCGGCTCCTCGCCCGAGATTCTCGTGCGCTTGCAGGCCGGTCAGGTGACCGTGCGCCCGATCGCCGGCACGCGTCCGCGCGGCAAGACGCCGGAACAGGACCAGGCGCTGGAAGCCGAGTTGCTGGCCGATCCGAAGGAGCGTGCCGAGCACCTGATGCTGATCGACCTCGGCCGCAACGATGTCGGTCGCGTGGCCGAAGCGGGCAGCGTACGCGTGCCCGAGCGCTTCATCATCGAGCGCTATTCGCACGTGATGCACATCGTCTCGGAAGTGCAGGGCGCGCTGCGTCCCGACTTCAAGTTCGCCGACGTGCTCAAGGCCACGTTCCCGGCCGGCACGGTCAGCGGTGCACCCAAGATCCGCGCGCTCGAAATCATCCAGGACCTGGAGCCGATCAAGCGCGGCATCTACTCGGGCGCGGTCGGCTACGTCGGCTGGTGGGGCGACGCCGACACCGCCATCGCCATCCGCACCGCCGTCATCCAGGACCACCAGCTGCACGTGCAGGCCGGTGCCGGCATCGTCTACGACTCCGACCCCGAGAAGGAATGGGACGAAACCATGAACAAGGGCCGCGCCCTGTTCCGCGCGGTAGCGCAGGCGGCGAGCGGGTTGTGACGACCGCCGCAAGACATTGGTCTTGCCGCTGTTGTCGATGTGCCCAACACTGCGAATAGGCTAGGAGAACACGAGGATGTTCTTGCTACTTTTCTTCTCGACGATCGTCGCCAACATTGCCTACCTGTCCTCTCTCCTGGAGCTGCAACGCGCCTTGATGATCCGGGTTGAGAGCTATTGGTCGAGCATTGGCTCGCCACGCGGTTTGGCGATGCGCGACGGTTCCATCATGTTACGCGTGCTCTTTTCCAGTTTGCTGACCGACGTGTGCAAGCAATCCGGTATGGCAGGTCTATTGTTGAAGGTGCGCGTGCTTTTTTCGCTCGGCGGTGTTCTGACGCTCGCGGTCATGGCGTGGGTCTTGGTAACGAAAGGCCCGGCTTGAGGCCTGGCTGGCGGGCGACGCCTGTGGTCAATCGTGCCGACGTTCCATGAACGGGCGAATGCCGCGGCGATAGGCCAGAAGCCCTAGAATCGCCCCCACCATCGCCATCAACGAGTCCTTCTGTGCGTCCCAGATGTCGCCCTGGGTGCCGAGGTAGGCCTGGCCGAGGTCGCCGCCGAAGACCTCGGCGGCTTGCCATTCGATCATTTCGTAGAGTTCCGAGTTCGACATGATGAACATGATCGGCACGAGCTGGCGCCACAGGCCGCGCAGCGGGCCGCGGGCGTCGAGGAGTTCGGCGACGGCGGGCACGATCAGCAGGCCGTAGCTGAAGTGCACGACGCGGTCGAAGTGGTTGCGTTGCATGCCGAGCGACTGCATCGCGTCCCAACCGGTCAACGACTTCAGCGCCGCATTCCATGGCACTTCCGAATAGGTGTAGTGCGCGCCGACGGCATGCAGGCAGAAGAACACGAACAGCGCGGTGATCGCATGGTGCGAAAAGCCGATGCGGCGGTGGCTCCACGCCAGCAGCGGCAGCGCGATCACGACCAGCACGTTTTCGAGCAGCCAGTCCTCGCGGTAGTGCGGCGCGATCGCGAGCGCCGCCCAGAACGCGAGATACAGGCCGAGCAGCACGTGCGGGTAGCGATCGGACGACGCGGGACGCAGATCGGACATGGCGGGACTCCCTGGCTGGTCCGGAGTCTAGGGCCGAGCCGGCCGCTGACGAACTGCGGGCAACCGCGCCGCGTTGAAGACGCGGCGCGCCCGCATTCGATAAGCTCGGCGACCCACATCGACCGCGGCCTGCGCCCGCGAAGTCCGGGTTGACCATGCTGCTGATGATCGACAACTACGACAGCTTCACCTACAACCTCGTGCAGTATTTTGCCGAGTTGGGCGAGGACGTGAAGGTGATCCGCAACGACGAGCTGACGGTGGCCGAGATCGCGGCCTTGAAGCCCGACCGCATCGTGATCTCGCCGGGGCCGTGCACGCCGAGCGAGGCGGGCGTGTCGGTCGAGGTGCTGAAGACGCTGGCCGGCACCGTGCCGATGCTCGGCGTCTGCCTCGGCCACCAGAGCATCGGTCAGGCGTTCGGCGGCCGGGTCATTCGCGCCGGGCGCATCATGCATGGCAAGACCTCGCCGATCCATCACGCCGGGCAGGGCCTGTTCGCCGGCTTGCCGGACGGCTTCGAGGCGACGCGCTACCACTCGCTCGTGGTCGACAAGACCTGTCTTCCCGAGGATCTGGAAGTGACGGCCTGGACCACGAACGACGACGGCTCGGTCGAGGAGATCATGGGCCTGCGCCATCGCCGTTTCCCGATCCAGGGCGTGCAGTTCCATCCCGAATCGATCATGACCCAGCATGGCCACGCCATGTTGAAGAATTTCCTGGCGCAGTAACCATGCCGATCACGCCGCAAGAAGCGCTGGCCCGCACCATCGAGCACCGCGAGATCTTCCACGACGAAATGGTGGACCTGTTCCGCCAGATCATGCGCGGCGAGGTGTCGCCGGTGATCACGGCCGCACTGCTCACCGGCCTGCGCGTCAAGAAGGAAACCATCGGCGAAATCGCCGGCGCAGCACAGGTGATGCGCGAGTTCTCGGCGCGCGTCGAGATCGCGCCCGATCCGCATTTCGTCGACATCGTAGGCACCGGCGGCGACGGCGCGCATACGTTCAACATTTCGACGGCCTCGATGTTCGTCGCCGCTGCCGCGGGTGCCAAGGTCGCGAAACACGGCAACCGCAGCGTGTCGAGCAAATCCGGCGCCGCCGACGTGCTCGAAGCGCTCGGCGCGCGCATCGACCTGCAGCCCGGGCAGGTCGCGGAATGCATCCGCCGCACCGGCATAGGCTTCATGTTCGCACCCATCCACCATCCGGCGATGAAGAACGTCGCCGCGGTGCGTAAGGAAATGGGCGTGCGCACGATCTTCAACATCCTCGGCCCGCTGACCAATCCGGCCGGCGCGCCGAACATCCTGATGGGCGTGTTCCATCCCGACCTTGTCGGCATTCAGGTGCGCGTGTTGCAGCGCCTCGGTGCGCGCAATGCACTCGTCGTCTACGGTCGCGACCAGATGGACGAGATTACGCTCGGTGCGGCCACCCTGGTCGGCGAACTGCGTGACGGCGTGGTGCGCGAGTACGAGATCCATCCCGAGGACTTCGGCCTGCGCATGGCGGCGAGCCGCAACTTGCGCGTCGACGATGCGGCGCAGTCGCGCACGCGTGTGCTCGAAGCGATCGACGGCGTCGACGGCTTGCCGCGCGAGATCGTCGCGCTGAATGCCGGTGCCGCGCTGTATGCCGCCGGCATTGCCGGCGACATCGGCGATGGCCTGCGTCGCGCCCGTGAGGCCATGGCCGGCGGCGCCGCGCGCGCCAAGCTCGAGCAGTTCGTCGCCGCGACCCAAGCCATCGCGAACGGAGGCTGAGATGGCCGATATCCTGACCCGCATCCTCGAGCGCAAGCAGATCGAAATCGCCGATCGCCGCGTGTATCAACCCCTCGCCGATCTCAAGGCGCGCACGGTCGATCTGGCGCCGACGCGCGGCTTCGCGCAGGCCTTGCGCACGAAGCTGGCGCGCAACCAGCCCGCCGTCATCGCCGAGATCAAGAAGGCGTCGCCGAGCAAGGGCGTGATCCGCCAGGACTTCCGTCCGACCGAGATCGCGGCCAGCTACGAACGCGGCGGCGCGGCCTGTCTGTCGGTGCTGACCGACGTCGATTTCTTCCAGGGCGCCGACGCCTATCTGCAACAGGCGCGCGCGGCCTGCGCGTTGCCGGCCTTGCGCAAGGACTTCACCGTCGACGCGTACCAGATCCACGAATCCCGCGTGCTCGGCGCCGACTGCATCCTGCTCATCGTCGCCGCGCTCGGGGTCGACCAGTTGCAGGACTACGCCGGCCTCGCGATGGAGCTCGGGCTCGACGTGCTGATCGAAACCCACGACGGCGAGGAAATGACGCGCGCGTTGCGCACCGCCTCGCCGCTGATCGGCGTCAACAACCGCAACCTGCGCGATTTCTCGGTATCGCTCGACATCACCCTGGGCCTGCGCGATGCGGTCGGTCCGGACCGCGTCCTGATCACCGAGAGCGGCATCCATACGCGCGACGATGTCGCGAAGATGCGCGCCGGCGGCGTGCATGCCTTCCTCGTCGGCGAAGCCTTCATGCGTGCCGAAGACCCCGGCAGCGAACTGCAGCGACTGTTCGCGTGAACCTGCGCATCGTTCCGTTCGAACCGGCGCTGCGCAGCCATTTCGGGCGCCTCAACCGCGAATGGCTGGAACGTCATTTCAAGGTCGAGCCGATCGATGCCGAAGTACTCGATCATCCCGAGCAGCGCATCCTCGACGGGGGCGGATGCATCCTGTTCGCGCTGCGCGGCGACGCGGTCGTCGGCACCTGCGCTCTGCTCCAGGAATCGCCGGGCGTGTACGAGTTGACCAAGATGGCGGTCACCTCGGCGGAACAGGGCGGCGGCATCGGGCGGCAGTTGCTGGATGCCGTGATCGCGGAGTTCCGCCGCATCGGCGGAACCACCTTGTTCCTGGAGACGCACTCGTCGCTGAAGGCGGCCATTTCGCTGTACGAACGCGCCGGCTTCGAACATCGCGGCCGCAAGCCGGATTCGCACTATCAGCGCTCCGACACCTACATGGTCTGGCGCGACCCGCTCGCGGCCTGAGTCAGGCGTCGCAGAGCGGTTTCACGAAGCGCAGCGAAGACTGATCAAAGCCGCAGTGTCGATAGAACGCATGGGCTTCGGTGCGCGAGGCGGCCGTGGTCAGTTCGAGGCGCGCCGAGTGTTCGCGCCGCGCCGCCGATTCGGCATACCGCAACAATTCGCGACCGATGCCGTGACCGCGGAAGCGTTCGTCGACGACGAGGGCGGTGATGCGGCAGGTCTCGCGGCCGAGCGGCAGATAGAACATGAAGTCGAGGCTGATCAGGCCGCAGACCGCTTCCTTCCATTCGGCCACGATCAGCGCCTGGCGCGGGCTGGCGTTGACGCGGCGGATGCGGCGTTCGGCTTCGGCGAGGTCGCAGGGATAACCCAGCAGTTCGATCAGGCGCGCGATCGCCGAAGCGTCATGCAGTTTCGCATCGCGCAGGCGCAGGCCGCCGTGATGGTCCTTGTCCGCGGGTGCGACCGATGCGCCCAAGCTAGCGCGTTCCGAAGACCACGATGGTCTTGCCGCTGACGCCGATCTTGCCCTGCTCTTCCAGTTGCTTGAGCACGCGTCCGGCCATTTCGCGCGAGCAGCCGACGATGCGCGACAGCTCCTGACGCGACACGCGGATCTGCATGCCTTGCGGGTGCGTCAGCGCATCGGGTTCGCTGCAGAGATCGAGCAGGGTGCGCGAGATGCGGCCGGTCACGTCCATGAAGGCGAGGCGGCTGACCTTGCGACTGGTGTGCAACAGACGCCGCGTGAGTTGCGAGCCGATCGCGAACATCAGTTTCGGGCATTCGTCGCGCAGCGTGCTCTCGAACAGCGCGAGCAGGCGTTCGTAGCTGATCTCCGCCAGTTCGCAGGCGCTGCGCGTGCGCACCAGGACTTCGCGCTTGCTGGTTTCGACGAACAGGCCGAGTTCGCCGATGAACTCGCCCTTGTTCAAATAGGCCAGGATCAGCTCGCGGCCGTCGTCGTCTTCGGCGACGACGCTCAGCGAACCGTCGACGACGTAATACAGCACGTCGGCCCGGTCGCCCGGCATGAAGATCGCCGTGCGGTTCGGGTAGCGCCGTCGATGACAGGCGCCCAGGAACCGATCGAGCGCAGGCCCGTCCAGCGCCAGCGAGCGCGGCGTCACGGTTTTCGGCATGGCGTCGGTCAGGCCAGCCAAGGGATCGGAGTTGGAATTGGGCATTGCGACCTCGCGCACGGAATCGTGACGTTTATAGGACGGCGCCGGGCCGATTTCAAACGCCGCGCTGAATCCGCCGGAGCGGCGATTACCCCTGTCGGGCGATTTGCCCCATAATCCGCGCCCCTTTCACCCGTGGCGACTGAGGAAAAGCACCATGGTCAAGCCGCTTCCGCGCCTGCAATTGCAGGGTTTCAACAACCTGACGAAGGCGCTGTCGTTCAATATCTACGACATCTGTTACGCGGTGACGCCCGAACAGCGCGATCGCTACATCGAGTACATCGACGAACAGTACGACGCCGACCGCCTGACGCAGATCCTGACGGAAGTCGCCGAAATCATCGGCGCCAACATCCTCAATGTCGCGCGCCAGGACTACGACCCGCAGGGTGCGTCGGTCACGATCCTGATTTCCGAGCATCCGATCGTCGAGAAGCTCGGCAAGGACATGATCTCGGAGGCCGTGGTCGCGCATCTCGACAAGAGCCACATCACGGTGCACACGTATCCGGAGACCCATCCGCACAACGGCATCGCGACCTTCCGCGCCGACATCGACGTGGCTACCTGCGGCGTGATCTCGCCGCTGAAGGCCTTGAACTACCTGATCGACAGCTTCGAGTCGGACATCGTCACGATGGACTACCGCGTGCGCGGCTTCACCCGCGACGTGAAGGGCAAGAAGCACTACATCGACCACCGCATCAACTCGATCCAGGACTATCTGGCCAAGCACATCAAGCAGAAGTACGAGATGTTCGACGTCAACGTGTATCAGGAAAACATCTTCCACACGAAGATGCACGTGAAGGAGTTCGACCTCGACAACTATCTGTTCGAAGCCCAGGCCAAGGATCTGTCGTTCAAGGATCGGCTGCGTGTCGAAGCCCAGCTCAAGCGCGAGATCGAAGAACTCTTCCACGGTCGCAACCTGGTCTGATCGAGACCGGGCGACGAACGACGAACGGGCCGCATCGCGGCCCGTTTCGTTTCCGGGTTTCAGATGCGATAGGCGACGAAGCGCATCACGTCGGCGCAGAAGCCCATGACGCGACGGACCGGCGCGGCGAGTTCGACGGCGCCGCGGTCGAGCGCATGCTGGCCGTGTTCGATTTCCTCGCGTTGCATGGTTTCGAGTATCGCGCGGGAGCGCCGATCGGCGAGCGGCAGCCGGTCGAGATGATCGTCGAGATGCGCTTCGACCTGGCGTTCGGTCTCGACCACGAAGCCGAGGCTGACGCGATCGCCGAACAGTGCCGCGCCGGCGCCGATCAGGTAACTGCCCGCGAACCACAGCGGGTTGAGCAGGCTCGGTCGTGCCTCGATCTCGCGCAGGCGCGCATCGCACCAGACCAGGTGGTCGTGTTCTTCGCGCGCGGATTGCAGGAGGTGCGCGCGCGTATCCGTCGATTCGGCGACGGCGGCCTGCCCGAGATACAGCGCCTGCGCGCAAACTTCCCCGGTGTGGTTGATGCGCATCAGGCCTGCGACCAGTCGGCGGTCGCGCGCGTCTGGTTCTGGCGAGGTCAGCGTTTGTGCGGGGTTCGCGCGCGCGGCGGCGGCATGCGAGTTGCCGAGATTCAGGGCCTGGTCGACGACAGCGAGCAGGTGGTCGATGGGGGAATTGCGTCGGAAGCTCATCGCGCGGGTTCGTCCAGGTATTCGGCGAGCAGTTCGGCCGGATGCATGACCCGGATGCCCGAGCCCGAATCGAACAATGCCTGCGCCAGTTGTGCGCGACAAGCGCCGTTCGCGCTGAGCACGATGTCGGGCCGCGTCGACTGCATCTGCGTCGATGCGGCATCCGCGAGTGCCTGTGCGATCTCGGGTTGGTTCAGGAAGTAGCTTCCGGCCGCACCACAGCACCCAGGTTGCGTGGGCAGTGCCAGCAGCGTTGCGCCAGGCAAGCGGCCGACAAGTCGGTGCATGGCGGCCGCCTCTGCGGTTTGCGCTTGCTGCGTGCAAGGCAGATGCAGGGCGATTCGCAGCGGTCTGGCGACCAGTCGGTCGCCGTGCTTCGAACACAGCTCGTCCAGCCAGCGGGCGACACCGATGACGCGCCCGGGGCCGAACCATTGCTGCCACTGCGACATGCAGCCGGAGTTGATCGCCACCAGCACCGGGTCGGGGCACGTCATGGCCTCGGTTGCAGCGACAGCGTGCCCCAGGTGTGCGTTCAAGGCGCCGCAACACCGATCGCCATCGATGCGAATCGACAACGCCAGCCGCTGCGCGACGTGCTTGATCGCGGCGACGGCGCGACCCTCCATCGCGTCGGCCATGCAGCCGGCCAGTACGACGATGTCAGCAGGCTTCGTGGCCGAAGATTCCGGCGCCGATGGCGTCGAGGTCGTCGAGGTCGTCGCCAGGCCGTCAAGATTGAGTCTGCGGCGCAAGGTCGGCGGCAGCCATCGACGAATCTTGATTGCGAGTTTCGGCAGCTGCCCGCGCATCTTGCGTCGCCGTGACGTCCAGCGCGCCAGACGGCCGCTCCAGTGTTCATGGCCCGGGCCGTGGTGCGTCCGCATGAGCGCGAGTGCTTCGATGAAGCGCACCTTTGGCGGACACACCGCCTCGCAGCGCCCGCAGGCGAGGCATCGATCCAGCGATGGATGCTGCGCACGCGAGATTTCGCCGCTCGCGATCTTCGCCATCAAGGCCAGACGGCCGCGCGGCGAATCGGATTCGTTGCGCGTCACCATGTAGCTCGGGCAGTGCGGCAAGCACAATCCGCACATCACGCATTGTGCGGCGATGTCGGCGATGCGTGCGTCTGCGGATACCGTGGTAAAGGCTTGTGACATGACGGCAACAGGACTTGAAGCAGCGAATTCGCCGCACAGTACTGCAGGGAGCGGCGCGCGCGCGCAATGCGGGTGACAGGCTTGCCAAGTGCGATGTCGGCGGGTAAGATCTCTCCCCC
>JBGASK010000110.1:0-11319 GCA_044229785.1 Ahniellaceae bacterium
CAAGGACAGTCCTATCTGCACCCGCTGGCCGACGCCGCGCTGCGCGGTCGTGTCGGCCACCAGGGCCTCGAGCGCCTGACCGAACGCGAGCGCGACGTGCTGCTGCTGGTCGCCGAAGGCAAGAGCAACAAGGAAGTCGGACGCAAGCTCAATCTCACCGAAGGCACGGTGAAAGGTTATGTCAGCGCCATCTTCGAAAAGCTCGGCGTCAACGACCGCACCCAGGCCGCGCTGATCGCCCACCGCGCCGGCATGACCTCGTAGCGAACCGGCTTCTCCGGTATCGCGACATCTAACGCGCGGTGCGGCCGACGCGCACGAACAGGTCCCATTGCACGATGCGCGCCTCGTTCGGGTCGCCCCAGGCGCGCACGAAGTCGTCCTGCACGAGGTCGAGCGGCGAGTGTCCATGTTGCCTGCGATAACGGGCAACGGCCGACCAGCTGTCGAGATAGGCGAGGTACTGCGCCAGGGGCCAGTGCTGCTGCATTGGCGGCAGCGGACCCAGGTCGACGCGCTCGAACGGGAACGGCAGATCGGCGTAGTGGCGGTCGATCTGTGCACGTTCCGGCGGCCAGTACGGCGCGGTGATGTCCTCGTACAGGCGCGCATACACCGCATCGACGTCCGCATTGACTTGCGATCGCGCATAGCCGATCTCGGCCACGACGCCGCCAGGCCTCAGCACGCGCGCCACTTCGCGATGCCAGGCATCGACATCGCACCAGTGCAGGGCCTGTGCGATCGTGGCGAGATCGGCATCGTGGTCGGGCAGAGAACACGATTCGGCGCGTTCGACCGCATAGGTCACGCGCGGATGCGGCTCGGCATTCGCGATCTGCTCGGCGCTCGGGTCGGTGGCATACACCGCCGCGAAATGCGCCGCCAGCGCGACACTGGCCTGACCGTTGCCGCAACCGGCATCCCAGCAGCGACCGCGTGCCGGCATGCGTGCGGCAAGCCCGGCGAACAAGGCCGCCGGGTAATGCGGACGCGCCTGCGCGTACTGTGCGGCATGGCCGGAGAAGTGATCCTTGAACGTCATGTTCGCCCCCGCGCGAAACGACGCCCGAGGCGCCCGGCGCGCTCGCGCCCGGTCGACATCGGGGCCGGGCGTGGATCGATGATCCGGTACTGACCGGACCGCAAGTCGCCGAGCGCGTAATCGCCGCTGGCGACGCGAATCAGGCGCAGCGTCGGCAACCCGACCGCCGCGGTCATGCGCCGCACCTGGCGATTGCGGCCTTCGCCGATCGCGAGCTCGAGCCACGCATCGGGGATGGACTGGCGGACGCGGATGGGCGGGTCGCGCGGCCACAGGTTCGTCGGCGCATCGTTGCGCCGCACCTCGGCCGGGCGGGTCGGACCATCGTTCAGCACGACACCGCGTCGCAAGGCGTCGAGCTGATCGTCGCGCGGAATGCCTTCGACTTGCACCCGGTAGGTCTTGCGATGCGCGTGTTTCGGATCGGTCAGGCGATGCGCGAGCGCGCCGTCGTCGGTCAGCACCAGCAGGCCTTCCGAGTCGCGGTCGAGGCGCCCGGCGGCATACACGCCGGGCACGTCGATGAAATCGGCCAGGGTGCGACGGCCCTGCCCGTCGCTGAACTGGCAGAGCACGTCGTAAGGCTTGTTGAAGAGGACGATCAACCGCCGGTCGCGGGCTGTGCCGCTTCGCCGCCGTCAGCCATTTCGGACGGCTTGCGGAAGCGCAGCGTCATGCGATCGGATTCGCCGATGGCGGCGTATTTTTCGCGATCGACGTCCTTCAGCGCGTAACTCGGCGGCAGCGTCCACACGCCTTCCGGATGGTCCTTGGTGTCCTTCGGATTGGCGTTGATCTCGCTCTTCTCCTCGAGCACGAAGCCGGCGGCGGTAGCGAGCCCGATGACGTAGTCCTCGGTCAGGTAGCCGCTTTCCTTGGTCTGCTCGACCGTGGTGCCCGGATTCGCGCGATGTTCGACCACGCCGAGCACGCCGCCCGGCTTGAGCGCGGCGAAGAAGGCCTTGAAGTAATCGCCGTCGTTGCCGGCCATGGTCCAGTTGTGGACGTTGCGGAAGGTGACCACGGCATCGGCCGAATTCGCGTCGCCGAAGTTCGGCGCCTTGGCATCGAACAGGCGCAGGTCGACTTTGTCGTACAGGGCGGCATCGGCCGCGAGCTTGGCCTTCAGCTGTTCGTTGTTGCGCGCGTAATAGCCCGGCGCATCCGGCGCCGAGGTGTCCCAGGTGACCGCGACGAGCTTGCCGGCGTCACGCAGGTACGGCGCCAGGATTTCGGTGTACCAGCCGCCGCCGCCCGGCGTGATCTCGACGACCGTCATGGTCGGCTGGATGCCGAAGAAGGCCAGCGTCTCTTTGGGATGACGGTAGATGTCGCGCGCCTTGTTCTCGTCCGAACGATGCGTGCCGGCCAGGACGGCGTCGATCGGATCGGCGGCCGGTGCCGGTGCGGCGACGGGCGCAGTTTCAGCCGGCGGCGGCGCGGCGGCGGCGGCGGCGGTGTCGGCAGGCGGCGCCTCGTTCGAACAGGCCGCGAGCGCGGCGACGATGGCGAGGGCAAGACCGGTGCGGATGTTCATCGGAAGGACTCCGTCGAGTGGGGGCGGCAGGGTATCAGCGCCGCGAACCGGCGCGCCGTGAACGGAACCCGCGCGGCCGGCGAAGTTCCCGCCCCTGCTCACGACTCGTCACAAGCCGCCGTGGGCGTGCGGCCGAGCACGACGCGCACCGGGTAGTGGTCGGAGCCCAGGTCCGGCCCGCGCACGGCATCGATACGTTGCCAGTGGCGGCTCGCAAGCACCTGGTCGATCGGAATGCCGAACACGCCGAGCCCGCGCACCGGCCAGGTCGGCGCCAGCGACGTGCTGCGCCGCCACGACGCCGCCGCGAACGGCGCGAACGCCGACGACCAGGGCGTCGCATTGACGTCGCCGGCGATCAGGGACGGCGGCGCGCGTTCGCTCATGGCGGCCAGGGTCGACGCGAGGAAACGGTCGCGCGCCTGTTTTTCCTCCGGCGAAATCGGCGGCATCGGATGCACCGCGCGCAGTGCGACGCAGCCCTGCGGCGTGTCGATGGCGACATCGATCGACGCGATGCCGCGCACATCCCGCAGGATCGCCTGCGTCGCAAACGGATGGCGCGACAGCACCGCAACGCCGAACGGATCGTTCCCCGGCACGACGACGCGATGCGGATATGTCGGCCAGTCCGCCAGCGCCTGCGCATAGATCGGCGACACTTCGAGCAACACAAGTACGTCGACGGGCGCGTCGTCGGCCCATGCGATCAACCGCTCGGGCGACGTCGTCTGCAGATGCACGTTCGCGCTGATCACGCGGAACGGCGCGAGCGACGAGGCATCCGTCGGCGTCGGCCACCGCGGCGGCGCCGTCCACCACGGCAGCAGCGCCAGCAACCCGAGCGGCCACCAGCGCCGATCGCGCCAGCCGCAGAGCATCGCCACAGGCACCAGCGCGATCGCGTACAGCCACTGCCAATGCACGGCGAGATCGAGCAGCCAGGCGATGCGTCCGCCGCGCCCGTGCAGCCATGGCGACGCCAGCGGCAACAGCAGCGCCGCAATCAGCAGCGGCAGCAGCCAGCGGGCACGGCGGACGAGAGCATCGATCACGGTCGGGGCTGCAGCGGCAGGAAGAGGTCGGTCACCGCCTGATGTTCGGGCACGTCCGGAAAAAAAGCGATGCGCTGCAGATACGGCGGGAAGTCGCGCGGCGTTTCGCCGCACTGCGGCAGCCATTCCGCGAACAGGAAGCGGAGGGCCGGACCGAGCGTGGCTTCCGATCCGACATGGCGCAGCACGGCACAGCGCCCGCCCGGAATCGTGCCGGCCACGACGCCCTCGGCATTCGCGGCGATGTCGCGGTCGGTGGCCGCGGCGAGACCGAAGCGGAACTCGGCCGGCGACGTGTCGTCGGGGTCGTCGTAGAGAACGTTGTAGGTCGCGCTGATCGCCGGCGGCAAGCGATTCGCGCGACGCCAGCCGATGAAGCGGCGGATGCTGTCTCCGAGTCGTTCCTGCGGACCGACATGGTCGAGCAAGGCGATGCGGATGTCGGGTACGGCGACGATGCGGACATCGGCGAGGTCGTGGGCGTGCGGCATGTGCTGGCTCCGGATGCGGTGCAGGGGTTCGACGAGATCGCGCCAGGCGTCCCAGTCGGGCCGTTCGCGGAACCCGCTCGGGCTTTGCCCGAGCACGCGCCGGAACGCCCGCGAGAACGATTCCGCATGGTCGTAGCCGCTGTCGTAGGCGATGTCGGTCACCGACGCATCGGCGCGGAACGCGAGGCGCCGTCCGGCCCGCACCAGCCGCAGTCGCTGCACGTAGGCGTGCAGGCCGAGACCGAACAGGGCCGAGAACTGGCGCTGGCCATGGAACGGCGAAAACGCCGCGACCGCACACAGGGCCGCGACATCGAGCGGCGCATCGATCTGCGCGTCGATGTGGTCGAGCAACCTGCGCATGCGCGCGAGATACCGTTCACGGTGCGATTCGTTCACGAAGGGCTCCAGGCTCGCGCTCAGTTTCTTGATCCAGCGCAGGTCGCGCCTGACCGTTCCTGCGCAATGATGTCCTGCACGATGTTGTCGCTGCCTGACACAATAGCGGTCGGCACCGGTCCACATCGTCGTACACCGAGGAACTTGCGTCATGATCCGATGCTTTCGCCTGCTGCCGTTGCTCGCACTCTGCATCGGCCTGTCCGCGCACGCGGCCGACCAGAATCGACGCGTCGGCGTCGGCACCGGCTGCACCGACGCGAATCTCGCCAGCGCCTTCAACGCCATTCGCGCGCAGACCGGCACCCACACGATTCGCATCAACAAGGGCAACTACGCCCTGCCCGATGGCCTGACCTATCTGCCCTCGGTCAACCAGACCGCGGTCTTCCTCGAAGGCGGCTATGACAACTGCACGGCGCCCACACCCACCGGCAGCACCGCCAGCGATGCCAACCTGGCCGTGTTCAGCGGTGCCGGCGGCACCGCCTTTCCGGTGCTTGACCTGATCCTCAACGGATTCGTGCAGACCTTCCAGATGCGCCGCATCGTGCTCACCGGCGGCGAAGACAGCGGATTGTTCGTGACCGGGCAGGCATCGGTGCTGCTGGGCACGGGCGCGAAGATCCGCGGCAACAGCCGCGCGACGCATGGCGGCGGCGTGGTGCTGAACGGGTCGCGGACAAATGACCTCACGACACTGGCGCGCATCGACTTCTACCTCGACGAAGGCGCCGAAATCACCAACAACACGGCGATGAATCGGGGCGGAGGCATCTTCTGCGGCAACGGCGGCGGTACCGACACCCATGCCAGCATCGTGTTCCGCGACGGCATCATCGGCTACAACCAGGCCGACGAAGGCGCGGCGTTCTATTGCCGTGGCTCGCTGGAAGGCGGCGGCGGCTTCCAGCCGCGACCACGCAACGATCGAGCGGCCCTGATCATCGGCAATCAATCGACGGCGAATGGCGGCGGCGTTCGCTGCGCAGCCGGTTTCGGCACCCTGGACACGGCACTTCCGATCCAGCCGGATGGTTTCCGCCATGTGGGTGCCGACGCCGACGGCAATGGCCTGCTCGCGGTCGCCGCGAACGGCGGTGCGGGCAGCCCGGCGCTGTGCCTGGTCGGCAGCCGCAGCCGCGGCGCAACCGGCGATCCGGCACCGTCGGGACAAAGTCGTTTCCTGCTGCGCAACCTGAACGTGTCCAGCCAGACCGGCAACGGCTTCGTCGGGTTGAGCGCGCGCGACGCGCTGGAACTCATCGTCTCGCCCTCCGGCGACAACGTCAGCTGCACCTTTTTCACCGCCACGCCCTGCGTGCGCTTCACCGACAACAGCGTGGACGGCGGCGCCGGCCAGTTGCTGCATGCGAGCGGCGGCAGCACCATGCTGCAACTGCGCAGGGCGATGATCGATGGCAACAGTCTCGGCTCGGAACTGGGCATGGCCGACGACGGCGCCGACCTGATCCTGCTGGCCTCGATTCTCGACGACAACATCGTCGCGGCACGCACGACCGCGCCCAGCACGTCGGCCTTGTTCACGGCACGCTACGGCGGCGTGGCCGACCTGCGCAACAGCACGGTCATCATGCGCTCGGCGCTGACCCAGTTCTTCCGCCTGGGCTGGCAACCGTTCGGGACGACGTCGGACATTCACGGCATTGCCTACGCCCAGGCCAGCGCGTTCAGCTCGACGGTCGGCACGCCGCGGGCCGTCGAATACGAAAGCGGCACGCCGACCGCGAATTTCCGCCGCTACTGGTGCGGCTACTTCGTCAACACCACGACCAACTTCAGCGGCCACACGATCGTCACCAACGCCGCCACCGGCACGTACAACCTCGCCGCCAATTTCAGTGTCGACGCCAACCATTCCCCGACCCACGCCGACCTGCGCGACGCCTGCACCACACCCGGCGGCACGCTCAATCGCGACTTCTACGGCCGCCCCTACAGCGTCGACTTCCCGCCCGCCAACACCCTGCAGGCCGACATCGGCGCCGTCGAAGCACAACTGCAGGACGGCATCTTCAGCAATGGGTTCGAGACGTAAACCAGCCGTGCGTGCTCGAAGCCACATGTTTCAC
The DNA here is from genome assembly GCA_044229785.1 of Ahniellaceae bacterium. Classification (GTDB taxonomy): domain Bacteria; phylum Pseudomonadota; class Gammaproteobacteria; order Xanthomonadales; family Ahniellaceae; genus JADKHK01. Next base: position 6,621 of record JBGASK010000110.1, read on the forward strand.
TCGGAAGATCAGGTCAATTCATTCACGCGGAGTTCGCGCCATGCTCGTTCGAAAGATCCAGACCCTGCTTGCCATTGTCCTTCTCTCCGCCACGACGTCGGCGTTTGCCCAGTCGGCCTGCACGTTGACTTGCCCGTCCGACATCAGCACGAACACGCCGCCGGGCGGTGATGCCGCCATCGTCGACTATGCATTTCCGATCGCATCGGCCGAATGCACCGCCGCACCGGTCCAGACCGCGGGCTTGCCTCCCGGCAGCAGCTTTCCCGTTGGCACCACCATGAACTGCTTTTCCGCTCCGGGCCCGTCGGGCAATGGCACCTGTTGCTTCGCCGTAACGGTTGCGGCAACCGCCGCGCTTCCGCCTGCAACGCCGATTCCCGCAGGTCGCGCCCCGACCTGGTGGATGCTTGCCGGCCTGACGGTCCTCGCTGCTGCGCTCGCGTTGTTTCGTTGGCCTCGCTGAACGCTGGACACCCGGTTTTTTTGCGCTCCCCGAAGCGACTCAAGATTGGTTCAACAACGGCCTCAGTGCCTTGAGCACGTGATCGCGCAACGCGGGTTGAGCTTCGGCGGTGGGGTGCAGGTTGTCCTCCAGGAAGTTGCCGCGTTCGTCGGAGATCGGGGCGAGCAGGAAGGGCAGCAGCGCGGTGGCGTGTTCGCGGGCGAGGTCCTGGTACATCTGGCGGAACTGCGTGGTGTAGTCGGGCCCGTAGTTGGGCGGCAGCTCCATGCCCACGAGCAGTACGCGCGCCTTGCGGGCCTTCGCGGCGGCAATGATGCGCGCGAGGTTCTGCTTCGCGAGATCGAGCGGCAGGCCGCGCAGACCATCGTTGGCGCCGAGTTCGACGATGACGACATCCGGCGCCTGCTCGGCCAGCACGGCCTCGATGCGTGCGGCGCCGCCGGCCGTGGTTTCGCCGCTGATGCTCGCGTTCGCCACCCGCCAGCCCTGCGCTTGCAGCGTTTGGTCAAGCAGATTCACCCAGCCCCGCTCCGGCGCCAGGTTGTAAGCCGCCGACAGCGAATCGCCGAACACCAGCACACGCTTAGGCGCCGCCGCCTGAGCCACGGACGCACACAGCAGCGCGACCATGACGAAAGCTTGAATTGCAATTTGCGAGAGTGACCGCATGATCCCTGTTCCCGTGTTTCGTGGTCGGAGCGAATGAATGAATGCCGTGCGTGAGGATGCCATTGCCGAGGTGAACGCCGCACCCGTGCTGATCGACGTGCATGGCCTGACCCGGCGTGTCGCCCTGCCCGGCCGCGAGTTGACCATCCTCGACGACGTCGGATTCCGGGTATACGGCGGCGAGAGCCTGGCCATCGTCGGCGCTTCGGGTTCGGGCAAGTCCACCTTGCTCGCGCTGCTCGCCGGACTCGATGTCGCCAGCAGCGGCGACGTGCGCATCGCCGGCACCGGCCTCGCCGCGCTCGACGAGGATGCGCGCGCGAAACTGCGCAGCGAACGCATCGGCTTCGTGTTCCAGAACTTCCAGCTGCTGCCGGCACTCACCGCACTCGAAAACGTCATGCTGCCGCTGGAACTGGCCGGCGTCGACGATGCCGAGACACCGGCCCGGCAGATCCTCGCGCGCGTCGGCCTCGGCGAACGCCTCGACCACTACCCGCGCCAGCTCTCGGGTGGCGAACAGCAACGCGTGGCGATCGCGCGGGCGTTCGTCACGCGGCCGCAGATCCTGTTCGCCGATGAACCCACCGGCAATCTCGACACCGCTACCGGCAAGGTGATCGCCGAATTGCTGTTCGAGCTGAATCGCGCCGAAGGCACGACCCTGATCCTGGTGACCCACGACGAACGCCTGGCGGCGCGCTGCGCACGGCAGGTGCGTCTCGATGGCGGCCGCGTGGTCGGTCGCGCATGAAGCACTCGCGTTCGCTGCTGCGCTTGTCCTGGCGGCAATTGCGCCGCGACCTGGCCTCGGGCGAGCTGCGCGTGCTGTTCGCGGCCCTGATGCTGGCCGTGCTCGCCGTCACCGCCGTCGGTTTCGTCACCGATCGCGCCCAGCGTGCGCTGGCGCTCGAGGCCAATCGCCTGCTCGGCGGCGACGCCGTGTTGCGCAGCGACAGCGACATCCCGGAGGCCTTGCGCGCCCTCGCGCAAGACCCGCGGCTCGCGCGCAGCGAGATCCGCAGTTTCAACAGCATGCTGCGCACGGACACGGGGCTGAAACTCGGCGAGGTCCGCGTGCTCGGCGCCGGTTATCCGTTGCGCGGCAAATACCGCCTGGTCGATGCGCAAGGCGTCGAGCGCGATCACCGCGGCGCACCCGCTGCCGGCAGCGCCTGGTTGTCGCGCGCGGGTGCCGACGCACTGGGCGTGCGCATCGGCGACGCCGTGCATTTCGGCGCGCGCAGCTTCACGCTGAGCGCCCTCGTCGTGCAGGAACCGGACGCGGTGCTCGACTATTTCAACACCGCACCCAAGGTCTTCATCGCGCTCGACGATCTCGAATCGACCGGCCTGGTGCAGCCGGGCGCCCGCATCGTGCATCGCCTCGTGGTCGCCGGGCCGGACGCCGCGGTGCGCGGCTTCGTCGATGCCGTGAAGCCGCAGCTCGGTCGCGGCCAGCGCCTCGAAACCGCGGCCGACGCACGCCCGGAAATCCGCAGCGCCCTCGATCGCGCCGACCGCTTCCTTGGGCTTGCCGCGCTGATCTCCGTGGTGCTCGCCAGCATCGCCGTCGCGATGGCGGCGCGCCGGCACAGCGCCCGTCATCTCGACGATGCCGCGGTGTTGCGTTGCCTCGGCGCCAGCCAGCGCGACATCGCGACCCTGCATCTGCTCGCGATGATCCTGCTGACCGTGCTCGCCGCGGCCGTCGGCATCGCGCTCGCGTATGCGCTGCAGTGGTTCGCGGGCGGCAGCCTGGAACGTACGCTCGGCATCACTGTGCCCGCCGCCGGCCCGATGCCGGCCCTGTACGGCACCGCCGTCGGCTTCACGGTGCTGCTGAGTTTCGCGTTGCCGCCGGTGCTGGCGCTGCGGCGTGTGCCGGCGCTGCGGGTGTTGCGACGTGATCTGCCGCTGGTCGAACCCAGCGCGCTGCTCACCAGTCTGATCGGCCTCGGCGGACTGGTCGCCTTGTTGTGGTGGAAATCGGGCTCGGCGGAAATGGCCGGCAGTCTGCTCGGCGGGCTCGCGCTGGCCTTCGTGGCACTGGCCGCACTGGCGGCGATCCTGCTGTTCGCCTTGCGTCGCCTGCGCCGACGCTTGCGGGGCGCCTGGCGGTACGGGTTGGCGAACCTGTCGCGTCGTGCCGGTTCGAGCTTGGCCCAGATTGCCGCGCTTGGCCTTGGCCTGACCGTGCTGCTGCTGCTCGGCCTGGTCCGCTCCGACCTGCTCGCGCGCTGGCGCGAAGCCATTCCGGCCGACGCGCCCAACCAGTTCGTCATCAACATCCAGCAGGACCAGCTCGACGACGTGCGCGCCCTGCTGGCCGAGCGGCAGCTGCCCGACGCCACGCTGTTCCCGATGGTGCGCGGGCGACTCGTCGCCGTGAATGGCGATGCGGTCAGCGGCGACGAGTACGCCGAACGCGGCGAACGCGCCCGCCGACTCGCCGATCGCGAATTCAACCTGATTTCGGCGACCGCGTTCGCCGACGACAACGTCGCGGTCGCGGGCCGGCTGTGGACGGCGGCCGATGTCGATCAGGCGCAGTGGTCGGTCGAGGAAGGCTTCGCCAAGGCGCTCGGCTGGCGCATCGGCGACATCGTCGCCTTCGACATCGGCGGACAACGCATCGAGGCGCCGATCACCAGCCTGCGCAAGGTCGACTGGGAAAGTTTCCGCCCGAATTTCTTCGTGCTCGGCACGCCCGCGACGATCGCGAAGCTGCCGGCCAGCTACATCACCAGCCTGCACGTGCCGGAGACGAAACGCAGCGTCGTGACCGCTCTGGTCGAACGCTTCCCGAACCTGAGCGTGATCGACATCGGCGCGGTGCTGGCGCAGGTGAAAGGCACGGTCGAGCAGGTCACCGAGGTGGTCGAACTGGTGTTCCTGTTCACGCTCGCGGCCGGCGTGCTGGTGCTGGTCGCGGCGATTCACGCCAGCCAGGACGAGCGTCTGCGCGAAGGCACGGTGATGCGGGTGCTCGGCGCCCGTCGCGGACAGCTGCGGCTGGCGCAACTCTCCGAATTCCTCGTGATCGGGCTGATCGCGGCCACGGTGGCCGTGGTCGCCGCGAACGGCATCGCCGCCAGCATCGCCACGCAAGTCTTCGACCTGCCGTGGACGCCGAACCTCGCGCTCAGCCTGCGGGTCGCGGGACTGGGTCTTGGGTTGGTCGTGCTGGCCGGATGGTGGACGACACGACGCACCGTCGCCGCACCACCGGCGGATACGCTCCGCGCGCTCGCCTGAGCCGAGGACACTGTGTGGAAGCGGGCTCCGCCCCGCGATCTGGTCAGTCCAGCTTCTTCAACCACTTGAGCAGTGGCGCCCAGTCGTCCTGGTGCGCGCGTGTCTGTTCGCTGTGATAGTCGAACAGGCTCTTGCCGAGGCCGGCCAGCAGCACGTAACCCTGCGAGTCGCGCAGCTCGGCGATCACCGGGAACGGCGATTCCTTGAGTCGCGCGACCGCCATCTGGGTGGCATTGGTCCAGGGCTTGGTGCGGTTGGCGACGATCGCGACCGGAAACTTCTTGCGCTTCACGACCGGCAGTTCGG
>JBGASK010000008.1:0-68384 GCA_044229785.1 Ahniellaceae bacterium
TTGCATCGGCTGCGCGACGACGGCAACACCGTCGTGGTCATCGAACACAACCTCGACGTGATCAAGACCGCCGACTGGATCGTCGACCTCGGTCCCGAAGGCGGCGCGCGTGGCGGTCGCATCATCGCCGCCGGAACGCCGGAAGACGTGGCCGCGAACCCGCATTCGCATACCGGCCATTTCCTGAAGCGATTGCTCGACGCACGCGACGCATCCGCGACCGGCGCCAAGCCCGCGAAACCTGCGAAGAAGACGAAACGATGAACGACACGACCACGCCCAAACTGCTCGTGCGCGCCCCGGTGACGGTGCGCTGGGGCGACATGGACGCCTACAACCACGTCAACAATTCGGTGTACGCCACCTATGTCGAGGAGGCGCGCCTGCACTGGTTTCGCAGTCTCGACCCGCACTGGAAGGGCGAAGACGCCGCGCCCATCCTCGCCGCGCTGAACACGAACTTCCGAAGACCGATCGAATGGCCGGCGGAAATCGTCGTCGAAATGTACGCAGGCCGCGTCGGCCGCAGCTCGTTCACCGCCGGCTTCCGCATCGTCGACCGCAACACGCCCGACGTGCTCTACGCCGAAGGCGACAGCGTGCTGGTCTGGATCGATCCGCGCAGCGGCAAGTCGATCGAACTGCCGCCGCATTTGCGCGCGGCATTGACCTGATTACGGCGCGACGGTCTCGAAGCCGTCGCGAAACAGGAAGGCGGCGTCCCAGACCGGCCGTTCGCGGGTGACCTGGATGCCTTGCACGTCGCTGCGCAGCGGGATCGCGGGTGCGCCGCCGATGGCGACACTGCCGCCGGTCGAGCCCATGCCTTTCATCAAGGTCACCACGGCCTGGCCGCGCACCGGATGGGTCATCGTCAGCGTCCAGCTCGCGCCGTTGTCGACCAGACTGACGGCCATGGCGGCTTCGCCGGCGTCGTAACCGGTGACGATGTTGAGGAAATACGCATCGGCACTGCCGACCTGATCAAGCTCGATGCGGTGCTGCCCGGCCTGTTCGTCGCCCGGCCGATCTTCGTTGAACACCCGGTAGGCCGGACTCGACGGCAGCAGCGTGATCAACTCGCTGGTCTGGGTGCCGAGCGTGGCGGCGACGCGATTGGCCGTGACGGTCGGCACGGTCTCGAAATGCATGATGAAACTGCGCCGTACCTGATCGGCGGTCACGTGCGGTCCGTCGAGCAGCCAGCCGCCGCCGTTGTACCAGGGCAACAGCGAATCCGCGGAACCGCGCGTCCGATCGAGGATGACCAGCGCCTGCAGCGGCCGGATGAACAGGAATTCGCGCCAGGCCTTGTCCGCGTAAGGCCAGTCGACGCGGCTGTCCGGCATGTTGCGATAGGCATTCGAATAGTCGACCGCGACGTAACCGAACTGCGTCTCGTGCTGCAGTCGTTTCACTTCGGGCAGGCTGCGCGGTTGCTCGCCGCGATCCTGTCCTGCGGGAATCACGTGCGGTCCTCGCCCCACCCAGCGCCCGGTATTCCAGCCCTCGAACAACAGGGTGTTGTGCGCGAGCGGATGTTCGGTATCGACGCTGCCGGCGTTCATGAACCCCGCGATCTGATCCGAATATCCCGCCGACTCGCGCGTCAGGAAACGTCCCTTGCGCCAGATCTGGAAACTGCCGGCGTCCCAGTGGCGATGCTCGACGCCGCCGGGCGTGCCCAGTTGCAGATGCGCCTGCATGGCGTTGGCGTCATGGCTCGTGCGCAGGTCCAGGACTTGCGCTCCCGGCGCGTAATAGTCGAGCGGCAAGTCGGAGAAATCGGCGGCCGAACCGTTGCCGCCCAGCGCGTCGAACAGCCAGCTGCGGCCGGCGTTCGTGGTCGCGAGCCAGGCGCGCGCATGCTTCGCGTTGCCGCTCGCGCTGTCGCGCGCCCCGAAATGGCGCGCGAAGTCGCCGAGATACGTGCGGGCGTTGATGACGCCGCCGCCATGGAGATTTTCGTCGTCGTTGAACGGAAACAGCAGATGGCCGCCCGAGAAACTGCCGCTCAGCGTCGTCGGTCCCGGCGTGGTGCCATACACTGCCGCATAGATGGCTTCGCGGAAATACGGCGTCTGGGCATAGGCGTCGTACCCGAAATCGCCGGCGGTCACGAACGGGATCAGCGGATACGAAAGACTGACGACGCCGTAGTCGCCGCCTTCGGGAAACACGCCGCCGCGCCCGAAATCCTGGTACCAGGAGGGGAACCAGATTCCGAAGCGCACGTCGAGCGCATGGTCGATGAATTCCTGGGCGCGCGGATTGTCGTGGAAGCTGGCGATGCCCCACATCAGCAGGTTGCGGGTGCGGCCCCACCAGTAGTTGTTGGCTTCCGAACCCTGGTTCGCGAAATCGTCGGCGATCTCGATGTCCATGTAGCCGTTCCAGCGCGCCACCAGCGTGGCGATCTCGGCCGGGCTCAAGCGGTCGTGGCACCAGTCGTAGATCGCCAGCAATTCCTCGCCCTGCTGACGCAGCGCATCGCGACGATTGCCGTTGTTCTCGACCAGCCAGCCGACCAGATGATCGGCCGCAAGATCGCAGTCGCCGGCATTGCCGGTCAGCACGCCGCGCAAGGCGCGCTCGAACTGCACATCGGCGCCACCCGGCGAGAACGGCGTCGTCGCGAAGCGGCCCTGCGCCTGCTGCAGGCGCGCGGCGTCGCCGAACCACAGGCGCGGATGCGTGGTCGGAATCGTCAGATTCGCGGCGGCCACGCTGCCGGCCCAGCACCCCATCCACAGCACACCCGCAAGCATTCGCATGATTTCGCCCCAAGCCGTCTCGGATACACAGCGGCATTCGGGCCCATGGTGCGACAAGCGGGGACACCACGCACGCCAATCCGGTCACAACCGGCGTGCGGTGGCGCCGGTCACGGCTTCCAATTGCGGAAGTACGAGATCCAGGCGCGGTATTCCGGGGTGAAGCGGGTGGCGCGCAGCGGCCGCTGGTCGGTCGGCAGACAGGGCACGTCGGCCGCGGTCTTGTTGCACAGCGACGTGGTGTGAACGCCGATCACCGCCGGCACGCCGTTGAGGTAGGTATACAGCGGCGAGCCGCTTTGCGCCGCGCTGGCGTCGCAGGAATGATCGAAGCGGCGCGCCCACTGGTCGCCGTCGACATCGTGGAAATTGCCGATGCTGCAACTGCTGGCGTCGCCCCAGAGATGGCGATCGACGCAGGTCAGGCCCGAGTTCGGGTCGTCGCCAACGTCGTCGGTGCGGGCGTTGCCGTTCTGGTCCACCGCGTTGCACCACGGGAAGCCGCGATTGAACACGAGTGCGTTTTGCATCGCGTTGTTGGTCAGCGTCGCGTAACCCATCCAGCCGGTCTGGTCGCCGAGACGATCCGGCAACACGATGATGCCGAGGTCGTATTGGCCCGCGCCGCCCGCCGGATTGGCCTGGCGCCACTGCCACGGCGTGAAGTACCAGGTGAACAGACCGCTGGTCGGCACGCGCGAACGGCCATAACTCCAGTTGTTGCCGGCGCGCCCCGGCGTGACGAAGAAGGCGCTCGACCAGGTGTTCGAGGTGCGGTTGTAAAGGCAATGGCCGGCGGTGACGACGTGGCGCGGCCCCACCAGCGTGCCGGTGCAGCGGTTCGAATGTTCGGCGATCGCGCGCCATGGCCAAGTCGTGGTGCCTTGGCTCAGCGACGAGCGCAATACGCGGTTGTCGCTGTTGTTGCTCCAGGCTTTCGGATCGGCCCGGCCCGGAACGGGTGAATCGGGATCGTCGGTCGGCGAAGGTCCGCCATTCGGACCGGCGGGATTCTGCCGACCCACACGCGCCGTTTCCGCCTCGATGTCGATCAGGTCGTTGCCGGCGATCCGGATGCGGAACTCGTTGCCGGTCTCCGGGTTGAAGGCGGACACGCCATCGACATCGGGCGACGGCACGGACGCCGTGCCCACGACCGGCGCCTCGTAGGCATCGCCTTCACGACGCTGGCCCTTGCCGACATAGGTGATGGTCAGCGGTGCCGCCGGCCCGCCGCCGCCGAACAGGCCTTGCAGCGCTTCCGCGTGCGCGCCCTGCAAGGCCGCGAGATCGGCCTGGATGCTCGGATCGTCCTCAAAGCCGTCGCCATGCATCACCTCGCCGATCACTTGCGCGCGAGCGGACAGCGGCAGCAACACACACGCGGCAACGACGGAGCGTTGCAGGAATCGAAGGGACGGAACGGACATGGCGCGATCTCGTTGGGGGACTCAGCCGCACATACGGCCTCGTGCCCGACGAGGGATCACGCCGGAAGTTCAGGGCGCTTCCGCCCTCACAACCAGGGTCGTGGCGACGGTCGTTTCGGCGCCGCGCAACGTGATCTCGACGACCTCGCCCTCGGCCAGCATGCGCTTCGGGCGGAACATCATCAGATGCAAGCCACCCGGCTTCAGTTCGACCTGGCCCTTCGCCGGCACGCGCAGTTCCGTGACGCGACGCATCCGCATCGTGCCCTGGTCGTCGTACATCGTGTGGATCTCGATGGCGCCAAAGTCGGGGCTTGCCGCCTCGGTCAACACGACCTCGGCATCCCCCGGATTCTCGATCACGACATAACCGGCACGCACCTGGGCCACTGGCGGCGCGGGTCGGATCCAGCCGTCGCGGGCCGTCAAGGTTGCGGCGCTGGCGATGGTCGCACTGAGCGCGAGGACGAGCGACACAAGCAATCTGTTCATGGAAAACGGCCGGCAAGAAGAGTCTCCAATGATACGCGAGCCATCCCTTGCCCTGGCGTCGATCAGAATGCCGACAGCAGCGACCCCGATGCCCCAGACAGGTGGCGTTCGGCGAGCATGCGGTCGATGCGCGCACGCGTCGTTTCGTCCCCGGCGACGGCACGACGCGCGAGCATGGACAGCAGCTCGAAATGCGACGCGTCTGCATCATCGATCAGCGCGCGAAGGCGCGACGAACGCTCGTCGTCTTCGACCGCATGGGCGGCCAGCCAGTCGAGCTGCAATTGCTGCGCACGATTGCCCACGGACTGGACCTGCGGACGCAATGCGTCCATCAAGCCGCGTGCCTGCACCGTGTTCGCGTCGGCCAGCGCCCATTCCACCCGACCCAGGGCCGCGGACAACGCATACTTGGTCTCACCCATCCGCCGTAGTTCGTCCTCGATGCGCTCCAGGGCCACGCCCGTTGCACGGCTGGCGTCGCCGGTCGCCACGCGAAGCCGCAGCTGGCGCAGTTCGCCATCCAGTTGCGCCGTTCGCACGGCGGTGGCCTGACGCAGTTCGAGCACATGATCGAGCTCGGAACGCGCGCGATCCAGGTCGCCGGCAAGTTCGAATCGACGCGCCTGCGCCGAATGCCAGACGGACCTCGGCAGCGGCGCCGCCTGCTCGGCGCGTTCGCGTGCTCCGTCGAGCAAGGCCTGCGCACGGGTGGCGTCGGCCTGAAGCATCGCAATATCGGCACGCGCCGCGACCGCCATCACCTGAACATCCCCGGCGCCCGCGGCAGACAACACGGACAAGGCTTCGTCGATCAGCGCCGCGGCTGCGGACAAATCGCCCACTTCGCGCTCGTTGATGCCGGCGTTGAACGCGATCCGGCCCAGCTCGCGCGGCACACCCAGTTCGCGAATACGCAGCAGCGCATCGCGATAGGCGTCGCGCGCGTCGAGGCGACGACCGGCACGCTCGGCCATCAGCGCGAGATTCGACAAGGCCTTGACCTCCCAGAGGCGGTCGCCAAGCAGGTGGAAGGCATCGGCCGCGAGCCGGTACGCCTGCTCCGCTTCGTGCGGACGCTGACGCTCCTGCGCATGGGCATTGCCGAGGTGGTAGCGGGCGCGCGCCTCACGCAATCCCTGCCCGCGGGCGCGTGCCAGCGTCATCGCCTGCTGCAAGGATGCCCGCGCGTCGTCGAAGCGACTGGCGCCGATCCATGCCCGCCCCATGGCGTCCAGCGCATCGATTTCGATGTCCCGATCCCCCTCGGTGGCCGCATCCGCCAGCAGACGCGTCGCGAGTTGCACGGCCGTATCCGACTGCCCCGCGTGCAGCGCGACGTCGATCAAACCGAGGCGTGCACGACGCGCCTCACCCGAGCGTCGTTCCGAAGTCCATGCCGCCTCGGCCGTCTGAAACGATGTCCGCGCCAGATCCAGTTGACCCGTGGCCATCGCCCATTCGGCGCGTTGCATCTGGACGGCGGCATGACCGCTGTCGAGGGCATCCAGCACCTCGCCGGCGTCCTTCAAGGCACTGCGGCGAATCATCCATCGCACCTGCGCGAGCAGGGCCACCTCGCGATCGGACGCGCTGCGCGCCACCATCACCGCATGGTGGAAGGCCGCCTCGGCGTCACCCGGTGCTGCCACCGCAAGATATTCCGCGCGGCGCCACGCCAGTTCCGGCGCATCATCCGCCAGCAGCGCCGACAGCACCGACCATTGCGCTTCGGCCGCATGCCACTGCGACTGCGAGATCAGGGCGTCGAACACGTCCAGCTGGATGGCGATGTCGCCCGGTGCCAGCAACGCGGCCGCACGCAACGACGCCAGCGCCTCGTCCGGCCGACCCGCGAGGCGGGCTCGCCAGACGTCCGCCTGCAGCTGCAACATGCGGTCCGGGCCCGGATCGAGCAACGACAGTTCACGCTCCGCGTCCTTCCAGCGCCCGACGGCGACCCGATGTTCGACCAGGGACAATCGTGGCCAACCCGACACCTCGCCGGACGCCTGCAGCGCATCGAATGCAGCATCCGCGTCTGCATGCCGGCCCTCGCTCATGGCCCAGGCGGCATCCATCAGCGTCGTTCGGACATCCTGCGCGGTCGGCCAGCCGGGCGGCGCCTTGACCAATTCGTTGCGTCCCACGCCGGCGGCCATCGCCTGAAGCAAGGCCGACGCCTGGCTCGGCGCATCGGTGCGCGGCAACTCGCCGCTGCTGCGCACCTCGCCGTCCGGTGCACGCAGCGACCATCGCCCGTCCCGTGTCACCGACAGGGACCATCCGATCGACGGCCGCAACGGCCGTGGATAGGCATGCCAGGCATCGTTGCCCCGCGCGAACCCGACCAGATAGGCCCGCAATCGCGGATCGTCGATGTCCAACGCGACGGAGATGCCCACACCTGCGGGCGTCGGCGCGGCGACGACCGGTGTCTCGCCCAATCGGGCGGGAAACCACGTCCATGCGAACCCGATCGAACCCAGGGCCAGCACCGCGAGAACCCCTGCCAGCGCTCGGCTGCGTCGATCGGGTCGGGGCGACGCCATCGTCGATGACGGCGGGGTCACCGCCGCGGGTGTCGCCGCATCGGCAGTGTCAGCCGCCACGGGCGCGACGTCGGTGACCTGGCCAGGAGGCGGCGTGTCATCGAGCACCTGGATCGGGGCGATGAAGACATAGCCGCGGCGATGTCGTGTCTCGACGTAACGCGACGCCTGCGGATCATCGCCAAGGGCCTGGCGCAATTCGCTGACCGTCTGCGGGATCACGTTCGGAGAAAGTGCGTGGTGGCCCCACAACACGTCCATCAATTCGTCGCGCGCCACGAGGGCCGGCGCGCGCTGCACCAGCAGGAGCAACAGACGATAGGTCTGCGGCCTCAGCACCACGGCACCCGCAGGGCCGCTCAGGCGCTCGCGATCCGTGTCGAGTTCAAATTCGCCCAAGCGATAACGCATTCGCCCATTCTAGGGCGACGGCGCGCGACTCCGCTCGGATTTCCGCATCGGCGGCCGGCCCGTTACTCGAAACCGTCACCGTGGATGCGGTCCGGCCGGGTCACGCTGAGGTCATCGAGGAACACCTGGGACGTCGTCGTGGTGTCGAGGCCGACATAGACCGAGCCGATGCCGCCGCCGACCACGCCGTGCGCCCGGTCGTCGACCAGCAACGTGTTGTTGAGCAACAGGTCGTAGGTCCCGGCATCCATGTCATATCGGAATTCGAACACCAGATTCTGGCCGGGGCTGTAAGTCGCACCGAGCAACACGCCGGGATTGGCATCGGACAGGGCGATCCCGCCGTCGTTCATCAGCACGAGGCTGGCGAAGTTGCTGGACGCCCCAGTGGTCTCGCGAAGGTAGACCAGATAACGATCCAGCGCCGCCGGCTTGAGCACCATGAAAATACTCAGGGGGCCGGTACTGACCTCTTCACCGCCCAGGAATTCGAACTCGACGAAACGTGCCGACCCCGTGCTCGACTGGCCCAGCCGGAGCGACGGGGTTGGCAGCGGAACCGGCGTCACCACTGCCTGCAGTCCGGAGGACAGGCTCACCGGTTCCCCGACGACGGCACCGCCGGTACCGATCAGCACGTTCAGGGTCTTGTCGTTGAAGTCGGCATCCAGCAGCACAAGGTTGGGCGCGGAACCGGCCCACAGGTTCGAAGCGAAGAACATCAAGGTGCCGGCGACAATGGGACGGAACAGCATGGGGCGGGGTCTCCTGAGAGGAAGGGGACGCGAAACCGGTGGTTCGCGGCGCCCTCGGACTGTCCAACGGCGTCGCCGGAAAGACTTCCCGAAGCCCTCAGCACTTCATCAAGAAACCCTCAAGACCAATCGATTCAGCAACTTGGCGCGGCTATGCTGGGCCTCTCCCGCCCTCATCCATCCCGGTGCCGCCATGCTTGAACGAATCGAACACGAGTCCCGCATCCTTGAACTGCGCCTGGCACGGCCGCCGGTGAATGCTTTGTCGCCGGCGCTCGTCGCACAACTGCGCCCGGCGCTGGCCGATGCCGCCGGGCAAGGTTTCCGCGCCGTGGTGTTGTCGGGCCAGCCAAGGATGTTCTCGGGCGGGCTCGACGTGGTCGAACTGCTGCAACTCGACCGCGCCGGCATGATCGCGTTCTGGAACGATTTCTTCGGACTGATGGCGGCGCTGGCGCGCAGCCCGATCCCGACCGTGGCCGCGATCACCGGACATTCGCCCGCCGGCGGCGCGGTGCTGTCGATCTTCTGCGACTACCGGGTCATGGCGCGCTCGCCCGACCCGGACAAACCCTTCCGCATCGGTCTGAACGAAGTCCAGGTCGGCCTGATGGTGCCGGAAGTGATCCAGCTCGCCCTGCGCCGCCTGGTCGGTGCGCATCGCGCCGAGCGGCTGATGGTGGCGGGTGCGATGGTCGACAGCGACGAGGCGCTGCGCATCGGCTTCGTCGACGACGTCGTCGCCGTCGACGAGGTCGTGCCGCGCAGCCTCGCGTGGTGCCGCCAGCATCTCGCGCTGCCGCCACTGGCGATGGCCAACACGCGTCGCTTCGCCCGCGCCGATCTCGCCGAGATCATGGGCGACCCGAACCGCTTCCCGGCCGAAGATTTCGCGGCATCCTGGTTCGGCGAAGAAACCCAAACCGTGTTGCGTGCACTGGTCGAGAAGCTGAAGTCGAAGGGCTAACGTGCAGCGGTCGAGGCGCGCGGCTTGACCCACACTTCGACACGCCGGTTGCGGCTGCGGCCGGCCTCGTTCTCGTTGCTCGCCACGGGCGACGCATCGGCCATGCCGCGGACGCGTCGAACGGGGACGCCGGCGCGGTTCAATTGCTGGGCGATGTAGTCGGCTCGATCGTTCGACAGCAGGATGGCATCGATGGGACTGACCTCCTTGGCATCCGAGAATCCGATCAGCGCGACGTCGTGGCCACGCATCGCGGCGCTGCCGAGGAAGTCGACCAGTCGACTCAGGTCGCGCAACGCCTTGCCGTCCAGATAGGTCAGGCCACTGCCGAAGCGGAAGTTGACCGAGACCCGCAACGCACCGTCGGTCAGCGTCTGGTATTCGTCCGGCATGCCTAGGCGCGGCGGCACCGACTCCGCACGCAACTGCTGTCCGATGAAACCGATGCGTTCGGCCAGCGCCTGCCCGGCGGGGCCTTGCGAGAACTCGATGAAATCGCGCACGCCATCGGACTGCAGCTCGGGGGCGTACAGGTACAGGCGTCGCGCCAAGGCGTAGTCCTCGGTCGCGATGTCCATGCGCTTCGGCGGCAATGCACGGGTACCGACGTCGGCGATGGCCAACGTGCGCGCCGCACCGACGGCATCGAGTCCGACGAAACCGATGGCATCGCGATCGTTCATGACCGCCGCGACCAATTCGTCCGAGGATTCGTAACGCTGCGCCGCCGACGCTAAGGGGGTACCCGCGAGCACCAGCGACTTGAAGGTATCGAAGGTGCCGGAGCGGTCATCGCGCGCGTGCACCGTGATCACACCCGGTGCGCGACCGAGGGCCGACCAGTCGCGTATGGCGCCGCTGAACACGCGGCGCAACTCGGGAATCGACAGCGTGTGCAGCGGATTGTTCGGATGCACGACGATGGCGACCCCATCGAGCGCGATCACGTGCTCCTGCGTCGGCAGGTCCAATCGTCCCAGCGTCGACGACTTCACGAGTTCGCCGGCATTGACCGGGCGCGACGCCATCCACACGTCGGCACGCCGATCGAGCAAGGCGTCCAGGCCGGTGCCGGTGCCGTGCGCCGCGATTTCGATGAGGGCCGCATCGCCGTCCCGCTGCAGGTCGATGCGGTATTCGTCGACGCGCACCACGCGTTGCGCGACGACCGTCCAGCCCTGTTGTTCGGCGAACGCGCGCAGCAGCGCCGGCGCCAGGCGCTGGCCGATGGTGTTCGAGCCATGCAGCCGCAGCAGCGGGCGCATGGCGTCTGCCGCTCGCGCGGACGCCATCGCCACGATCAGGCCGACGAGCACGCCCAAGAATCCGTTCCGATATCCGCGCATGCATCACCGCTTGCCGAGGCGGCGCGCATCTTCCGACGCGAAGATGACGATTCGATGCGACGACGGCGACGCACCGACGACAGTGCGGCGACGTGCCGGTTACACGTCGCCGGTTGCCACCGCGCGACGGCGATCGCCGACCCAGCCGCTCCATGACGGCGGAAACAATCGCGAACCGGACAGTCCCGCGTGCTCCATCGCCAGAAGGTTGTGGCAGGCGGTCACGCCCGAGCCGCACATGTGCACGACCCGTTCCGGCGACACGCCGCCGAGCATGCGCAGCCATTCTTCCCGCAAGGCTTCCGCCGGCTTGAAGCGACCGCTGGCGTCGAGGTTGTCGGCAAACGGCCGGTTGATCGCGCCCGGCACATGGCCGGCGACCGGATCGAGCGGTTCGACCTCGCCACGGAAACGCGGAGTCGCGCGGGCATCGACGAGACGTCGCGACCCGTCGTTGCGCAACGCGTCGACCTCGGCGAAATCGGCGGTCGTCGACTCGGCGTAACGCACCTCGACCGACGTCGGCACCACGTTCGGCACGGCATCGGTGAAGGGCGCTTTCGCCGCGACCCAGGCAGCGCAACCGCCGTCGAGCACCCGCACATCGCGATGGCCGACGGCGCGCAACATCCACCACAGGCGCGCCGCGAAGCTGCCGTTCGCTTCGTCGTACACGACCCAGGCCTGATCCGGCGCATAGCCGATGAGCGACAACCAGCGCGCAAAGGTCTCCGCATCCGGCAACGGATGGCGGCCCAGGCCGTTCAATGAGTGATCGGACAGGTCGCGGTCGAGGTGCGCGTAGATCGCGCCGGGCACATGCGCGGACCGATAGGCGGCTTCGCCTTTCGCGGTATCGGCCAGATCGAAGCGCACGTCGGCGATGCGCAGTCGCGGTTCGTCGAGTCGGGCACGCAGTTCGTCGACGCCGATCAGCACGTTGGTCATCGGATTCGCTCCAGTCGGTCACGCAGGTTGATCAGCATCGCCGCGGTCGCTCCCCAGATGCGGTGCCCGGCGAATTCGAATTCGTGGATCTCGCGCCGCAAGCCGCGGTAATCGATGTGCTTGATGCGATGCGCGGAGCGATCGAGGAACAGCGACAGCGGCGCCTCGAAGGCCTCGGCCACCTCGTCCGGATTCGGATTCAGCACGAAGCCCGGACGCACCGTCGCCACCACCGGCAACACGCGATAGGCGGAAATCGTTTCGAACGGATCGAGATACCCGAGCGGTGCGACGAAGCCTGGCTGCAGGCCGATTTCCTCGTCCGCCTCGCGCAGCGCCGCGGCGATGGCGTCGACGTCTTCCGGATCGATGCGACCGCCGGGAAAGCTGACCTGGCCGCCATGCGTCGCCAGCGATTCCGTGCGTTGCGTCAGCAGGATGGTCGGCGACGTGCGCTCGACGATGCCGACCAGTACCGCGGCCGGCGCCAGCCGCGTCGCGTCCGGCAGGACATCGGCCAATTGCGCGCGATTCCAGCCCGGACCCGCGGGCGGCGCGGCAAGGTCATGCAAGGCCGCGCGGATGCGGTCGATGTCGAGCGATTCAGCCACGCGCGGCCTCGCGCGCCGGCAGCACGTCGTCCATCAGCACGCGGCGTTGCTCGTCGTCGAAGCTGCCCCAGCGCGCGATTTCATCGAGCGTGCGCGCGCAGCCCTCGCACAGGCCGTCTCCGGCCATCGTGCAGATGCCGATGCAGGGCGACAGGATCGGGCGCGGACGGAGTGACGGAATCGGATTCATCGTGGATCGGCGGCCTGAAACGAACAGGGCCGGATGCACCTGCAACCGGCCCCGCGAATCGTGCAGCGATGGCAAGGATTACTTGACGTCGACCAGCTTGATTTCGAAGACCAGGGCTTCGTTCGGGCCGATCGGGCCCTGACCGCGCATGCCGTAGGCCTGCTCCGGCGGCAGGAAGATCTGCCAATGGTCGCCGACCTTCATCATCGGCAGGATGTCCTGCCAGCCCTTCAGCACCGCATCGACCTTGAACTTGGCCGGCACGCCGCGCGCGAAGGAACTGTCGAACTCCAGACCGCTGGTCAGCGAACCGCGGTAGTGCACGGTCACTTCGCTGTTCTTCAGCGGACGCTTGCCGTTGCCTTCCTCGATGACGCGGTACTGGATGCCCGACGGCAGCGAAACGATGCCCTTCTTGATCTTGTTCTCGGCCAGGAACTTGTCCGACTTGGCCTTGTTTTCGCGGGCCAGCTGTTCGTACTTGGTCTTGGCTTCGGTCATCAGCTTTTCGCGCATCTTGTCGAGCGCGGCGCGCATCTGGTCCGGAGCCACGGCCGGCTGCTTCTTGGCGATGCCGTCCTGAATGCCGCGGATGACGGTCGCGACATCGACGTCCATCTTCTTGTCGACGAAGTCGGTACCGATCTCGAAGCCGATCGCGTAGCTCAACTTGCCCTTGTCGCTGGTCGTGTCCTGCGCGGCCACGCTGCCGACGGCCAGTGCCGCCAACATCGCGGCGCCAAAGCGAATGCTCATTCGTAACTCTCCGGGTTGAAATCGACGGCCGGACGGCAAGCCCGCCCGGCACGAAAGCCGCGCATTCTAGCGGCTCGGGAGCCGCCCTGCCACGCGGCAGCGTGCCCTTGAGCGCGGCCGGCGCGGAAAGTTCCCGACAGCACGTACACTGCGCGACTTCCCAGGAGCCCGACCATGCCTTACGCCAACCTGCTGATCGATACCGCTGCCGGCATCCGTACCATCACCGTCAACCGGCCGGACAAGCTGAACGCGCTGAACCGCGACACCGTGACCGAACTGCGCGCCGCCTTCGATCAGGCCGCGACCGATCCGCGCGTGCGCGCGGTAGTGCTGGCCGGCAGCGGCCCCAAGGCCTTTGTCGCCGGCGCCGACATCTCCGAACTGGCGAAACTGTCGCCGGTCGAGGCACTGGAATTCTCGCGTTACGGCCAGGAACTGATGCTGCGCATCGAACGTTATGGCAAGCCGGTGATCGCCAAGATCCAGGGCTTCGCGCTCGGGGGCGGCATGGAGCTGGCGATGGCCTGTCATCTGCGTATCGCCTCCGACGCGGCCAGGATCGGTCAGCCCGAGATCAATCTCGGCGTGATTCCTGGCTTCGGCGGCACCCAGCGCCTGCTCCGTCTTGCCGGACGTTCGGCAACGCTGGAACTGTGCCTGCTCGGGCACCACATCGGTGCGCAGCGCGCCTACGAACTCGGCGCACTGACGCGCGTCGTCGCTGCCGACCAGCTCGACGCCGAAGTCCAGAAGATCGCCGAACAGCTGGCCGCATCGGCACCGCAGGCGGTGCGCGGCGTGCTCGACGCCGTGCTGATCGGCGGCGAAACCCACATCGATGCCGGCCTCGACTACGAGTCGCAAGCCTTCGCCATCTGCGCCGCCACCGCCGACATGAAGGAAGGCACCGCGGCCTTCCTCGAACGTCGCAAGCCGGTGTTTCGCGGGCAGTAAAGCGTCGGGCCAGGAGGCCCTCCCACAGAGAACGAAAGCCCCAGATCTCTGTGGGAGGGCCTCTTGACCCGACACATCCGATCAGCCGAAAAAGACCGCAGCGAACTTGTTGCCGTCCAAGTCGCGGAAATACGCGGCGTAGAAACCGTCGCCGCGCTGACCCGGTGCACCTTCATCGCTGCCGCCGAGTTCCAGCGCCTTCGCATGCAGGCGTCCGACCTGCTCCTTGCTGCCGGCGTGCAGCGCCACCATCGAACCATTGCCGATCGTGGCCGGATTGCCGTTGAACGGCTTGATCACGCCGATGCCGGGATTGTGCTCGCCGTTCGACCACGCCGTGCCGGTCTCGCCTTCCCAGACGTGTTTGGCATTGAATTCCGCGAACAAGGCTTCGAAAAACGCGACGGCGCGCGGCAGGTCGTTGGTGCCGACCAGGGTGTAGGCAATCATGGGTGTGCTCCTCCGTGGGGACCGCCGTTGTCGCGCCAGCGCCGGTTCGCGTCAAGTGGCGGAACGGACAGATCAGCGACCTTCCGCGTAGTCGCGCAAGGTCGTGCTCAGGCGCTGTTTCGAGTCGCCGCGATACAGCACGTCGGACATGCGCCAGGCGTTGTCGGCCAGCTCGAATTCGACGACATTCGTCCAGACCACCACGCGGTTGCGCGAGGCCTTCGGAAAGCGCTCGTCGATATGGATCGCGGTGACCTCGACCTGTGCGTGCGTGCCATCGATGCGCGGTTCGCCGAACATGACTTCGGTCGCCCCCTCGACGCTGCCGACGATCAGATCGCCTTCGAGGAATTCCGGCTTCTCTCCCGGCGCCGTGGCCTTGACGTAGTCCGCCTCGGCGGCCTTCGCCTGTTCGAAGGCCGCGACCAGGGAGGGCGCGAGGAACCGGTCGAGCAGCCCGCGATCCGCTTCCAGACCGGAACCCGGATGCTTCAGCGCCCAGACATGGACGCTGTTCAAGGCGTTCGCGATGCGATCCCTGTCCGGCGGCAGCGGCGTCAATGCCTGCGCCACAGAGAGGGCGCCGACCAGGGCGACCAGCACCCACATGCGCGACCCGCGCTTCATTGCACCACCGCCGCTGGCGCGTCGCTGGTGGAGTCCGCGTCGGCTTCGACCGCCCAGCGCTCCCTGACTGCAGCACTGTCGGCATCCATCCACTGACCTTCGAAATACCGCATCGGCTGTTCGTGCGTCAGCGCGACGCCAAACACGCGGACCTGCATGCGCAACACGGCGCGGTCGCCGACGGCGTCGTGCTCCTCGATGCGCACGCTGTTGAGGATGGCATCGGCATCGACGTCGTACGCAGCCAGCACGCGCTTGACGGTGCGGATGAGTTCGTCGCCATGAATGGCCGCTTCCTCGAAACGCAGGGTTTCGACCTCATCGAAACGCTTGAGCCGAGTCCCGCGCGCGAGTTGCGCGATCGCGGTCGCCGCCTGGCGGAGTCGCGTTTCGTCGGCGAAGTCGACGCGCCCGGTCCAGTCCTGCACCGCATACATCAGCCGGGTCAGCTGCTGGACCTGGTCGGCAGTCAGTTTCCGGTCGCTGGCGATGCCGGTGAGCAGGGCGGCAAAACCGAGGTTGAATTCCATGACCCGCTTCGACGCGGTATCTGCCAGTGCGGGCTGCCATTCCGCAACGAGGGCGTCGACGCCCTCGTCGCTGAGCAGCTTGTTCCAGGTGTCCTGCACGCCTTCGACACCGGACAACGCCTCTGGATCCTGTTCGATCGCGTCGGCTCTCGCCTGATCGGCGCGTGCATCCCAATCGGCAGCGATTTCGGCGAGGTCCTTGTCCTCGGCCAAGGCTTCCTGCAGCGCCGCGAAGTCGTTCTGCTTCAGGGCCAGCAGCGCGGCGTTCAATGCATCGCTGGCCAGAACCGTCGGCCGCGCCATCGCGACTTGCGCCGGCCGGGCCGGACGCGCCGCTTCCACCACCGCTTCGGCCGAGACCCAACCCGACGCCAGCACCCACACGACCGCAAGACACCGCTTCATCGCACTCTCCCGGAAAGAACCGCTGGAAACGCAGCTCGATGCTATCGGGGTTGCGCGCCCATTCCTGACTGCGAAGCAACCGCCAGCGGACGAAATTCGGCGCGAATGCG
Source organism: Ahniellaceae bacterium (assembly GCA_044229785.1). Lineage (GTDB taxonomy): Bacteria > Pseudomonadota > Gammaproteobacteria > Xanthomonadales > Ahniellaceae > JADKHK01. The sequence goes on from JBGASK010000008.1 coordinate 16,312, forward strand.
GGCGCCCGCGACCTAGACCTGCACCGTCTTCCAGCGCCCCCGCGTGAACAGCCACAGCGTGAACACGCCGACCGAGGTTTCCGATACGAACACCGCCCAGAACACGCCGCGATGGCCCCAGTCGAGGTGCAAGGCCAGCCACCAGGCCAGCGGAATCTGGATCAGCCAGAAGAACACGAGGTTGATCCAGGTCGGCGTCATCGTGTCGCCGGCGCCGTTGAAGGCCTGCACCGTCACCATCCACCAGCCGTAGACGAAGAACGAGTACGACAGGATGCGCAGCCATTCCGAACCGATGGCGATGACCTTGGCATCGTCGGTGAAGAAGCCGATCAGTTCCCGCGGCCATGCGAAGAACAGCACCGACACGAGCACCAGATAAGCCATGTTGTAGCGACCGATCTGCCAGACCGCCGCTTCGGCACGCTCCGGATGTTGCGCGCCGAGATTCTGGCCGACCAATGTGGCGGCCGCGTTCGACATGCCCCAGGCCGGCATCATCACGAACATCATCACGCGCACCGTGATCGTGGCCCCAGCCACCACTTCGCTGCCGAGCGTGGCCAGCACCCGCATCACGAAGATCCACGCGGTCATGCCGATGATCATCTGGCCGACGCCGCCGAGCGAGGTACGCACCAGATGCCACAACACCTCGCCGCGCCACACCAGTTGCGAGCGCAGCACGCGGATGTGCTGGCCGCCGCGGAACAGCACCCAGAGCTGGAACACCACGCCGACGCCGCGCCCGATGTTCGTCGCGATGGCCGCACCTTCGATGCCGAGCGCGGGAATCGGCCCGGCGCCGAAGATCAGCAACGGGCAGAGCAGGATGTTCAAGCCATTCGCGAGCCACAGCACCCGCATCGCGATCGCGGCGTCGCCGGCGCCGCGGAAGATGGCGTTGATCACGAACAGCAGCATGATCACCGCGTTGCCACCCAGCATCCATTGCGTGTAGCGATAGCCGTGTTCGATGCTCCAGGCGTCCGCGCCCATCAGGCGCAGCAGGTCCTGCGCGTAGACGATGCCGACGACGGCGGGCAGCACCGAGGCCAGCACCGCGACGATCATCGCCTGCACCGCCGTCACGGCCGCCTCATCCGGCTTGCCCTCGCCGATGCGCCGCGCGATGAGCGCCGTCACCGCCATCGCCAGGCCCATCGCCACCGAATACAGCAGGAACAGATAACTCTCGGTCAGCCCGACCGTCGCCACCGCCGACGGCCCGAGCTTGGCGACGAAGAAGATGTCGACGACGGCGAAGGTGGACTCCAGCACCAGCTCCAGCACCATCGGCACCGCCAGCAGGAACACCGCGCGGCGCAGCGGAATCTTCGTGTAATCCGCATTCGTCCCGCGGATCGCATCGCGCAGCGCCGCCCAGGTCGATTGCGTCGTCACGTCCCGTGCCGCTTCCGCCTTGCCTTGCGTCGGTTCGATTGGCATCGCTTGTTCCTTGTTTTCGCACGCCGGCGTGGGCCGGACGGGATGTCCGGCCCGCAGGCCGCACGGACTGGTCGAACGCAGCGCTTCGATTTCGACAGTGCGCGCCTTACAGCATCGGCAACTTCAACCCCTGTTCCTCGGCGCAACGCTGCGCGATCTCGTAGCCGGCGTCGGCGTGGCGCATGACGCCGGTGCCGGGGTCGTTCCAGAGGACGCGGGCGAGGCGGCGATCGGCGGCGTCACTACCGTCGGCGACGATGACGACGCCGCTGTGTTGCGAGTAGCCCATGCCAACGCCGCCGCCGTGGTGCAGCGAGACCCAAGTGGCGCCGCCGGCGACGTTGAGCATCGCGTTCAGCAGCGGCCAGTCGGAGACGGCGTCGGAACCGTCGCGCATCGCTTCGGTTTCGCGGTTCGGCGAGGACACCGAACCTGAATCGAGGTGATCGCGACCGATCACGATCGGCGCCTTCAGTTCACCCTTGCGCACCATCTCGTTGAAGGCGAGGCCGAGCTTGTGACACAGTCCGAGGCCGACCCAGCAGATGCGCGCCGGTAAGCCCTGGAAGCTGATGCGCTCGCGCGCCATGTCGAGCCAGTTGTGCAGATGCGGATCGTCCGGGATCAGTTCCTTGACCTTGGCGTCGGTCTTGTAGATGTCCTCGGGATCACCCGACAGCGCCACCCAGCGGAACGGACCGACGCCGCGACAGAACAGCGGGCGCACGTAGGCCGGCACGAAGCCCGGGAAGTCGAAGGCATTCGCGCAACCTTCGTCCTTGGCCATCTGGCGGATGTTGTTGCCGTAGTCGAAAGTCGGCACGCCCATCTGCTGGAACGCGAGCATCGCCTCGACGTGCACGCGCATCGAGCGCTTGGCGGCATCGCGTGTGCCATTCGGATCGGACACGCGACGCTCGAACCACTGTTCGCAGGTCCAGCCGATCGGCAGGTAACCGTTGACCGGATCGTGCGCGCTGGTCTGGTCGGTCACCGCGTCCGGGCGCACGCGGCGCCTCACCATCTCGGGCAAGATCTCGGCGGCATTGCCGAGCAGCGCGATCGACTTCGCTTCGCCCGCGGCGGTGGATTTCGCGATCCGCGCGAGCGCATCGTCGAGATCGGTCGCCTGTTCGTCGACGTAACGCGTCTTCAGACGGAAATCGATGCGGCTCTGCTGGCATTCGATGTTGAGCGAACACGCACCCGCGAGCGATGCGGCCAGCGGCTGCGCGCCGCCCATGCCGCCGAGGCCCGCGGTGAGAATCCACTTGCCGCGCAACGAACCGCCGTAGTGCTGGCGGCCCATCTCGACGAAGGTCTCGTAGGTGCCCTGGACGATGCCCTGCGACCCGATGTAGATCCACGACCCGGCCGTCATCTGGCCGTACATCATCAGGCCCTTGCGATCGAGTTGGTGGAAGTGTTCCCAGGTCGCCCAGGCCGGCACCAGGTTCGAATTCGCGAGCAGCACCCGCGGTGCATCGGCATGGCTCGGGAACACGCCCACGGGCTTGCCGCTCTGGATCAGCAGGGTCTCGTCGTCGTTCAGTTCGCGCAGCGTCTTAAGGATCACATCGAACGATTCCCAGTTGCGCGCGGCGCGTCCGATGCCGCCATAGACCACGAGTTCGGCCGGGTTCTCGGCGACCTCGGGGTCGAGGTTGTTCTGCAACATGCGATACGCGGCTTCGGTCAGCCAGCTCTTGCAGGTCAGCGTGTTGCCGCGCGGCGCGCGGAGGACGCGCGTGTCGTCGCGCCGGGTAAACGTGTTCATGGGTCGCCCTCGGAAAGTCGCCCATTATCCACACCGAGGCGCACGAGGCATGACGTTTTTGCGGGCAGTCTTGCGTAAAAGGCCCGGACCATCCACGGAGTCGCACCAATGAATCTCGTTGCTCGCCGTTTTCGGGGCCTGCTCGGCCCCGCCTTCGCCCTGATGTCCGGCCTGGCGTCGGCCGATCCGCTGGCTTGGATCACGAATTCCGCCAGCAACAACGTCAGCGTCATCGATACGGCGACCGATCTGGTATCCGGCGTACCGGTTTCAATCCAGCCGTCGCCCCGCGCCGTCGCGGTTTCGGCAACCCGTGCGTACGTTACGCACGACAACGGCACGCTATCGGTTGTCAACAAATCAACGCGCTTCGTCAGCACGGTGACACTGCCCTCGGGACAACTGGGCGGCGTCGCGGTCAGTCCCGACGGCACACGCATCTATGTGACTGGCACGGACAACGACGCCCTCTATGTCGTCAACGCCACCACCCAACTCGTGATCGCAACCGTGCCTGTCGCCAATCCGACCGGCGTGGCCGTCAAACCCGACGGCAGCCGGGTGTATGTCGGCTACGACGACGGATTCACGGCGCGCGTGGCCGTGCTCAATACGACCACAAACGCCCTAATGTCGCCGATTGGCCTCAGTGGTCGCGACCCCACCGGCCTTGCCGTTTCGCCTGACGGAACGCGCCTGTATGTTTGCGTCTTCAGCAGCGCCACGGTGGCTGCCATCAACATTGACCTCAACGTCAACATGGTGCTGGCGAACATATCGGTCGGTCCCGACCCGCGCGGCATCGTCGTCAACCATGCCGGCACGCGAGCCTATGTGGCCGAGTACATGAGCAACCAGATCGGCGTCATCGATACGGCCAGCAATACCGTGGTCAATCATGTCAACACCGGTGGCAACGGCCCCTGGGGCATCGACGTCAGCGCCGACGATACCCGCGTCTACGTGGCCAACTACCTCAGCAACAACGTCGGCATCCGCAATGTCGTGAACAACACCGTAGTCACGCGCAGCGTGGGCAACGGCCCGATCGCTTTCGGTCGATTCATCGACGAATATGTGCCTCCGCCGCAGGTACCGCCGGTACTCAATGACGTGCCGAACCAGAATGGCACAGCGGGCGTCGCCTTTTCGCTGGATCTGGCGAACTACGTGAGCACGACCAATGCCGATCCAATCCAGTCCTACGACATCGTCGCCGGCGCCCTGCCCGGCGGGCTGAGCCTCAATTCCAACACCGGCCTCATCAGCGGCACGCCGACGCTGGCAGGGCGCGGCGCCAGCATCTCCCTCAACGTCAGCGACGACGACGGCGCCAGCACCTCCGACACCATTGTGTTCACCATCGTGCCGCCTGCCGGCTCGGCTCCGTTCGACGTGATGGTCCCGAGCGCCAACCCCAGCGTGCGCGGTTTCTCGCAAGCGCTGAACGGCAATGTGGCGCCATCTCGGATCCTGAGCGGCGCGAATACGCAGTTGGTCGTTCCGGTATCTCTGACCTACGAACCGACTGAAGACATGCTCTATGTCGGCGACTTCAGCGGTCGCGCCGTGCGCATGTTTCCAGCCGATGCCGAAGGAGACAGCGCGCCGACGCGCGTGCTGGACGTCTCCAACTACGGCCAGCCACGCGCCTTGGCCGTCGACACCATGCACGACGAACTCGTCGTCGCCGGCAGTGGCTGCTTCCCGTGTACATGGGCGCGGACCGACATCGGCGCCACCGCACCATTGCGGCGGCTGGGTTGGGGCGGCAACACGGCGACGCAAGGCAATATCCCGGTTGCGGTGGCGCTCGACCCGAACAACGACTTGATGTTCATCGGCGACAGCGACAGCGTCGCCCCGTACGCCGGCAAAGTGCTCATATTCCCGCGCACCGCAAACGGCGATGTCGCGCCATCGCGCGTCATCAAGGGACCGACGAGCCGCATCGGCGCCGGTTCGCCGTACCTTGCCTTCGATCCGGTCACGCGGCAGCTATTCGTGCTGACGAGCAATATCGATCCGGTCAACGCGAGCATCAGGCATGTCCGCGTGGTCGTGTTCCACGCGAACGACAATGGCGACGCTGCCCCGCTGCGCACGATTGAAGGCGGCACCGCGCAACTCGACGTTTCCGCAACGGACCTTCCCTACGGCCTGTCGTATGATCCATCGACACATCGACTGCTGGTGTCCATCTATTCGAACACCGCTGCCAGCAATCGTGTGCTCGCGTTCTACGCGGGTGATACCGGCAATGTCGCGCCGCTGATCAACTTGGGCGGCCCGAACACCGGTTTCGACAAAATCAGTCGTGCAGCGGCGGTTCCGGTGAACCGCCTGTTCCGCAACGGATTCGAGTGAACCCATGCCACCCGAACAGATCGGTTTCCTCGCCGCCCTTCTCACCACCGGCGCCTTCGTGCCGCAGGCCTGGATGACGGTACGCACCCGCGACACGCGCAGCATTTCGATGGCGATGTACGTCGTGTTCAACATCGGCATCGCGTTGTGGCTGGCCTACGGCGTACTGATCGATTCGCGCCCGATGATCTGGGCGAACGTGATCACGCTGGCGCTGTCGATGACCATCCTCACGGTGAAATGGCAAAACCGGCACCGCGACCGGCAGCCGCCGTCGCACTGAGTGTTCGCGCTGTCCACGTCCGGACGGCAGCCTGTCCGCGGACATTCGTCACGATGACGAATCGGCGATGAAAACCGCATGGGAATGCGGTTTCATCGCTTGGCACGCCGGTTGCAATCCATGTGCATCCACTGCCAGGAGGCCCGCCATGAACTACCGCCGCTCGACCCGCGCTCAGCACCAGCGACTCGTCTTCCTCGCCGTCTATGTCGTGCTTTCGACGATCGCGACATGGTCTGCATCCACCAAGCACAGCATCGGCAACGACGCTGCGCCGAAGGTCACTCCAACCGCACTTCTGCGTGCTGCATCCTGATCGCCGTAGGGTCGTTCACGCCGCGACCTTGCAACGCAAGGGCACGGCTGTCGCGTCGGACAGCCTTGTCCAAATCATGCCAGTCGAGTGATCCCCACACTGCTACTGTGCCGGCCATGGATGGCCTCTCTTCTGCCGACATCGACCGCTTCGACCGCGCCCGCCAGGCGCGCGATGCCCGCTTCGACGGCCTGTTCTACATCGCCGTCCGCACCACGCGCATTTACTGCCGCCCGATCTGCCCGGCCCCCGCCGCGAAGCGCGAGAACATCCGCTACTACGCCACGGCCGCAGCCGCAGCCGCGGCCGGATTTCGGCCCTGCCTGCGCTGTCGCCCGGAACTGTCGCCGGACGACCGCGACGGCCGCGCCCGCGACCAGCTCGCCGACCGCGTGCTCGCGCGCATCCATGAAGGCGCGCTCGACGAACAGGATGCTGCGGGCCTCGCCGACGAATTCGCGATCGGCGAACGCCAGCTGCGACGCCTGTTTCTGACCCGTTACGGCGTCACGCCGCAAGCCGCGGCAGCAACCCATCGATTGCACATCGCCAAGCAATTGCTGACGGAAACGCGGCTGCCGGTGATCGACATCGCCTTCGCGTCGGGTTACGCCAGCCTGCGCCGGTTCAACCAGGCTTTTCTCGCAGCGACGGGCATGAGTCCGACCCGCCTGCGCAAGGCTGGCGACGACGATGCACCCGTCGGCGAGACCCAGACACTGCGACTCGCCTATCGACCGCCCTACGACTGGCCGCGCGTGCTCGGTTTCCTGGGTGTCCGTGCACTGCCGGGCATCGAACGTGTCGACGCGGACGCCTATGAGCGCGCGCTGCCCGAACATGGGCCCAACGCCCTGCTGCGGGTGTCGCGGGACAGCTCGCGCGACGCACTGAACCTGCACCTCGAATCGGTCCCCACGAAGGCCATTCCCGCACTGGCGCAGCGCGTGCGACGCATGTTCGACCTCGATGCCGATCCACAGGCGATCGCGTCGGTGTTGTCTCTGGATCAGCGACTGAAACACGGCCTCGCGACACGGCCCGGGTTGCGCGTACCCGTCGGCTTCGATGCCTGGGAAACTGCTGTACGGGCCGTCGTCGGACAACGCATCAGCGTCGCCGCGACACGCACCTTGCTGACCCGATTGATCGGCGACGACGGCCGCTTCCCGCGAGCCGCCGAACTGCTGGATCGCGATCTCGCCGGCATCGGCCTGACGCAGGCACGTGCGCAAACCATTCGCGCGCTGGCTGCTGCGGTCGTCGACGGTCGCGTGCATTTCCGCGCCGGCCAGTCGCTCGATGCCTTTGTGGACACACTGGTCGCACTGCCCGGCATCGGGCCGTGGACCGCACACTACATCGCGATGCGCGCGCTCGGACATCCGGATGCCTTTCCGTTCGGCGACCTCATCGTGCGCCGCGCCCTCGGCAATCCGACACCACGCATCGAACGCGACATGGCGGAAGCCTGGCGACCGTGGCGCAGCTACGTCGTCCTCCATCTGTGGACCGAATCCGGCGAACGAGGAAACACATCGGCATGAACAGCATTTGGTTCGACACCATCGACAGCCCGATCGGCAGCCTGACCGCCGCGGCGGACGACACCGGCCTGCGCTGGCTGCTGTTCCCGCGGAACCGCCACGAGCCTGCACGTGAAGGCTGGCAGCGCAGCGCCAGGCCTTTCAGCGACGTGCGCGCGCAACTGGCCGCCTACTTCGCGGGCGAACTGCGGGACTTCGACCTGGCGCTGGAGTCGGTCTGGACCGCGCTGCGCACCATCCCCTACGGCCAAACCCGCAGCTATCGCGACCAGGCGCTGGCGATCGGCAACCCCAGAGGCGTGCGCGCGGTCGGTCTCGCGAACGGCCGCAATCCGCTGCCCATCCTCATTCCCTGCCATCGCGTCATCGGCGCGAACGGTTCGATGACCGGCTTCGGCGGCGGTATCGAGACCAAGCGCTTCCTGCTCGATCTGGAAGCGCGACACGTCCCGCACGAATTTCAGCTGCGCGCGAGGCGCTGAACGGTGTCGACGTAGCGCCGCGCGATGCGTTCCTCGTCGAAGTGACGGCCATCGCGCACGACATCGCGGCCACGCACCGACACGTCGCGCACCAGCGGCGCGTTGCCCGAGAAGATCCAGGTGTCGAGGACTTCGCGTTCGCTGCGCGCCGCGAGCAGCGGGTGCGCGGCATCAAGCGTGATGCGCGACGCGTTCGCCGCGATGCGCGCGCCGACCGAACGATGGCCGCCCGCGAGCGCCTGATCGAACAGGAAGCGTCCGACGGATTTCTCTTCGGCACCGACCGCGACGCAACGTCGTTGCAGACGCAGGCGCTGTCCGTATTCGAGCAGGCGCAGTTCTTCCACCGGCGACACCGAGATGTGGCTGTCCGAGCCGATGCTGAAGCGTCCATTCGCGGCGATGTATTCGGGCAGCGGGAACAGCCCGTCGCCGAGATTGGCTTCGGTGGTCGGACACAGGCAAACCGTTGCATCGGCATCGGCCATCGCCTGCACTTCCGGCGGGCTCGGATGGGTCGCGTGCACCAGCGTCCAGCGCGCGTTCACGGCGGCATGATCCAGCAGCCACGCCACCGGTCGCGTGCCGCGCAGGGCCAGACATTCGTCGACTTCGGCCTGCTGCTCGGCAATGTGGATGTGGATCGGGCGGTCGGCCTCCGCTTCGGCCGCAAGCACGGACTGCATCGCCTCCGGCGGCACCGCGCGCAACGAATGCAATGCGATGCCGACCTGGAGCGCGGCGGATTCGTCGCGCCGCAGGGTCTCGACCAATCGCAGGAACGCATCGACGTCGTGCCCGAAGCGCTGCTGGCGCGCACTCAGCGCGCGTCCGTCGAAACCGCCCTGCATGTACAGCACCGGCAACAGGCAGAGGTCGATGCCGGTTTCTTCGGCGGCCGCAATCAAGGCCCGCGACATCGCCGCGGCATCGGCATGCGGCCGCCCATCGCGCTGGTGATGCAGGTAGTGGAATTCGCAGACCGCGGTGCAACCCGACTTCAGCATCTCGACGTACAACTGCGCCGCAATCGCCTGAAGGTCGTCCGGCTCGATCAAACCGGCGTAGCGATACATCTGCTCGCGCCAGGTCCAGAAGCTGTCGGCAGGATCGGTCTGGTGTTCGGCCAGTCCGGCCATCGCACGCTGGAAGGCATGCGAATGGGCGTTGACCAGTCCGGGCAATGTGAATTCGGTCATTGTGGCGAGGCATCGTGCGGGGCGAAGCACGCATCGTAGCGGCTACACTGGCCCGCCCGAACGCAGCCACACGCGATGAAGACCGGAAAGACCCGCTGGGACCGCCTGTTGCTCGACGCGCGTGCAATGACGCTGGCCGGCGACCAGGGTTATGGGCTGATCGAGGACGCGGCCATCGGCATCGCCGGACACCAGATCGTCTATGCCGGGCGCCGCGCCGACCTGCCCTTCGCACCGGACACGATGGCGGAACGCGTCGAACTGCTGGGCGGTGCGCTGGTCACGCCCGGGCTGATCGACGCACACACGCACCTCGTGTTCGCCGGGCATCGCGCCCATGAATTCGAGATGCGCTTGAACGGCGCCACCTATGCCGAGATCGCGCAGGCCGGCGGCGGCATCCTCAGCACCGTGCGCGCCACACGGGCGGCCAGCGAGGACGAATTGTTCGCGATGTCGCTGCCGCGAGCGCGCGCATTGCTGCGCGACGGCGTGACGACGCTGGAGATCAAGTCGGGTTATGGCCTCGACCTCGACGCCGAACGCCGGCAACTGCGCGTGGCCCGACGCATCGGCTCGGCACTCGGCATCGCGGTGAAACTCACGTATCTGGCCCTGCACGCATTGCCGCAGGAATTCGCCGACCGGCGTGCCGATTTCATCGACGCCGTCTGCACCGACTGGTTGCCGACGCTGCACGCCGAAGGTCTGGTCGATGCCGTCGATGCGTTCTGCGAAGGCATCGCCTTCACGCCGGCCGAAACCCGCCGCCTGTTCGATGCCGCGCGTGCGCTGGGCCTGCCGGTGAAACTGCATGCCGACCAGTTGAGCGACCTCGACGGCGCCGCCATCGCGGCCGAATACGCGGGGTTGTCGGCCGACCATCTGGAGTACACGAACGAGGCCGCCGTGGCGCGCATGGCGGCGTCCGGCACGGTGGCGATGCTGCTGCCGGCGGCGTTCTACTGCCTGCGCGAAACCCGACTGCCGCCGATCGACGCCTTCCGGGCTGCCGGCGTGGCGATGGCGGTGGCGAGCGACCTGAACCCGGGCACGTCGCCGATGCTGTCGCTGCGGCTGGCGATGAATCAGGCCTGCACGCTGTTCCGATTGACGCCTGCGGAAGCGATCCGCGGCGCCACCGTACATGCCGCGAAGGCGTTGGGCCTGTCGGGCCGCAAGGGCCGGCTTGTGCCCGGCCATGACGCCGACCTCGCGGTCTGGGAGGTCGGTTCGCCGGCCGAGCTCTGCTACTGGATCGGCGGCCCGGGGCCGAGCGCATTGTTCGCGGGCGGCGAACGGCTGTACTGAATCCGGAAATGAAAAACCCCCGACAGCGCGGGGGTTTTCGTGAAGCGACTTGCGCGGCGATCAGTTCGCGGCAGCAGCCTTCTTCTTGGCCGGCGCAGCCTTCTTCGCAGCCGGCTTGGCGGCCGGGGTCGCGGCCTTCTTCGCGGCCGGCGCAGCCGACTTGGCGGCTTCGGAGTGCGGGCGCACGTTGCCGTAGCTCTTCACGAAGATCTTGCCCTTCTTGGTCTTGCGGTCGCCCTTGCCCATTGTCTTTGCTCCTGGTGAGTTTGGCCGCGAAGGCTAGCAGCGAATCCGCCACAAATGAACGGCCCGGGCGCAATCCGAGCCGGTCAATCCAGGCCGAGCAGACGCATCCACAGGTTGCGCGTGCAGCCATGGCGCATGGCGCTGCGACGGTTCACGACATGCGTCATCGCGAGCAACAGCCCGCCGCTGCTCAACAGCAATGCGTGCAGCCAGGCGGGGTCATGCCAACCGAAGGCGCCGGCCAGCATCAGTGCCGTCGAGGCGATGAACATCGCCAGCACCTTGCGCCATCGATGCGTGCAATACGCGGCACCGATCACCGCCGCACCGAACAGCAGTGCGATCACCACCGCCCATTGGTCGAACACATGCGACGCCAGCCAGTGCGCGCCGGCCAGCGGGGCCAGCGCGAACACGACCGGCAAGGCCGCGCAATGCAGGGCGCATACGAAGGCTGCCCAGGCGCTGAGCCAATCCAGGCGGCGATGCCAGCGCCGCGATCGCGACGGATCGGACTGGGGCGATTTGGATTCCGACGGATCGGATCGGGCAAGGGTTTCGGCAGACATCACACGGATCGTCCCACGGGACTTGACGATGCGCAGTGTAACTTTATAACGTGATTTGTCCAACTCATCTCCGGAGTCCCCATGACGCGTTCATCCGTTCACCCGCTCAGCCTCGCCATTGCCCTCGCGCTGCTGCCGATGCTGGCGGCGGCCGACGAGTCGAAACCGCACAAGGGGCGCGGGCACGAGAAACGCATGGACGAGATCGAAGTGACCGCGAATCCGCTCGGCACATCCAGCGCCGAAGCCGCGAAACCGGCGCTGGTGCTGGCGGGCGGCGAACTCGAGGATCGTCGGCGCGGCACCATCGGCGAAACCGTGTCCGAGGAAGCCGGCGTGCAGTCGTCGTACTTCGGGCCGGGCGTGGGCCGACCGGTCATCCGCGGCCAGGACGGCGCACGCGTGCAGGTGTTGTCGGGCGGCACCGGCGCACTCGATGCCTCGACCGTCAGCGTCGACCACGCCCTCACCATCGAACCTTTCGTTGCCGAACAGATCGAGGTGCTGAAAGGCCCGTCGACGTTGTTCTACGACGCGAGCCACGGCCGGCCAGTTCGCCCTCCACGCCGATGCCTTCAAGCGCGACGCCGACAATGTCGAAGCGCCGGGCACCGAAAACGGCGAAATCGGGAACTCGGCCATCGAAACCAGCGGCGGCGCCATCGGCGGCGTGGCGTTTGCCGATGGCGGCAACGGCTTCGTCGGGCTGGCGCTGTCCGGCTACAACAACCTGTACGGCATTCCCGGTGCCGCGCATGTCCACGCCGACGGCGAAGCGCACGATGCCGAAGCGGAGGCGGTGCGCGTCGACATGAACCAGTCGCGCATCGATCTCAAGGCCGGTGTCGACGGCCCGATTCGCGGTGTCGAGAAAACCGTGTTCAAGTTCACCCGCAACGACTACGAACATGTGGAACTGGAAGGCGACGAGGTCGGCACGCGTTTCGAGAACGAGGCCTACGAGGCGCGGCTCGAACTGAATCTGAAACCGATCGGCGTCTGGACCGGCGCGGCCGGCGTGCAGGCCAGCCAGCGCGACCTCAGCGCCATCGGCGCGGAGGCCTTCGTGCCATCGAACCGGACCGACGATCTCGGGCTGTTCCTGATCGAACGGGCGCAATTCGGACCGTGGTCGGTCGAGGCCGGACTGCGCCACGACCGGCAGGATGTCGAGACCGACCTGGTGCGCGCCGATCACGACGCCATGTCCTTGTCGCTGGCCGGTCTGTACGACATCAACGCGCAATGGCAATGGTCGCTCAGCATCGACCGCGCCGAGCGCGCGCCGACCGCCGAGGAACTGTTCTCGTATGGCGCCCACATCGCGACGCAGTCGTTCGAAGTCGGCGACGCCACGCTCGACACCGAAACCGCGCAGCAGTTCGAAACCGGTCTGCGCTATCGCGGCGAACGCGTCGAAGCGAAGGCTCAGGTGTACCGAAACGACTTCAGCGACTTCATCTACCTCGCCGCGACCGGCGCCAGCGAAGACGATCTGCCGGTGCGGCAATGGTCGCAGGCCGATGCCGTGTTCACCGGTTACGAGATCGAGGCGAAGGCGCTGCTCGCCGACAACGACGCCGGACGCTTCGACCTGCGCCTGTTCACCGACGGCGTGAACGCCGAGTTCAACGATGGCGCTAACCTGCCGCGCATCGCGCCGGCTCGCCATGGCGCCGGTCTGGAATGGCAATACGGCGCCTGGCATGCGCGCCTCGGCGCCATTCGCTACAACGCCCAGAACGATGTCGCCGAACTCGAGACACCGACGCCCGGCTACACGCTGGTCAATGCGCACGTGTCGTACGCGTTCCAGAGCGGCGAGACCGAATGGGAAGCCTTCGTCGACGGCAACAACCTCACCAATCAGGAGGCGCACGTGCACACCTCGTTCCTGAAGGACAACGCGCCCCTGCCCGGCCGCAACCTGCGCTTCGGCATCCGCAGCTACTTCTGAGACCTGCAGCACGCCTCGGCCACGCCCAATTCGAAAACTGCCGGGCAGCGCACAAGCGCCCGGCATGGTCGTTGCTACATTTCGTGACACCAATCGGGGATACCCATGTCACGCATGCATCGTCTCGCCGCGGTACTCGTGCTCGGTCTGGCTGGCCAGGCCAGCGCCCAGACCGTCATTTTTTCCGGCAGCTTCGAGCCGCCGCCGGGCGGCCCCGGAACGGATCAGGACGCCATGCGGTTCCTGACGCAATCGACCTTCGGCCCGACGATGGCGGAGTTCGACCAGCTCAACGTCATCGGCATCGATGCATGGCTGAACGCGCAGTTCGCGATCCCGTTCTCGCGCCACCGCCCCTACCTCGACGCCATCGCAGCCCTGCCTGATGACCCGCAGGATCCGGAGGCGAACAACGTCGGCCAGAACACGCGCAACGAGGTGTTCTTCGAACGCGCCCTGCACGCCCCCGATCAGCTGCGACAACGCGTCGCGTTCGCGCTCAGCGAGATCCTCGTCGTCTCCGATCAGGGCGGCGGCCTGGGCGGCGAACCGTATGCGCTCGCCCACTACTACGACCTGCTCGGCGAACACGGCTTCGGCAACTATCGCGAATTGCTGGAGCAGGTGACGCTGAGTCCGATCATGGGCAGCTACCTGTCGATGCTCGGCAATCGCAAGCCTGATGTGGCCAACAACATCCGTCCCGACGAGAACTATGCGCGCGAGATCATGCAGCTGTTCTCGGTCGGGCTGGTGCGCCTGAACCCGAACGGCACCGAGATGGACGACCCGAACCTGCCCGGGTTCCAGACCATTCCGACCTACAACCAGGACACCATCCGCGGCTTCGCGCATGTGTTCACCGGTTTCACCTTCAATGGTTGCACTGTCCGCGAGTTCGAATACTGCAGCGCCTGGGAACACCCGGAACGCTGGACCCAGCAGATGAACGCGCCCGAAGGGCCGTGGTGGGACAACGTCTACCGGGTCTGGCACGCCTATCCCGAGAGCAAGCAATTGCTCAGCTACCCGGGTGTGGCCTTGCCGAACGGACTTCTGGCCGGACGGTCGGAACCGACGGCGCTGAACAGCGGCGTCACGGCGCAACAGGATCTGGAAACCGCACTCGACAACGTCTTCAACCATCCCAACGTCGGGCCGTTCGTCGGCAAGCAGCTGATCCAGCGTCTGGTGACAAGCAACCCGAGCCCGAGCTATGTCGGTCGCGTGGCTGCGGCGTTCAACAACAACGGCCAAGGCGTTCGCGGCGACATGAAAGCGGTGATCCGCGCCATCCTCACCGACGCGGAAGCACGCGGCGCGCCGACCGGCACCGCGCCGCGCGGCAAGCTGCGCGAACCGCTGCTGCGCATGACCCAGCTGTGGCGCGCCTTCGATGCGACCGATACCTCGAATCGCTACAACGACTGGTACATCTGGTACCCGGGCCAATACATCCCGCAGTCGCCGCTGCATTCGCGCACCGTGTTCAACTTCTTCCTGCCCGACTACAAGCCGGCCGGCGAGATCGCGGCCGGCGGCTGGGTCGCGCCGGAGTTCCAGATCCAGACCGACGGTTACGTGACCAATTTCAGCAACGTGATGGACTGGCTGGTCTGGAACTATGTCGGCAATCCGTCGCCCTGGATCGATGCCGACTCGACCAAGATCGACATCGAGACCGAGCGACTGCTTGCGGCCAACAACGCAACGCTGGATGCGCTGATCGAACGCCTGAACCTGCTGCTGATGTCGGGCTCGATGAGCTCGCACATGAAGTCGACGCTGCGCACCTATCTGCTGACGATTCCCGCCAACGACGAAAACGGCTCGCGCCGGGTCTGGGAAGCGTTGTGGATGATCATGGTGTCCCCCGAATACGTCATCGAGAAGTGAGGCAGCCATGAATCGTCGCGACCTGCTCAAGAAATCGCTCTGCCTCGCCGCCTCGACCGCCGGCTTCGGCGCACTCTCCAGCCGCTTTTCGCTGGCGCATGCAGCGACCATGTATTCGAAGGCGCAGCGCAGCCTGCTCGGCAACGACTACCGCGCCCTTGTCTGCGTGTTCCTGTACGGTGGCAACGACAGCTTCAACTTCATCGTGCCGCGCGACGCATCGGCGCATGCCACGTATGCGGCGACGCGCGGCTCGATCGCGGTGCCGCGGAGCGAACTGGTGGCCCTGAATCCCACCGCCAGCGGCGCGGCCTACGGCCTGCACCCCGGCGTCGAAACCGGCACCGCCGCGGCACCCCATGCCGCCATCACCGCACTGGCCAACCTGTTCAACCAGGCGAACAGCCGTGTCGCCATCGTGGCCAATACCGGGCCGCTGCTGTACCCGACCACGAAAACGCAGTACCAGAACGAATCGGTGCAGTTGCCGCCGCAACTGTATTCGCACGACGACCAATCGGCCTGGTGGCAGACGCCGACGGCGAACAGCTTCGACCGCATCGGCTGGGGCGGCCTGCTGGCCGATCGTTTCGGCATCAGCAATCCGAACCAGAACCTGGCGATGACGATCTCGACCGACGGCGACAACGTCTACCAGACCGCCGAAGACGTGGTGCCGTATTTCGTCAGTCCCTGGGGCGTGGACCGCATCGACAACATCGACCCGACCTGGAGCCAGCCGACCGCGCGTCGCAACGCGCTGTACCAGTTGCTCAACGGTCCGCTCGGCAATCCGCTGGAGCGCACCTATGCCACCGGCTTCAAGCGCACGGTCTCGAACTACGAACAGGTGATCTCGGCTCTGCAGCCGAGCGAAACCACGTTCGACGCGATCTTCGGCGCCGACAACACCATCGACGACTACCTGACGCGGCAGCTGAAGATGGTCGCGCGTCTGATTTCGGCGCGCGACACGCTGAACATGACGCGCCAGATCTTCTTCGTCGGCTTCGGCGGCTTCGACACCCACGACAACCAGGCCACCGATCACCCCGGCCTGCTCGCCGCCATCGCGAATGGACTGACCAAGTTCTATCAGGCGACGCAGCAGATGGGCATCGCCAATCAGGTGACGACCTTCACTGCCAGCGAATTCGGGCGCACCCTGACCAACAACGGCGACGGCACCGACCATGGCTGGGGCGGACATCAGCTGGTGATCGGCGGCGCCGTGAATGGCGGTCGCTTCTACGGCCGATTCCCGAGCCTCGCGACCAGCAATTCGAATCCGGACGACGCCGGCTGGGGCCAGATTATTCCGACCACCAGCGTCGACCAATACGCCTGGACCCTGGCACGCTGGTACGGCCTCCCCGACGACGCCGGCGGCCGCGGCCTCGTCTTCCCGAACGTCACCCGCTTCACCGACATCTCGCAAAACGGCACCGGCTCGCACCATCTCGGCTTCCTGCCTGCGGCGGTTTGATGGCGTTGCAGCAGCATCACGGCTTTCGGTTATGCTCGGGTGCCAGCGGAAGGTTCAACTGGCGCTGGAGGACGGAATGCTGTTGCAGGTTGCACAGAAGGCCGATCTGAATTCGACGCGGGTGCTGTCGCTCGATTCGAACGGGCGCATCCTCGACTGGATGAGCTGGCAGGACGCGACCTGCCTGTACGTGCGCGGTGCGGTCGCATGGACCATCGGCGAACCCTGCTTGGTCGTGCGTGGCGGGACCAGCCGCCTGACCTGGGAACAGAGCACGGTGGCCCTGCACCCGATCGTCGCGAGCCGTGGCCACGCCCGTCCGAACATGCTGGAACCGGCGCCGGCGCTGACCAATGCCGCGCTGTTCGCGCGCGACCGTCATCTCTGCATGTACTGCGGCCAGCATTTCAGTCGCCCGCAGCTCACCCGCGACCATGTGGTGCCGACCTCGCGCGGCGGTCGCGACCACTGGGAAAACGTCGTGAGTGCCTGCCTGCCCTGCAATGTCCGCAAGGGCGGGCGTACCCCGCAGCAGGCGAACATGCCGCTGCTGGCGATCCCGTATCGCCCGAGTTGGGTCGAACACCTGATCCTGTCGAATCGCAGCATTCTCTCCGACCAGATGGACTTCCTGATGAGCCATCTGCCGCGCAACCGCCGCCTCAGCGCGTAAGGCGCCCGGCCTCTGGCACAATGCGCGCCCATCATGCGAGGGCGCGCCATGCTGTCGGCCATTCCCCTGTTGTCCATCGTGCTGTTGCTGGCGAATCTGGTCGCGTTCGGCGCCCAGACCGGCTTCGCCGAACCACTGTTCGCGCTGCCGCTGCCCTCGGGCGGCACGGTCGCCTTCGACACCGGCGATGCGCTGATCCTGCTCGGCCTGGCCCTGCTCTATGTCGAGATCTTCAAGGCCACACGCACCAGTTCGATGAGCGTGCTCGACCATGCCTTGTCGCTGGTCGTGTTCATCATT
The DNA here is from genome assembly GCA_044229785.1 of Ahniellaceae bacterium. Taxonomy (GTDB): domain Bacteria; phylum Pseudomonadota; class Gammaproteobacteria; order Xanthomonadales; family Ahniellaceae; genus JADKHK01. The sequence continues at coordinate 34,170 of JBGASK010000008.1, forward strand.
GCGCTGGTGGAACTGCTGATCGCCCCGAAATTCGCGCACGCCGCATTCTTCGCGATCACGGCCATGTGCCTGATCGACGTGATCGCCGGATTCACCGTCACCATCGCGAGCGCACGCCGCGACTTCGCGCCCGTCAATCAGGGATGATGCAATGACCTCAGATCTCGAAACGCGCGCGTTGTCGCGCCCGTGGTTCTATCCGTTCCGGCTTCCGAGCGGCGCAACCACGCCGAGTTACGACGGCGGCTGGCTGGACGGCATCCATCACACCCGCTCGGCGATGCTCGATGCGGCGTTGCGCGCACGCTTCGGCAACGATTTCGCGCAACGCGACGCCGTCGACCTGGCCTGTCATCAGGGCTGGTTCTCGGTGCAGCTGGCGCAACTCGGGTTTCGCGACGTGTTGTCGGTGGACGCGCGCAGCGAACACATCGCCGACGCGACCTTGATCCGGGACGCGCTGTCGCTGATGCAGATGCGCCTGCTGCAATCGGACGTGCATGCGCTCGACACGGCGGCGATCGGCCAGTTCGACGTCTGCCTGTGCCTGGGCTTGATCTATCACCTGGAAAATCCGGTCGGCGCATTGCGCGTGGCGCGCGCGTTGACGCGCCACGTCTGCCTGGTCGAGACCCAGGTGGTGCCGAACATGAGCGGCATGGTCGACTACGGCAGCTACAAATTCGTGCGCGCGCTGCAGGGCTCTTTCGGCATCATCGACGAAATCGACGATACCCATGGCCCCGAGGCCAGCACCACCGGCATCTGCCTGGTGCCGAGCACGGAAGCCCTGTGCTGGATCATGCGCAAGATCGGCTTCAGCCGCGTCGAAGTCTTGCCCGTGCCGGCCGACGGCTACGAGCAGTTGCTGCACGGAAAACGCGTGATGGTGGCCGGCTACGTCGATTGAGCCACGCCATTGTTGTGCATCCGGTTCGCACCCGCAGGTACGACTGATCAGGCCGCAATCGCGTCGCTGATCAGTCGTTCGATGCCGACCAGATCGGGCACGATGGCCTGATCATCGCGGATCATCACCGTGTGCGCGATGCCGGCCGGGTGCGGGTCGTCTTCGCCGGTGGTGATCAGGGTTTCGGTCGAAATCGTGGTCAGGCGCGGGAAGCCTTGCGCGACCATGGCCAGAAACGGCATCTTCGGATTGCCGCCCAGCGCCTTCAGGACCGTGACCTTGGCGTTCACGCCGCCTTCTTTCGGCGCCAGGCCGGTCAGCATCGAGAACGAGATCAGCGGCACCCGCCAACCGCGCCAGCGGGTCCGCCCAAGCAGCCATGCCGGCGCGTTGTCGATCGGCTCCGGCGTCGAATACGTGATGATTTCGGTGACGTTCGCATTCGGCAGCAACACGCGGCCGTTGGTGACGGTGATCATCAGCCCGCGGATTTCGTTGGTCTTGTCCATGTCTGCGTTCCTCAGGCCTTGCCGTAACGGCGGACGAATTCGGCGGCGAGATCGGCGGGTGTGCCGACGTAGCTGACGATGCCCGCCTCCATCGCACCATCGATCATCGAGCTGACCACACAGGTCGACGGATCCTGCGCCCAGACTTGACCACCCTTGACTGCCAGATGCTTGGCGCCTTCGATGGCGTCATGCGCCATGCCGCTGAAGATGATCGCGCCGGAGGCACTGCCGAAGCGGTCGCCGATATCGATCAGCACGCGGTCGATCGACGGACTGTAAGGGGATACATCGTCGAGCGCGACGACACGAACATCGCCGGAAGGTTCCAGCAGCATGCGCTCGGCGATCGGCACGACCAGGACCTGACCGTGGCCGACGTGCATGCCCGAGGTCGCGATCGCCACCGGCATGCGCGTCGCCTTCTGCAACTGGGTGACCATCAGGTCGACGAAATCCGCGCCCATGTGCTGGGCAAGCACGAAGGCCGCGCCAATGCCGGGCGGAATCGCCGCCAGGAATTCGCGCACGGCGTCCGGACCGCCGATGGAAGCTCCAAGCACCCAGACGCGCGCGAGCGCGCCACCTGTTGCCGCAGGAGCCGCGGTCGCCGAGGCATTTCCGCCTGCGGTCATGGCCGCGAACTCGCGCATGAAGTCGTCTTCTTCCTGGCTCGACGTCGAAACATCGGCGACCGGGGCTTCGAAACTCAGCTCGACGGTGTCGTCGAGCGAGAAGCTGAACTGATCGTCCACCGGCGGAGACGGCAACGGCGCAATGGCCTTGGGTGCGGATGCCGCAGGCGCTGCCGGTGCGGCCGGCGCGATCTTCTGGGAAGCGCGCGCGCCGTGCAGCACGCTTTCGGAAGCCATGCCGCGATCGGCAAAAGGATCATCCGGGCCGCGCTCTTCCGCGGTGGGCTCGAGCGCGAGGTGATCGATGTTGAACGAAAACAGGGGCGAGTCGCTCGGCTTCGGGACTTCCCGCGATGCCGGCGGCAACGTCGGATCGCCCATGTCCATGGCCAGATCCACGTTCTTGGGGATGATCGGCTGGGCGCGCGGCGGGTCCCGCAACGGCGCCGATTCCGGAACCCTTCCGACGCTTGGAGCCGTCTCGGGCTTCGTCTTTTCGGGTGCTGCAGCAGTCGCGCCGAGTTGGGCGAGGAGATCGTCGATGCCGCCGACCGCTTCGACCGGACGCGCCGGCGCCTTGTCGAAATCGAGATCGAATCCGAGATCGCCGAACGGATTGCCGTCAGCCGCGGGCGATTCGGGCGCGGCATCGCTCGCCGTGTCCACAGGCCCCATCGACATCAGATCCTCGACATCCGCCGCTGCCTCCGCAACCGCAGCAGGCGCATCCAATTCGAGGCCTAGGTCGGCGAACGGATTGTCGTTCGTCGCCCCCCCGGTGTCCGGGATGTCGGACAGGCCGAAATCGCCGAGCAATGCATCGATATCGGTTGCAACGGCCGCCGCCGGTTCGGCGTTCTTGGACTCCAGCTTGGTCGTATGGACGTCGAACGATGCCAGAGCGTCGGCAATCGCGTCGGTGGCGTCGCGCATCGACTGATCGCTGACGGCCGGGACATCCAGCGACCTGGGTTTGTCCGATGTCGTCAGGGCATGCTGGGGCATGCTGCGCACCGGCACCGCTTCGGCACCGGCCGGCCGCGGCGGGAGCAACTCGATTCCGCCGACGATCTTGGCCGCGAGATGTCGCGCCCAGCGCGCGAGATCGTACCCCGACAGCTTGCTGCTGACTTCGCCGTCGTTGAACACGACCTTGAGGCGATCGTCGACCAGCAGATCGTCGATCGCGTCGACCTGTTCGTCGCTGTCCGGATCGAGATTGACGATGACCACCTGCGCGCCGGAGCGATCCAGGGCGGCGCGATCGAACTTCGCGGTCTCGGCTTCGTAGACGATGCTCGCACCGAGATCGCGCAACGCGTCGCTCAGGTGCGTATGCAGGTCGCCGGCCGGGTGGACCAGGCCGACCGCGACTTCGACTCGGGTATCAATGGACGGCACGGGTCAACCTCAGGATCTCGTCGACGTTGCGCAGCAGGTCGGCCTCTTGATACGGCTTGCCGAGGTAGCGGTCGACGCCGATTTCCATCGCGCGCTGGCGATGCTTTTCGCCGGTACGCGAGGTGATCATGATGATCGGCACCGCCTTGAGGCGCGGATCGTTGCGCATGTAGGTCGCGAACTCGTAGCCGTCCATGCGCGGCATTTCGATGTCGAGCAGCACCAGATCCGGGATGCGGTCCTGGATCTTCTCGACGGCATCGAGGCCGTCCTTCGCGGTGGCCACTTCCATGTCGTTGCGTTCGAGCACGCGGCTGGTGACCTTGCGCATCGTGATCGAGTCGTCGACCACCATGACCAGCGGCTGGCGGCGCTCCACGACAACCGGCGTCGGCGTCGGGACATACGGCACTTCCTGGCCCTGCTCGTCGATGACGGTCTGACGCAGCGCGGCGACCTTGCGCACCAGCGGCGCCATGTCGAGGATCATCACCACCGAGCCGTCGCCCATGATGGTGGCGCCGAAGATGCCCGGCACCGAACTGATCTGCGGACCCACCGACTTGACCACGACTTCGCGACTGCCGAGCACGGCGTCGACGCGCACCGCAGCGCGCTGGTCGCCGGAGCGGATCATCAGCAACGGCACCTGCGCATCATCGCTGGCGCGGTGCGACACCGTGCCCAGCAGGTCATGCATCTCGTAGATGGTGTAGTCGTCGCCGCCGTAGCCGTAGCTTGGATTCGGCTGATGCATGCGCGCGTCGAGATCTTCGCGACGGATGCGCACCACGCCCTGCACCGACGACATCGGCACCGCGAACAGATGTTCGCCGAGGCGCACCAGAATGGCCTGGGTCACCGCCAGCGTGAAGGGCAGCCGCACCGTGAACTGGGTGCCCTTGCCGCGCGTCGAATCGATCGACAGCGAACCGCCGAGCTGCTTGATTTCGGAATGCACCACGTCCATGCCGACGCCGCGCCCGGCGATCTTGCTCACCGTTTCCGCGGTCGAGAAGCCGGTTTCCAGAACAAAGCCGAACAGGTCGCGGTCGGACAACTGCGCATCGGGTTTCATCAGGCCGCGTTCGATCGCCTTGCGGCGGATCGCGTCGCGGTCCATGCCGCGGCCGTCGTCGGTCACGCGGATCACGACTTCGGTCGCCTCGCGCGAGATTCCGATGTTGACCGTGCCCTCCTCGTTCTTGCCGCTGCCGGCGCGATCGGCGGGCGTTTCGATGCCGTGCGCCAGCGAATTGCGCAACATGTGCTCGAGCGGCGCCGTCATGCGGTCAAGCACGTTGCGGTCCATTTCGCCCTGCGCCCCTTCGACGCGCAGTTGTGCGCGCTTGCCGAGTTCGCCGGCGGTCTGGCGCATCAGGCGACGCAGGCGCGGCACGACCGAGTCGAACGGCACCATGCGCGTGCGCATCAGGCCTTCCTGGAGATCGGAGCTGACGCGCGACTGCTGCAGCAGCAGCGTTTCCGCCTGACGGGTAAGGTCGTCGAGTGCGCTCTGCAACGCCGCCAAGTCGGATACCGATTCGGCCAGCGCACGCGAAAGCTGTTGCAGCGTCGAGAAACGATCGAGCTCGAGCGGATCGAATTCGGCGTCCGCCGTTTCGTGTTCGCGCTGATAGCGCGCGATGATCTGCGCTTCGGTTTCGATTTCGAGCTTGCGCAACTGCTCGCGCAGACGCAGCACCGTCTGGTCGAGTTCCTGCAGATTGAACCGGTAGGTACCCATCTGCTGCTCGAGACGCGAGCGGTAGATCGAGACTTCGCCGGCGTAGTTGACGAGATTGTCGAGCAGATCGGAGCGGACGCGAATCATTTCCTGCGCAACGCGACCGGCCTCTTCGGCTTCCTCCACCACTTCGCGTGCAGGACGGGCGGGCGCCGCGGACGGTACCGAAGCAGCGAGCGGCGCGTCGAACGTCGCCGCGGCCACGGTCGCCTGCGCAGGCTCCGCGGTCTCCGCCATCGACACCGAAGCCGATTCGGTCGTCACGTCGCCGATCGTCGGAATCGGTTCGCCCGACACCAACGCATCGAACCGCGCGATGACATTGACCGGCATGCCGATGGCCTGGCGCCTGGATACGCGCTGCACCAGCTGATGCAGTCGATCGAAGCCGCGTTCCAGCGACTCCAGCGAGACGCGGTCCATGCCGCGCTGACCTTCCGACACCTGCTCCAGCAGGGCCTCCATGGCATGGCTGAGATCGCCGATCGGCGCCAGCCCGGCCATGCGCGCGCCGCCCTTCAGCGTGTGCAACTCGCGCTGCAACCCGCTGACGATTTCGCGCTCGTGCGGCTGTTCGCGCAGGCGCGCCATCATGGTGTCGGCGGCATCGAGAATGTCGCCGCCCTCCTGCACGAAGATCTCGAGCAGATCTTCGTCCATGTCCGGCAGGTCCAGCGAACCGTCCGGGTTGATGTCGTCGGCCACGGGCGCATAGACGACTTCCTGTGCGGCCGCAACAAACGCCGGCGCAATGGCGACCGGCGCCTCGGCAACCGCTTCGGCGGACGGAGCGGAAACCGCTTCGGGGGCCAATCCGGCAACCTCGGCCGCCGGCTCGGATTCGTCCTGCAACTCGATGATCGCCGGCTCGGCGGCCTCGTCGACGAAAGCTTCTTCGATCGACCAGTCTTCGAGCGCGACGAAATCGGTTTCCGGCGCATCGGCCGGCCCCATCTCGGGGGCGGCCATTGCGGCCACCGCAGCGGTTTCGGGCAGATCGTCGCGATAGGCCAGATCGGCGGTCTCGACTTCCAGGACCGGAACTTCGTCGGCCAACGGTGCCGTCGCTTCGAGCGTGATTTCCTCGACGTCCGTCAGGTCGTCCGCCGACACTTCGGCAGCGGCTTCGACCGCGGGCTCGGCCGAGAATGCCGCCAGCGTCTCCGGTTCGGCCTCCGCCGCGAACATCGACTCGTCCAGCGTCACCTCGGGCAACGAGGTCTCGCTCGCCGCTGCGTCCCATTCCCACGCATCGGTACCGGTCGCATCGACCAATTCAATGGCTTCGCCGTCGTCGGTCCCGACGTCGGCGAGCGCATCGGACATCGAGACGGCCAAGGGTTCATCCACGACCAATGCGTCGCCGGATCCTTCAACTGCAGACTCTTCGTCATCGACACTGACATTGAACACGCCGAGCACGTTGTCGGGCTCGGGCAGGCCATTGCGGAAGCGGGTCAATTGCTCGGCCAATGCGGTGGTATCGGGTGCGACATACCCGAACTGATCGGCACCGGCCACGACCTGCTCGATGATCGATGCCGTTTCGTCGACGGCGTCGACGCCGGCAAGGCTCGGCGTCTCTCCGGCGCCGCGCAAGCGCTTGAAATAACCTTCCAGCGGCGCAAGAAGCGGTCCCACGGCCGGAAGATCGACCATCGCGATGGCGCCATGCATCGTGTGCACGGCGCGAAGCAGGGCTTCGGACACCGGTTGCCCGGCGCCGTTGGCACGGCATTCCGCGAGATACCCGCGGATCGCCTGAAGATGCGTGGCGACTTCGCTGCGCAGGATGTCGAGCATCATCGGGTCGACGCCGGACGCAGCGAAGACCGGAGCGACCGGGGCTTCGACGTGCTCCGCAGCAGGCGTCGTGTCGGCGTGAATGTCGAACGATTCGGTCAATTCGACCGGCGCATCGACCATCGGCGACGGCGCCGGGGCGACCACAACCGGCTTCGGCTTGAGTCGTTTCACCTGCACGCGCACCTTTTCGATGCGCTTGATCGGTTCGGCCGGACGCACCCAGGCTTCTTCGCCCGCGGCCAGCTTGTCGGCGACTTCCATGATCTGCGGCACGTCGACGCCCCGCAGCTGTTCGCCGCGCAAGGCCGCCAGCAAGGCCGGCAACGCCGCCACGGCCTTTTCCAGCAGATCGATGACTGCGGGCGAGATGGCAATGGTTTTGTCGAGCACGCGATTCAGCGTGTTCTCGACCTTCCAGCTGAATTCTCCGAGCGCCATTGCACCAACGAGACGGCCGCTCCCCTTCATGGTGTGGAAGGACCGGCGAACCGGCTTGAGCTTCTCGAAGTCCGCCGTGTTGTTCTTCCAGTCCGGCAGATTGCGATTGAGATTCTCGACCTCTTCCTGAACCTCTTCGAGGAAGACTTCGCGAATCTCCTCGTCGATGTCGTCGGATGGCACCGCCTGGAAAGCGCCGCCATCGGTCACAGGCGCCTCCTCGACGACCTCACGCTCTTCCTCGATCCAGTCGTATTCGTATTCGTCGGCGGCGGCATCGTTGCCGCTGATCGACGCCGACTGCAGCGCCGCAGCGCCCGAGGTCGCATCGGCAAACTTGAGCCCGCCGACATCCTGCGCCGGCGGCGACTCCGGCTGCTTCGGCGCTTCGCCGACGATCAGATCCTCAACGCCCCGACCGGGCGCGATCTCGACCACCGAACGCATTTCGGGCACGACCGGCGCCGAGACCTGCGGGGTTTCCGAGAACTCCATGCCGGATTTGCCGGCATCGATGTTGGCGACGAAACGATCGATTTCGGCTGCATCCGGCAAGCTGACCGGCGAAATGCGCACGTCTTCGGACAGGACAGGAGGTTGCACCGTCACCGGCGCGGCCATCTCGATCGTCGCCTCGGCGGCCGGTTCGGGTTCGTCGGCCGGGATCGGCCAGTAACCCAAGGCTTCCAGGCTTTCGCGTGTCACGTCCAGAATCTTTTCGCGACCGGCGCGCTGGGCATGCGTGGCTTCGAGGTAGTACTCGATGCTGGCGACGGCGTCGGCCAGGCGATCCATCTGCTCCGCCGTCGGCACGCGCTTGCGTCGCAACACCTCAACGTCGATGAACTTGGCCATCGCCGCGAGCAGATCGCTGGCCTCGCCCAACTGGACCATGCGCATGGCGCCGCCGATCTCGTCGAACAGGCGCGGAATCGACTCGGCCTTGTCGTGCTGCCATCCGGATTCGATGAAGGCGACGATGTCCTGCTTCACCTGGGCCAGGTTGGCCTGGACTTCCTTCATCAGCGCATCGAGGATCTTGCGCACTTCGACCTGCGGCAGCTCCATCGTCGTTGCGCCGTCCATCTTGGGCGCTTCGTCGTCGTTGCCGGAACCCAGGCGATCGATGTTGTCGTCCAGCGACGCGTCCACGAACAGCAACGCACCCGCGATGTCGAGCAGGGCGCCCTCTTCGGCCGGCTTGCTGCCGGCAACGATGGCGTTGAGGCTGTCACGCTGCTCGAGGATCACGCGACGAGGCACGCCAAGCCCCAGCATGCCGAGCGTGTCGGCCGCGCGGTCCAGCACTTCGCTCTGCGCGCCCAGATCGGCCGGATTGGCGTTGGCGGTACGCAGGTAGAGATCGAGCGCGTCTTTCACGCGCATCAAGTCTTCCTTGATCGCCGTCGACACGGTGTCGAGCAGCGCCTTGTTGCGGCCACCCAGGGTGCCGCGCGCATGTTCGATCTCGCGATCGCTCGGCAGCAGCGATTCGAGCTTGTAGACCCGCTTGAGTTCGCCGATGCGTCCGTCGTTGCCGCGTGCGTGCGCGGCGTAATACAGCAGGTTCTTGACCAGGTCGCGCGGCGGCTCGGCCTTCAACGCCGTTTCGCCGCCGTCCGCGAGCCGCTTGATCTCGCGATCGACGCGCCCGAACAGCAGCTTGACCGCCTGATTCGCGTCGACCAGCCCGTTCCGTACGCCATCGAGCAAGCCGCCGGCGACCCACCACAAGCGACGGCCTTCGTCGTGGAAAGCAACGCTGCGCAGACCGTCGAGGGCATTCATCAGGCCGGCGGCGGCGACGTTGGAACTCTGGTCGCGCAGCCACTTCACCAACGCCATCTGGTAATTCGTCCGCAACCGCGCCGCGACCGGCTTCATTTCGGCGTCCGGCAGCGGCTTGTCCGGCCCGCCCGCACTGGCAGGCAATGCCGCCGAGAGGTCCGGGGAAAACAGCACGCCTTCGCTCAGCAGCTTCTCGCCGCGGCATGCACGCAAGTCGTTGAGCAGCGGCAGCAGGACGATCGGAATGTCCTTGTGCCCCCCCTGCAGGCGTTCCAGATAATCGGGCAATTGCACGATGCCGCGCATCAGCACTTCGTAGGCATCGTTCTTGTTGCGGATGACATCGTCGAGCAGACCTTGCGCGACGCGTTCCATTTCCTCGACCACCATGGCCGCGCCATACAACTCGACCATGCGCAGGGTGCCTTGCACCTGATGCAGATAGGTCGCGCAGAAGCGCATCAGGCTGGAGTCGGCCGGATCCTCGACATACGCCTCAAGCGCCTGTCGCGCCTGCTTGAGCGTCTCGTCGAGCTCCTGCTTGACCCAATTCAGAGTGGTGAAATCGATTTCTTGTTGCAGACGCATACGCAACCTCACCCGTTCCGGCGATACGCCAAAGTCTGGCGCCCACCGACCCGTGTCAGCTGGGGATTGGCAAATCCGAGCACCTCACCAGGTCCAAGAACCAGGAGGCCACCGGGCTTGAGCAGATCGGCGAGCGCATCGAGCAGTGCCTTGCGGCGCTCGCGGGCGAAGTAGATCAGCACGTTTTGGCAGTAAATCAGATCGAGCTTCTTCAGCGGCGCGCGCGCCACGTCGAGCAGGTTGAATGCGGCGAAACCGACACGCTTGCGCAAGGATTCGACGATCTGGAACGAATCCTTGCCCTCCGGCGCGGTGTAGGCCGAACGATACGGCTCAGGCAATTCCGCGAGCCGTTCGCGCGGATACAGACCCGAGCGACCGACCGCCAACGCCGGATTGCTGATGTCGGTGGCCGTGACGCCGAAATACACCTTGTTCGCGTCGAGCGAACGCAGCTTGTGATCGAGCATCATCGCCAACGAATACGCTTCCTCTCCAGTCGCGCAGCCGACGCTCCATGCATGTACTGCAACTCCCGGGTGCTGCCCCATGTGCTGCGGCAACCATTCTTCGGCGATCAGTTCCAGGGAGGGCATATGCCGGAAGAAGCGGGTTTCGTGCACCGTCAGGCGATCGACCAGCGTGGCCCACTCGATGGCGCCGCGGGCGCCATTCAGCACCTGGTCGAAGTAGGTGTCGAAACTGGCATAACCGGTTTCGCGCATGCGCATGCGCAGGCCGGTGACGAGAAAGGTCTTGCGATCCGGCGGCACAACCACGCCCGTCCGGCGCTGGAGCAGGTCGACCCAGCGCACGAACTCCTCGTCGCCCATGCTTGGCATGGGCGAAAAAGGGTTGCGTACGGGGGCCGTCGTCACCATCGGGCGCGTCCGTCAGCCCGGCAGCTTGAAGTCCGCAACCGATCGACGCAGGTCGGCCGCGAGTTGCGCCAGGTTTCCGATCGACTCTGCCGTTTGCGAGGCACCCGCCGAAGTCTGCGTCGTAATTTCCTGAATGACGTTCATCGTTGCGGAAATGTTGGTTGCGGCGGCCGACTGCTGGCGTGCGGCCTCCGAGATGTTCTGAATGAGGTCCGCAAGGTCGTTCGACACCTTTTCGATCTCGCCCAGCGCCAAGCCCGCGTCTTCCGCGAGGCGGGCACCGGCCACCACTTCCGAGGTCGTCTGTTCCATCGACGACACCGCTTCGTTGGTATCGGCCTGAATGGTTTGCACCAGCGTTTCGATTCGCTTGGTCGCGCCACCGGAGCGCTCCGCGAGTCGTTGCACTTCGTCCGCGACGACCGCGAATCCGCGACCGGCCTCACCGGCGGAGGCCGCTTGAATGGCGGCGTTCAGCGCGAGAATGTTGGTCTGTTCGGCAATGTCGTTGATCAGTTCGACGATCGATCCGATTTCCTGGGTGGATTCGCCGAGGCGCTTGATTCGCTTCGAGGTTTCCTGGATCTGGTCGCGAATGTTGTCCATGCCCTGAATCGTCTGGCGCACGATCGCGGCGCCCTTGCCGGCGATCTGCACGGAGCGTTGCGCCACGTCGGCCGATTCGGCGGAGTTCTTCGACACCTCGTCGATCGAGACCGCGATTTCGTTGATCGCCGCCGACGCCGAAGTGATCTGTTGCGCCTGGTGTTCCGCAGCTTCGGCGAGGTGCATCGCGGTCGCCTGCGTTTCCTGGGCCGCCGCCGCCACCTGCACCGCGGTTTCGTTAATCGTCGTCACCAGCGATCGCAGCGCTTCCACCGCGAAGTTCACCGAGTCCGCGATCGCGCCGGTGATGTCCTCGGTCACCGTTGCCTTGACCGTCAGGTCGCCTTCCGCGAGCGATCCCATTTCGTCCAGCAGACGCAGAATCGCTTCCTGGTTGCGCTGGTTCAGATCGGCGGTGCTCTGCAACTGGCGACGCTGGGCGCCGTACTGGGAAAGACCCGCGAACAGCGCGAAAACCAGCGTCAGGCCACCCAGCCCCAGCGAGACGTAGTCGTTGCCGAAGACGCGTTGCGCAGGCAGCTTGCCGAGGCCGGTCGCCATGTTCTTGCTGGAATCGAGCAACTGCCCGGATGCGAGGAAGATGTTGTCTGCCGCTTCCGTCACCTCGAACAGGTCGGTCGACGCGCTCTGGATCTTGTCGACGTTTTCGCGAATGCCGCCGTAGAGCGTGGACACGTCGGTGGCGATGCTGCGCGCGGCCGGATTGGTCAGCGCCGGGATGCCGATGCCGGCATCGCCCTGCAGCCACGCATCGAGCACGCGGCCGTAGACCTGGGCGTCACGCGCGAACTGGTCGGCCGCGGAGATCGCCTCGTCGCCGCCGCGCAGAATGTCGGACACGCGGCGCAACATGCGGTCGGCCAGCAACATCTGGCGGCTCGCCTGGTAGATCTGGATGCCCGAAGCGCCGGAATCGCGCAGCACCGAGAACAACTCGTCGACCTTGCTGGTCAGCTGCGGAATCGCGGCAGAGAATTCCTGGGCTGTCTCGGTGATGTCGAGCACGAGCTCCTGGCGCGAAAGAATCGTGTTCGCGGCGTTGTTGATCGGCTGCCAGTCTTCGTTGAGCTTGTTCAGCGGGATGCGTACCGCGTCCGATTCGCCCTGGTATCCGGGGATACCGGCCTTGGCGTCGCCCTTCATCAGGCCGTTGACGCGACTCTCGATGCTGGTGCGGGTCGTCTTCAGTTCCTCGAACGCCTCGAGGTTACCGGCCGCCGCTTCCGTCGCGAACTTCGAGATCTGCTGCGACAACACCTGAAGGTCGGTGGTGAACCCGATCGCGGCGCGTTCCTGGCCGTCCTTGTAGAAACGCCAACCCACGTTCGCGAGCAGTGCGAGCAGGCTGAGGAAGGCCATCAGGCCCCAGAATGCGGACCCGCTGAAACGGGATCCGGTGTTGGCTGACGTTGCACTCATTGGTTGTTCCTCTTACGCCGCTGCCTGTACAAATTCCCGATTCCGAACCAGCGCATGCACGCTGAAATTCAGGTATCGGACGCCCCCGAGATCGAACTGCTTCGGAACGTAGCGTCGATAACGCTCGTCGTCCTCGATCGCGCCGACCACTTCATTCTCGTCCACGAAACTGCGTTGCCCGAGCACTTCGTCGACCAACAGGCCGACGTTTCCGCCCTGCTGCTTGACGACCAGCACGCGGGAGCGCTCGTTGTGGGTGTTCTTCTCGCCTTCGACGAACCCGCGCAGGTCGACGACCGGCACCAGGTTGCCGCGCACATTCGCCACGCCGAGCAGCCAGGGACGGGTGCCGGGCACGAAGGTGAGCGTCGGATAGGTCAGGATTTCGTTGACCTCGGCGATGCTGCTGACCATGAGCTTGCCGGCGACACGGAAGGCGATGCCGCGCCAGAGGCCTGGCGCATCGATCTGTTCCGGGAGGCCGGCGACATGGGCGAGACTGCGCCGCTCGAAATCGAGCAGCATGTCGAATGGGCCCATCGGTACTGCGGATTCGCTCATTCGTGCCTCACGTCTTGCTACTGCATTCCGGATTCATCGCATCCCCCTGCGACCAGCGTCAGCCCTTGAGGTCGACGTGACGGCGAATCGCACCCAGCAACTCCTCGCGGGTGAAGGGCTTGGTCAGATACTGCTCGGACCCGACGATGCGGCCGCGCGCCTTGTCGAACAGGCCGTCCTTCGAGGACAGCATGATCACCGGCACGTTCTTGAACATCTGGTTGTTCTTGATCAGCGCGCAGGTCTGATACCCATCCAGACGCGGCATCATGATGTCGACGAAGATGATCTGCGGCTGCTGGTCGGAAATTTTCGACAATGCCTCGAAGCCATCGGTTGCGGTGACGACATCGCAGCCTTCCTTCTTCAGCAATGTCTCGGCAGTGCGGCGAATGGTCTTCGAATCGTCGATGACCATCACCTTCAAACCGGCGAGGGAACCTTCTTTGCCTTGCTCGTCCATGCGACCCCCGGGAGTCTTTGGGTCCAACCTGATGCCTGTTCGCCGCATGCCGAGTCGCCTGAAAAGCGCACCACGACGGCCCCGAACCTGATTGAAAGCTGTTTAGCCAACGTAGAGAAACCTGTCAAGTAAAGACTCTAATGGCTTGTTGAAAAAGGGTATCATGCGCGAAACTGACACAGTTGCGCGTCTGCTTGGAAATCCGCGCAGCGCGCCCTCACTCCCCAAGCGAAGTATCCCGCCCATGCGCAAGATCGGCGTGCTGATGGACCCGCCCGAACGGATCCGGCCAGCCAAGGACTCCACTGTCGCGATGCTGCGCGCCGCCACGCGGCGCGGCCACGAGATTCTCGTTTGCCGCCAGTCCGACCTGATCCTGGCGCCGGGCCGGGTTTCGGCGCGTTTCCAGCCATTGCAGGTGCATCCGGGCGACGCGCCCTGGTACACCGCCGGCGAGCCCCGAATCCTGCGTCTGGACGAACTCGACGTGCTGATGCTGCGCAAGGACCCGCCGGTCGACACGGCCTTCCTGCATGACCAGCTCTGGGCTGGCATGGCGCGCGGACCGAAGCCGCTGCTGGTCAACCACCCGCAAGCCCTGCGCGACTGCAACGAAAAGCTGTTCGCGCTGGAATTTCCGTCATGTTGCCCGCCGACGCTGGTGGCACGCGACGCCGCCCAATTGCGCGAATTCGTGACCGAACACGACCAGGTCGTGCTGAAACCCATCGACGGCATGGCCGGGCGGTCGATCTTCCGCAGCCGCAAGGGCGACCCGAATCTCAACGTCATCCTCGAAACCCTGACCGACAACGGCCGCCAGTTCGCGCTGGCGCAGCGGTTCATTCCGGAAATCAGCGCCGGCGACAAACGCATCCTGATGATCGATGGCGAACCGGTACCGTTCTGCCTGGCGCGCATCCCCGGCGGCGACGACTTCCGCGGCAATCTCGCCCGCGGCGGGCGCGGCGTCGCCCAGCCGCTCGGCGAACGCGACCGCTGGATCTGCGCTCAGGTCGGCCCGGAACTGAAACGCCGCGGCCTGCTCTTCGTCGGGCTGGACGTGATCGGCGACTGGCTGACCGAGATCAACGTCACCAGCCCGACCGGCATCGTCGACATCGACGCCCAGGCCGGCACCGACATTGGCGCGCGGTTGTTCGACGCCATCGAGAGCAAGCTCGCGTGACCCGGCAGCGCATCGGTCCCGAGGAACGCCTGCGCGTCACCCTGCTGTTCTCGGCCATTCTCCATGCCATCGTCATCCTCGGCGTCACCTTCGATTACGAGGATCCGGCCGCCTATCTGCCGAGCCTGGACGTGATCCTCGTGCAGTCGGCCGCGGCGACGAAACCGGACAAGGCCGACTTCCTGGCCAATGCGTCGCAACAGGGCGGCGGCGAGTCGGACGAATCGAAACGCCCGCGCCAGCCGGTCACCAGCCCGATCCCGAAAGCGACCGATGGCCTCGCACCGATGCCGCAACGCGCCAGCGCGCCGAAACCGCAGAAGGCGACGCCGCAGCCGGTGTTGCGCGGCGCGGCGGACGAGTACCAGGTGCAGCGTGTCGACGAGGCACGCCCCGAAACCCCCGAGGTGCCGCAGGTCAGCGGCCGCGAATTGATGGAGCACAGCCTGGAGATGGCCAAGCTGGCGGCCGAACTCGAACGCCAGACCGAAGCGTATGCCAAGCGCCCGAAGCGCAAGTTCATCTCGGCCAGCACCAAGGAATACGCCTACGCGGCCTACATGCGCGCCTGGGTTGCGAAGATCGAACGCATCGGCAACCTGAATTACCCGGACGAAGCCCGTCGCCGCAGCCTGCGCGGTGCGCTGGTGCTGACCGTGGCGGTAAAACGCGACGGGACTGTCGAGCGCATCGACCTGATCCAGTCCTCCGGCGCCGACGTGCTCGACCAGGCCGCCATCCGCATCGTCGAACTCGGCGCGCCGTTCTCGCCCCTGCCGCCGAGCAATGAAGTGGTCGACGTGCTGCACATCACCCGTACCTGGCAGTTCCTGGACGGCAGCGTCACCGGCAAGTGAGCGGTCCGGTCTCTGCCATGCCGGCCTTCGCTACAATCGCCGCATGTCGTCACCTCAGTATCTTTCCCGCCACCTGCTGATCGCCATGCCGGCGCTCGACGATCCGAATTTCGCGCGGGGCGTCACCCTGATCTGCCAGCACAGCGAGGAAGGCGCGATGGGATTGACCATCAACCGTCCATCCGACCTGCGCCTTGGCGAGGTGATGCGCCAGATCGGGGTCGCGCAGATCCCGCCGGACGTGGCTGCACGCAAGGTCCTGCTGGGCGGCCCGGTGCAGATGGAACGCGGCTTCGTGCTGCACGAGCCTGGCGATGCCTGGGATTCGAGCGCGAAGCTCGGCGACGACCTCGTCGTCACCACGTCGAAGGACGTGCTGCACGCCATCGCCGAAGGCCGCGGCCCGAATCGTTACCTGGTCCTGCTCGGATACGCGGGCTGGGGCGCCGGCCAGCTCGAACGGGAAGTGCGCGACAACGCCTGGCTGACCGCCGAACCGCAGGACCATGAGCTCCTGTTCGACACGCCGATCGAACAGCGCTGGGACGCCGCAGCGCGCCTGCTCGGCGTCGACATCAGCCGCATGACCGGCAGCGTGGGTCATGCCTGAGGCGACCGTGGTGCTCGGATTCGACTACGGATTGCGCCGCATCGGCGTGGCCGTCGGCCAACGCATCACCGGCACCGCCAGCGCCATCGCCGTGCTGCGCAATGCCGACAGCGGTCCGGACTGGCCGGCCTGCGACACATTGCTGAAGACCTGGCGCCCGCAGGCGCTGATCGTCGGCCTGCCGCTCGGCCGCGATGGTCACGATCAACCGATGACCCACGCCGCACGCGCCTTCGCCGCCACGATCGAACAACGCTACGGCCTGCCCGTGCATCTCGCGGACGAACGCTTCACCTCGCGCGCCGCCGACGCCGAATTCGTCGCCGCGCGCCGCGCCGGCCTCGCACGCCGCAAGGACGCCGCGATGCTCGACGCCCAGGCCGCGCGCCGCATCGTCGAACAGTGGCTGAGCCAGCCGCTGCCCGAATCCACCTCTGCATGAACATCGCCATGACGCGTCGCCATCTGGTCACCCTCGCCGACATGCGGCGCGAGGACATGCTGTCGCTGTTCGCGCTCGCCGACCGCCTGCGCGAACCGGGCCGCCCGCCGCTGCTGGCCGGCCGCACGGTCGTCAACCTGTTCTTCGAACCCTCGACACGCACACGCGTCAGCTTCGAACTCGCGGCGATGCGCCTCGGTGCCCAGGTCGTGCCCTTCGATGTCGAACACTCGTCGACGCAGAAAGGCGAAACGCTGCTCGACACGCTGCGCAATCTCGAAGCCATGGGCTGCGACCAGTTCGTCGTGCGCCACAAGGAAAACGGCACGCCCGCCTTCCTCGCCGAACAGGCCGCGATCGGCGTGTCGATCATCAATGCCGGCGACGGCAACCATGCACACCCGACCCAGGGCCTGCTCGACGCCTACACGATCCTGCGCCACAAGCCCGACCTCGCGAACCGCTGCGTCGCCATCGTCGGCGACATCCTGCATTCCCGGGTGGCACGCTCGGACATCCATGCCCTGCAGGCGCTCGGCGTGGGCGAACTGCGCGTGGCCGGTCCGGAAGCGCTGCTGCCGGGCCGCGACGCACTGCCGGGTTGTGTCGTGCACCATCGCATCGAAGAGGCCGTGCGCGGCGCCGATGTCGTCATCATGCTGCGTCTGCAGAAGGAACGCATGGTCCACGCGCTGATCGCCTCCGACGCCGACTATTTTCGCGACTGGGGGCTCGACGATGTCCGCCTCCGGCGCGCGCATCCGGAGGCCATCGTCATGCACCCGGGGCCGATCAACCGCAACGTGGAAATTTCCGACGCCGTCGCCGACGGCGCGCGCTCGCGCATCCTCGAACAGGTCGCGAACGGCGTCGCCGTGCGCATGGCGGTCATGGCGACGCTCGCGGGCGCGGCCTGATGGGAGCCGGCGCTGCAAACCATCGTCACTCCCCGTGGGCACGGACAATTCCTGACGGTTCCCGGCCCGCGGTCGCGCTAGGTTCCGTCGCATCGAGGATGACATCGTCGTGACGCCGCGCCAGTTTCCCGTCGAAGAATCGTTGTCTGCGCTGATCCACGAATGCGTCGTGGAACTGCTCGAACATCGCGCCGCGAACGACACGATTTGTCCGAGCGAAGCGGCGCGCATCCTCGGCGGCGAACTGAACGTGGAATGGCGCGACCTGATGCGCCCGGTGCGCGATGTCGCCGCGCGCATGGCCGACCAGGGCCGCATCGACATTCTGCAATCCGGCCGGCCGGTCGACATCCGCAATGCCCGCGGCCCGATCCGGCTCCGATTGCGCCGCAAGCACGATCGCGGCCACTGAGAGCGCGGCGCATCCGCTAAACTCGCGGTCTTCACTTGACCGAACCGCGATCCATGAGCGAGACGCCCGTCCCCAACCACTTCATCCGCCAGATCGTCCTCGACGACCTCGAGTCCGGCAAACATGCGCGCATCGCGACGCGATTCCCGCCGGAGCCGAACGGCTACCTGCACATCGGTCATGCCAAGTCGATCTGCCTGAATTTCGGCATGGCCGCCGAGTTCCAGGGCCGCTGCAACCTGCGCTTCGACGACACCAATCCGGTCAAGGAAGACCCGGAGTACGTCGAGGCCATCAAGGAAGACGTGCAGTGGCTGGGGTTCCAGTGGGCGGAACTGCGCCACGCCTCCGACTACTTCGAGCTCATCTACCGCTGCGCGCTGAAGCTGATCCGCGATGGCCGCGCCTTCGTCTGCGACCTGAGCGCCGACGAGGTGCGCGAGTACCGCGGCACGCTGACGCAACCCGGCCGCAACAGCCCGTACCGCGACCGCAGCGTCGAGGAAAACCTCGACCTGTTCGCGCGCATGAAGGCCGGGGAATTCGCCGACGGCTCGCGTACCCTGCGCGCGAAGATCGACATGTCGTCGGGCAACATCAACCTGCGCGATCCGGCCCTGTATCGCATCCGCAAGGTCGAGCACCAGAACACCGGCGACGCCTGGTGCATCTATCCGATGTACGACTACGCGCACGTGGTCTCGGACGCGGTCGAAGGCATCACCCATTCGCTGTGCACGCTGGAGTTCGAGGACCATCGTCCGCTCTACGATTGGTGTCTGGATCAGCTGCCGGTCTGGGAGATGCCGGAACTGAGGGACGAACTCGACCGCCTCGGCGTCAAACCGGGCCGGCCGCGCCAGATCGAGTTCTCGCGCCTGAACCTCGATTTCCTGGTGATGAGCAAGCGCAAGCTGCTGGCGCTGGTGAACGACGGCCTCGTTGGCGGCTGGGACGACCCGCGCATGCCGACCTTGCGCGGCATCCGCCGCCGCGGCTTCACGCCCGAGGCCATCCGCAGCTTCATCCGCAATGCCGGCGTGACCAAGCAGGAATCGGTGCTGGAGTTCTCGCTGCTCGAAAACGAAGTGCGCAACGACCTCGACGTCCGCGCCGAGCGGCGCATGGCCGTGGTCGACCCGCTCAGGCTGGTGCTGACGAATCTGGCCGAATCGCACGAAGAATCGCTGACGATGGCGAACCATCCCAAGGACGAGTCGCGCGGCACCCGTGTGGTGCCGTTCGCGCGCGAACTCTGGATCGAACGCGAAGACTTCATGGAAGTGCCGCCCAAGGGCTATCACCGCCTGGTGCCCGGCGGCGAAGTGCGCTTGCGCGGCGTCGGCATCGTGAAATGCGACGAGGTGATCAAGGACGCGAACGGCGAGGTCGTCGAAGTGCGCTGCACCCTTGATGAAACCTCGCGCCATGGCCTGCCCGGCGCCGACCGCAAGGTCAAGGGCACGATCCACTGGGTGTCGGCGAAACATGCGCTGGCGGCCGAAGTGCGCCTGTACGACCGCCTGTTCACGGTTGCCGACCCGGACGACGACAAGGACGGCAAGACCTACCGCGATTACCTGAATCCGGCCTCGGTGCGCATCGTCGCCGCACGACTTGAAGCCTCGCTCGCGAACGTCGCGCCGGAAGCACGCTTTCAATTCGAACGCCTCGGCTATTTCGTCGCCGACCGCAAGGACCATCGCGCCGACCGACCGGTGTTCAACCGCGTCTGCACGCTGCGCGATTCCTGGGCGAAAGCGGCAAAGTAAGGTCACGGCGCGACGCGCGGCATTGCCGTCCGTCGTCGTCGCCACTATCGTGCGCGCACTCCATCGGGGAGTAGCCGGCCGCGTGCATCCTTCGGATGTCGTACCGTTCGCGTCAACACACTTGGCCTGCATCGGCCATGGCGCGCACCGTCGTTTCGACGCGGCAAGACCGCTGGTTCGTTGCGCATAACCCGGGCCGGGACGTGCGTGACGGGCCATCGTGTCCGCATCGTCCCCGCCCTCCGGAGTTCTCGTGGAAGCCCTTCTTCTCTCTGTCCTTGCCGTCGCCATCGCGGAAATCGGCGACAAGACGCAGTTGCTGTCGCTGGTGCTGGCGGCGCGTTACCGCAAGCCATGGGCGATCTGCCTGGGCATTCTCGTCGCGACGCTGCTGAACCACGCACTCGCGGCCTGGCTCGGCACGCTGGTCGCGCACTGGCTGTCGCCCGACATGCTGCAGTGGATCGTCGGCCTGAGTTTCCTCGCGGTCGCCGCCTGGACCCTGGTGCCGGACAAGCTGGACGACGAAGACGCCCTGCCGATGACCGGCCGCGGCGTGTTCGTCGCGACCCTGATCGCTTTCTTCATTGCCGAAATCGGCGACAAGACCCAGGTCGCCACCATCGTGCTGGCGGCGCAGCATTCGCCGTTGTGGGCGGTCGTTGCCGGCACCACGATCGGCATGTTGCTCGCGAACGTGCCGGTGGTCTTCCTCGGCAGCAAGCTCGCCGATCGTCTGCCGCTGCGCGCCGCGCGCATCGCCGCGGCCGTCGTGTTCGCGGCGATGGGCCTGTGGATGTTGCTGCGCTGAGGCACGGCGATCATGCGATGCTTCGCCCCCGAACGTTGCGAGACCCGACCATGCGCCTGCTTCCGCTGATCCTCGCCGCCGTCGCGCTGGCGTCTTGCTCGACACCGGACACGGTCGCGATCACCGCGCCAACCTCGCCGACCGCCTGCAGCGTGGACGCCGACTGCACCGTCAAGAACGTCGGCAACTGCTGCGGCGAATACCTGCAATGCGTCAACGTCGCGCACACGCCCGATCCCGCCGGCGTCAAGGCCGCTTGCGAACGCGAGGGCCGCAGCAGCATCTGCGGCGCGCCCGACATCAGCGCTTGCCAGTGCGTCCATGGCCAATGCGCCGCCAGCGCGTCCAATGACGCCCTGCGCCTGAATCAGTGACACCGATCGAGGAACTCGAATGATCCACGCGCAAGTCCACCTGACCCTGCCCGCCTGGGCGTCCACCGACATCGATCCGCTGGTGCGCTTCGACAACGATGAAGCACGCATGCGTTTTGTCGCCGGCCTCGCGCGCAAGAACGTCGAACTCGGCACCGGCGGTCCGTTCGGCGCCGCCATCTTCGACGGCGACGGACGTCTCGTCAGCATCGGCGTGAACCGGGTGGTGCCGCAGAACTGCTCGCTCGCGCACGCCGAAATCATGGCCTTCCTGACCGCGCAGCAACGCCTGCAACGCTTCCGCCTGAACGAGAACGGCCAGCGCTACGTGCTCGTGACCTCGGCGCAACCCTGCTGCCAGTGTTATGGCGCCAGCTTCTGGGCCGGCATCGACGAGATGCAGATCGGCGCACGCGCCGAAGACGTGATGTCGCTGACCGAATTCGACGAAGGACCGTTGCCTGCCGACTGGGTCGGCGAACTGGAGAAACGCGGCGTCAGGGTCACCCGCGACCTGCTGCGCGACGAGTGCCGCGATGTGCTCGCGTTCTACAGCGCCAGCGGCGGCGCGAGCTACTGAGCCCGCCATGGCGGACGCCTCGTTCATTGCCCTCGCCCGCGCCGGATTCGAACCGGAATGCGCGCAGGAACTGGAGCATCTGCTCGCCGCACGCGGCGGCGCCGGTTATGCGCGGACGCAGCGCGACAGCGGTTTCGTCGAACTGCAGGTCCAGCATCCGCCGGCCTCGCGATTGCATGCGCGCGAACTGATCTTCGCGCGCCAGTTGCTGCCGGTGAACGCGCAGTTCGACGCGCTCGATCCGAAGGATCGGGTCGGTCCGATCCTGGCCGCGGTGAAGGCTTCCGGCGTGGTGGTCGACGACGTCTGGGTCGAGACCGCGGACAGCCCCGCCGGCGAACAGTTGCGAGCGTTCGCGCGCAGCTTCGAATCGGCGATGGCGGCGGCATTGAAGCGCGAGAAACGCATCGATGCGCGCAGCACCCATCGCCTGCACCTGTTCGTGCATGGCGGCACCCGCATCGACCTGTCGATCGCGAAGCACGCCGATACCGCGCCGTGGAAGGGCGGCATTCCGCGCCTGCGTTTTCCGTCCGAGGCGCCGAGCCGTTCGACGCTCAAGCTCGAGGAAGCCTTCCTGGTATTGCTGGACGAGGACGAACGGGCGCGCTGGCTGCAGGCAGGCATGACGGCCGTGGATCTCGGCGCCTGCCCGGGCGGCTGGACCTACCAGTTCGTGCGTCGTTCGATTCGCACGATCGCCATCGACAACGGTCCGATGGCCGAATCGCTGATGGCCACCGGGCTGGTCGACCATGTACGCGCCGACGGTTTTCGCTACCAGCCGCAGAAGCCGGCCGAGTGGATGGTCTGCGACATGGTCGAGCAACCGATCAAGGTTGCCGAACGCATGGCCACCTGGCTGCGCGAGGGCTGGTGCCGACGCACGATCTTCAACCTCAAGCTGCCGATGAAGAAGCGCTGGCCGGAAGTGCAGCGCTGCTTCGCGGCGATGCGCGAGGCGGTGCCTTTCGAACTCGACCTGCGCGCCAAGCAGCTTTATCACGACCGCGAGGAAATCACCGTGTTCGCGACACGTGCCTGAGGCCATCGCCAGCATCGACCCGATCGCGTAGATTGCCGGCGTGCCCGCCACGGAGCCGACCATGTTGCCCTCGCGTTACCTCGCCTTCGCCATCGCCTGCATGCTGTGTGCCGCCAGTCTAGCCGCCGCGCTGGTGGTCGGGCCGCAATGGTGGTCAGCCTTCGTCGCGCTGTCCGCGCTGGTGCTGGTGGGCGTGCGCGACCTGACGCAGACGCGCCAGGCGATCCGCCGCAACTATCCGCTGCTGTCGCATTTCCGCTTCTTCTTCGAACGCATCCGCCCGGAGATCCGCCAGTACCTGCTGGAGGACGACACCGAGGAGCTGCCGTTCTCGCGCGTGCAGCGCTCGATCGTGTACCAGCGTGCGAAGAACGAGGTCGACAAGCGGCCGTTCGGCACCCAGCTCGACGTCTATGCGCCGCAGTACGAGTGGATCAACCACTCGATCGCGCCGACCGATCCGCCGTCGCACGATTTCCGCATCGAGATCGGCGGCGCACAGTGCGCAAAGCCCTATTCGGCCAGCGTGTTCAACATCTCGGCGATGAGTTTCGGTGCGCTGGGCGCCAATGCGGTGCGGGCACTCAACGCGGGCGCGAAGCGCGGCGGATTCTTCCACGACACCGGCGAGGGCTCGATCTCGCGGTATCACCGCGAGATGGGCGGCGATCTGGTCTGGGAAATCGGCAGCGGCTACTTCGGCTGCCGCCATGCCGACGGCAGCTTTTCGCGCGAGCGCTTCCGAGAGAACGCGGCGTTCGACGCGGTGAAGATGATCGAGGTGAAACTGTCGCAAGGCGCCAAACCCGGACACGGCGGCGTGCTGCCGGGGGCGAAGGTCACGCCCGAGATCGCCGAAGCGCGCGGCGTGCCGGTCGGCGTCGACTGCGTCTCTCCGGCGCGGCATTCGGCGTTCTCGACCCCGCGCGGCCTGCTCGAATTCGTCGCCGAACTGCGCCAACTTTCGGGCGGCAAGCCCACCGGCTTCAAGCTTGCGATCGGACATCCGTGGGAGTGGTTCGGCATCGCCAAGGCCATGCACGAGACCGGCCTCGTGCCCGACTTCATCGTCGTCGACGGCGGCGAGGGCGGCACCGGCGCGGCGCCGCTGGAGTTCACCGATCACGTCGGCGCACCGCTGCGCGAAGCCCTGATGCTGGTCCACAACACCCTGGTCGGACTCGGCCTGCGCGAACGCGTGAAGATCGGCGCCAGCGGCAAGATCGTCACCGCCTTCGACATCGCGCGCACGCTGGCGCTGGGCGCCGACTACTGCAATTCGGCGCGCGGCTTCATGTTCGCGCTCGGCTGCATCCAGGCGCAAAGCTGCCATACCGGCCGCTGCCCGACCGGCGTCACCACCCAGGACGCGCTGCGCCAGCGCGCGCTCGTCGTGCCCGACAAGAGCGAACGCGTCCACCAGTTCCATTTGAATACGCTGAAGGCCCTGCGCGAACTGATCGCCGCGGCCGGACTGGAGCATCCGCGCGAACTCGGACCGGAGCACGTGATCCGGCGCGTGTCGTCGACCGAGGTGCGGTCGCTGGCTGCCCTGCACGTCTGGGCGACGCCGGGCGAGCTGCTGTCCGGCACGCCCGAAAGTCCGGTGTTCAAGGTGTTCTGGGCGGCAGCGCGCAGCGACAGTTTCGCCGCGCCCGAGCACCTGTTGTCGCTGCGTGGATCGAAGTTGCGATAGACGCTTGCATCGTGCCGCGGCGTCGGCGACGCTCGTCGCGACGACGACGGAGAACGCGAGATGGTTCGGCAAATCCTGGCGGTGCTGGTCGGCATCCTCGCGTGCGGCCTGGTGGTGGGCCTGGTCGAAACGCTCAACCTCCGGCTTTACCCGGCGCCGCCCGGCATCGATTTCCACGATCCGACCCAGGTGGCGGCACACGTCGCGAAGTTGCCTGCCGCCGCGTTCGCGATCGTGCTGGCGGCGTGGGCGCTTGGCAGCTTCGCCGGTGGCTGGATGGCAGGAACGATCTCCCGCCACTGGCCGCGCGCCTGTGCCGTGGGTGTCGCCGCCTTCATGCTCGCCGGCGTCGCGTACAACGTGCTGGTGTTGCCGCACCCGCTGTGGATGAACGTGCTTGGACTGCTGCTGCCGATCCCGGCCGCACTGCTGGGCGCTCGCTTCCGCAGAGGCCGGGCATGACGCGCTCCCTTGGCGTCTCTCTCGTCCTGCTGCTGTCTTGCGGTCTCGATGCCCGCGCCGCAGTCCTGCCCATGGCCGCCGCGATCGATGCCGTCGAACCGCAGTTGATCGCGTGGCGTCGCGATCTCCACCAGCACCCTGAACTCGGCAATCGCGAGACACGCACCGCGGCCATGGTGGCAGGCGAACTGCGCGGATTCGGCATCGACGTGCGCGAAGGCATCGCGGTGACCGGCGTGCGCGGCGTGTTGCGCGGCGCGCTTCCCGGTCCGACGATTGCCCTGCGTGCCGACATGGACGCCTTGCCTGTCGCCGAACCCGCGGGCCTGCCTTTCGCATCGACGGCGAGAACGACCTATCGCGGCAACGACACCGGCGTGATGCATGCCTGCGGCCACGATGCCCATGTCGCCATCCTGCTCGCCACCGCGAAGCTGCTGGCGGCGCGTCGCGAGACGCTGCACGGCACCGTGCTGTTCGTGTTCCAGCCCGCCGAAGAGGGCCCGCCCGACGGCGAAACCGGCGGTGCCGCGCGCATGGTCGCCGAGGGCGTGTTCGATGGCTACGCGCCGTCGGCCATCTTCGGACTGCATGTCGCGAGCAATCTGCATGTCGGCGAGATCGGCGCGCGCGGCGGACCGATGATGGCCGCCTACGACACCTTCGAGATCGTCGTGCATGGCCGGCAGACGCATGGCGGGCGGCCGTGGATGGGCGTCGATCCGATCAACGTCGCCAGCCAGATCGTGCTCGCGGCCAACACCATCATCGCGCGCCAGGTCGACCTGGCCACGGCGCCGGCGGTGCTGAGTTTCGGCGCCATCCACGGCGGCGTGCGCGAGAACATCATTCCCGACGAAGTGCGCATGATCGGCTCGATCCGCAGCTTCACGTCGGAGACGCGGCAAGGCATCGCGCAACGACTGACGCGCACGGCAAAGTCGATCGCGGAGAGTGCCGGCGCCAGTGCCGACGTCGCGATCAGCGCAAGCATGCCCGTGCTGGTGAATGATGCCGACCTGTCCGAGCGCGCCATGGCGGCGCTGCGCGCCCGCTCCGGCGCCACGGTGCGCGACAGCGGTTTCATGACGTCGTCCGAAGACTTCGCCTACTACGCCGAACGCATGCCGGCCTTTTTCTTCCGTCTCGGCGTCACGGCGCCCGAGATCGATCCCGCGACGGCACCCACCAATCATTCGCCGCAATTCATGATCGACGAACGCGGCCTTCGCCACGGCGTCGCCGCCTTCCTAGCGCTGGTCGAGATGGCGACGACGACGCCGTGACGATGCGGCTCAGCCGCGCCGCTTCGCCTTCGCGGCATCGGCGCGCTGGGCAGCAATGGCGGCGAAGTAGCTGTCCGGCACGCCGGTGACGTATTCGCCCGAAAAACACGAGGTATCGAACTGGCGCAGGTCGTCGTTGCCGTCGGCGACCGACGCGACCAGATCGCCCAGCTCCTGATAGATCAGCCAGTCGCAGCCGAGATACTGCTCGACCTCGGATTCGCTGCGGCCGTGCGCGACCAGTTCGTCCGGCGAGGGCATGTCGATGCCGTAGACGTTGGGATGCCGCACCGGCGGCGCGGCGCTGGCCAGATAGACCTTGCGGGCGCCGGCTTCGCGCGCCATCTGGATGATCTGCTTCGAGGTGGTGCCGCGCACGATCGAATCGTCGACCAGCAGCACGACCTTGTTGCGGAACTCCAGCTCGATCGCGTTGAGCTTGCGGCGCACCGATTTCACGCGCTCGCCCTGCCCCGGCATGATGAAGGTGCGGCCGACATAGCGATTCTTGACGAAGCCCTCGCGATATTTCACGTCCAGCACCTGGGCCAGCGCCAGCGCAGCGGTGCGCGAGGTATCGGGAATCGGGATCACCGCTTCGATGTCGTGGTCCGGACGCAGGCGCTGGATCTTGGCGGCCAGGCGCTCGCCCATGCGCAGTCGCGCCTTGTACACCGACACGTCCTCGATCATCGAGTCCGGGCGCGCGAAATACACGTATTCGAAGATGCAGGGCGCGTGCTGCTTCGGCTCGGCGCAGGGCCGCGCATGCAGTTCGCCGGCCGCGGTGATGACGATGCCTTCGCCCGGACGCACGTCGCGTTCGCGCCGGAAGCCAAGCAGGTCCAGCGCCACCGATTCCGAAGCCACCGCCCATTCCGGGCCCTCGGGGGTGTCGCGCTTGCCGAGCACCAGCGGGCGGATGCCGTGCACGTCGCGGAACGCGACGACGCCGAGGCCGAGCACCAGCGACGCCACCGCATAACCGCCGGCACAACGCTCGTGCACGCGCGCGATCGCGGCGAACACGTCCTCCACCTGAGGACGCACGGCCTGCGCGGCCGCGAGTTCGTGCGCGAAGATGTTCAGCAGCACTTCCGAATCGGAGCCGGTATTGATGTGGCGGCGATCCTGCGCATACAGCTCCTGACGCAACGCGTCGGTGTTGATCAGGTTGCCGTTGTGCGCGAGCGCGATGCCGTAAGGCGAGTTCACGTAGAACGGCTGCGCTTCGTCGGCGCCTTCGCTGCCCGCGGTCGGATAGCGGCAATGCGCGATGCCGATGTGGCCGACGAGCCGCGCCATGCTGTCGCTGTCGAACACGTCCTTGGCGAGGCCGGTGCCCTTGTGGCGATGCAGGCGCGCGCCGTCCATGGTGGCGATGCCGGCGGCGTCCTGGCCGCGATGCTGGAGCACGGTCAGGCCGTCGTACAACGCGCTGCCGATGTCACTGCGACCGACGATGCCGAGAATGCCGCACATGGAAACCTCAGGTAGGAGTCAATTCGAGGGAAGGCAGCAGGGCCGGCGCTTCCGAGCCGTCGAGCCGGATCTGCGCGGCGATGCGTTCGGGCAGCCAGGCACGGGCGCGTTCGGCCATCGCGACCACATGCGGCAGCAATCGCGATTCGCGCCACCAGGCGTCGCGCGGAAACGGCGTCAGGCCAAGCATCAACACGACCGCGACGACCAGCACCGCGCCGCGCGCGACGCCGAACACGCCGCCGAGCAAACGGTCGGTGCCGGACAAGCCCGTGCCCTGGACCAGTTTGCGCAACAGCCAGGTGGCCACCGCGCCGACCAGCAAGGTGCCGACGAAGACCAGCGCATAGGCCAGGAAGATGCGCGCCGACGGCGTTTCGACCGAACCGGCCAGCGCATCGGTCAGCTGCGGCGCGAACATCAGCGACGCGACGATCGCGAACGCCCAGACCACGAGCGCCATCACTTCGACGACGAATCCGCGGATCAGCCCGATCACGACCGAGGTCGCGACCGCGAGCACGATCAGCGCGTCGGCGATCGTCACGGGTAGGGCACCACGATGCCGTCGATGCCGAAGCGGCGCTTGACGCCGGCTTTCACCGCGTCGGCGTCGGCGCGCTTGTTCTCGGGCCCGATGCGCACCCGCCACAACACGCCGGCATCGGCATTGATCCGCTCGACGAAGGCGGCGAAGCCGGCCTGGCGCAACTGGTCGCGTTTGGTGTTCGCTTCGCTTTCGACCTTGAACGCGCCGATCTGCACGGCCCAGGCCGAAGCCGCGGCGGCGCTGCGGGCCGCGGCGGGCGCATCGGCGGCGGGCGTGTCGTCGATTTCGCTGATCGAGGCCGGCAGGTCGGCGCGCAATTGCTTGACCGCGAGACGCGCCGCTTCGGCCTGGCCACGTGTGGCATACGGACCGATGCGCAGGCGTGTCGCATTCTGGCCGTTCACGGCCACGCTGTCGCTGAGCACCTTGTACCCGGCGCCACGCAATTGTGCGGCCAGCGCATTCGCGTTCGCGGCATTCGAATAGCTGCCCAGCGCCACCAGGAAACGTCCGCTCGCGGCCGTCACCGGTGCGGCCGGCTGAGTCGGCGTCGCGGTCGGCGTCGACGCTGCCGGCGGCGCGGCGGCGGCAGGCGCGGCATCGACCGGCGCCGTCGCGACCGGGCCGACCGGCGCGCCGGAGACGGCATCGACGCGTGTCGGCGCATGCGTGTCGACCGTCGCAATCGCATCGGGCGCGACCGGCACTGGCTCGGCGGCCGGATCGACGGGTTCCTGCGGGGCCACGCCGATGGCTTCGGCGACGCTGGTCGGCGCACCGTCTCCGGCGGTCGTGTCGAGCGGCACGACGCGAGTTTCGAAATCGCGCTCCGGCGGTTCCGGAATGACCAGGGGCAAGGTCTCCGAACCGGGCTGTTCGGCGCCGTCCAGCAACATCGGCACGAAGATGATGGCGAGCACGATCAGCACCGAAGCACCGATCAGCCGCTTTTGAAGCGTCGGGTCCATGGCCATTCCGTCCGGGGGAAGGGCGCGGATTATACGGGCCGGGCAGCGCCCCGTTGGGCGTCAGTTTGCGGGCGCGGACATCCGGTTCAGCGTCGGGCCGAGGGCCGAGACCAGGAGAAACGACCCGAACGCAAGCACGCGCTCGCCCTGCTGCGACGCCGAATGTGCCGACGCCAGCGCGGCTTCCGGGTCCGCATGCAACGAACACCGGTCGGCGCCGATGAGTTCGCCGACGCGGGCATGCACGCGCCGGACGTCGAGTCCGCGCGGCGATACCGCGTCGAGCCCGCACAGATGCCAATGCGCGACCCGCGGCAGCAGCGGCTCGATGATGCCCGCGAGGTCCTTGTCGGAGAGCGCGGAAAACACCGCGCGCGTGCGTCGCGGATGACGCCGCAGCCAGTCGGCCAGCACCTGCGCGGCCTGCGGGTTGTGGCCCACATCGACGACGGTTTCGACCGCGCCCGGGAACACCTCCAGACGCCCGCGCACATTGGCTTCGGTCAGCCCGATGCGCAGCGCCCGGAACGGCACATGCAGCCGGTCGCGCAAGGCCATCAGGGCCGCAATCGCGGCCGCGGCGTTGTAGTGCTGCACCGGCGCGCGCAGACCGGGTGGCGGCAGGCGCAGGCTGGTGCCCGCACCGATCCAATGCCAGTCGTCGCGATCGATGTCGATACGGTACTCGTGCCCCAGACGCAGCGGATGCGCACCGATGCGGGCGATTTCGGCCAGCAGACTGGCCGGTGGCGCGGCCTCGGCCACGACCGCCGGGCGCCCAGCGCGGAAGATGCCGGCCTTCTCGACCGCGATCGCCTCGCGGGTGTCGCCGAGATACTGCTGATGGTCGAGATCGATGGTGGTGACGATGGCGACGTCGGCATCGATCAGGTTCACCGCATCGAGGCGCCCGCCCAGACCGACCTCGAGCACGACCACGTCGAGGGCCGCATCCGAGAACCATTGCAACGCCGCCAGCGTCGCGAACTCGAAAAAGGTCAGGGCGATGTCGCCGCGCGCCGCGTCAACGCGCCGGAAAGCATCGGTGATGGCCTCGTCGCTGGCCTCGACACCGTCGATGACCATGCGCTCGTTGAAGCGGAACAGGTGCGGCGAGGTGTAGCTGCCGACACGGTAGCCCGAGGCCCGCAGCATCGCGACCAGGAAGGCCACGGTCGAGCCCTTGCCGTTGGTGCCGCCGACGGTCAGCACGATCGGCGCCGGACGCGGCCGTCCCAGACGTTCGTATGCCGCCTCGACGCGCGCGAGCCCGAGTTCGATCCGTTCCGATGGCACGGCGATCAACCGTGACAACCAGGCTTCCAGCGATTCGGGCGATCCCATGGGTCTCCGCAGTCGCAGCCGGAGGGCCGCATTTCGTGAAGCAGCTCATGCAAGCACTGTGCCCCGCTTCACGACATTGCTGCAACGAATTGTCCGTGGACTCAGCCCGCCGCGGCGCGCGGCTTGCGCATCAGCAAGGCGAACAGGTCGGCCAGCTTGTCGCGCATCTGGCGACGATCGACGATCAGATCGATGGCGCCGTGTTCGACCAGGAACTCGCTGCGCTGGAACCCTTCCGGCAAGGTTTCACGCACCGTCTGTTCGATCACGCGCGGGCCCGCGAAGCCGATCAGCGCCTGCGGCTCGCCGACATTGATGTCGCCGAGCATCGCGAAACTGGCGGACACGCCGCCGGTGGTCGGATGCGTCATCACCGAGATGAAGGGCAGGCCGGCCTCGCGCAGGCGTGCGAGCGCGGCCGAGGTTTTGGCCATCTGCATCAGCGAGAACAGGCCTTCCTGCATGCGTGCGCCGCCCGAGGCCGCGAAGCAGACGAAGGGCGTGCCGTGCGCGAGCGCATGTTCGGCCGCGAGCGCGAAACGTTCGCCGACCACCGAACCCATCGAGCCGGCCATGTACGAGAACTCGAAGGCACAGGCCGCGATCGGCATGCCCTTGAGACGACCGTGAAGCGCGATCAGCGCATCGGTTTCGCCGGTCTGCTTCTGCGCCGCGACGATGCGGTCCTTGTACTTCTTCGAATCCTTGAACTTGAGCGGATCGGCCGGCGCGAGTTCGGCGCCGATTTCGGTACCGGTGCCTTCGTCGAGGAACAGCTTCAGGCGTTCGCGCGCACCGATCGGCATGTGAAAGCCGCACTTCGGACAAACCTGCTGGTTCGCTTCCAGTTCGGGCTGGTACAGCACCGCACCGCAACCTTCGCATTTGCCCCACAACCCTTCCGGCACCTTGCGCTTGTCGCCGCCCTGGGTGCGGATGCGTTTCGGCATCAGTTTGTTGAGCCAGCTCATCGGGTCGGCATCGCTGATCGGTGGGTGCAGGTCATGGTCGGTCTCGGTTTTGCGGGTACCGGAATGCGAGGGCGAACGGGCCATCAGGCAGCCTCCGTGGTGCGGGCCGCATCCATGGCGCGACGCAAGGGTTGCAGGAATTCGCGGGCGCGTTGTTGCGCATCCGTTAACGAGGTGGCGGCCGCCAATTGCTCGACGAGCGCGCTGCCGACGACGACGGCGTCGGCATGGGGCGCAAGCGCGGCAGCCTGTTCGGCGGTCTTGACGCCGAAGCCGACCGCAATCGGCACGCGGATATTGCTGCGCAGCGCATCGAGCTTGGCGCCGACATCGGCCATGACCAGCAGGTCGGCGCCGGTGATGCCGGCGAAGGACGCGTAATAGACGTAGCCCTGCGCGAGTTCGCCCATGGTCGCGACGCGGGCCTCGGTCGTGGTCGGCGAGGCCAGGAAGATCTGGTCGAGCGCGTGTTTCGCGAGCACCGGGCGAATGCTGTCGGCTTCCTCGGGCGGACAGTCGACGATCAGCAGGCCGTCGACGCCGGCCGCCCTGGCATTCGCGGCGAAACGTTCCCAGCCGTAGTACTCGACCGGATTCAGATAACCCATCAGCACGATCGGCGTGGCGGTGTCGCGCTCGCGGAACGTGCGCACGATGGCCAGGGTGCGATCCAGCGTCATGCCGCGGGCGAGCGCGCGTTCGCTGGACTTCTGGATGACCGGGCCGTCGGCCATCGGATCGGAGAACGGCATGCCGAGTTCGAGCACGTCGGCGCCGCCTTCCACCAGCGCATGCAGGATGCCGCTCATCCAGTCCGGATGCGGATCGCCTGCGGTCACGAACGGAATCAGGCCGCTGCGCCCGGAAGTCTTGAGTGCCGCCATGCGGGTGTCGATGCGCGTGCTCACAGCTTCATGCCCTCGCGCTTGGCGATCGTGTAGATGTCCTTGTCGCCACGGCCGGACAGGTTCACGAGCACCAGCTTGTCCTTCGCGAGATCACGCGCCAGCTTGATGCCCTGTGCGACCGCGTGACTGGATTCGAGCGCGGCCAGGATGCCCTCGCTGCGGGCGAGTTGATGGAACGCCGCCATCGCCTCGTCGTCGGTGATGCCGACGTAGTTCGCGCGGCCGATGTCCTTCAGCCAGGCATGTTCGGGACCGACGCCCGGATAGTCGAGGCCGGCCGACACCGAATGGGTATCGCGCACCTGACCATTTTCGTCGCACAACAGATAGGTGCGATTGCCGTGCAGCACGCCCGGCCGCCCCGCGACCAGCGAGGCCGCGTGCAGACCGGAGCCGATGCCCTCGCCCGCCGCTTCGGCGCCGTAGATCGCGACATCGCGGTCGTTGAGGAAAGGATGGAACAGGCCGATGGCGTTCGATCCGCCGCCCACACAGGCCACCAGCGCATGCGGCAGGCGGCCGTATTCGGCCAGCATCTGCGCGCGCGCTTCGCGGCCGCAGACGGCGTTGAAGTCGCGCACCAGGGTTGGATACGGATCCGGCCCGGCCACGGTGCCGATGATGTAGAACGTGTTCGCCACGTTCGTGACCCAGTCGCGCATGGCTTCGTTCAACGCGTCCTTCAGCGTCTGCGAACCGCTGGTGACCGGCACCACGGTCGCGCCGAGCAGCTTCATGCGATAGACGTTGATGGCCTGACGCTCGACGTCGGTCGCGCCCATGTAGACCACGCACTCGAGCCCCAGCCGCGCCGCCACCGTCGCGCTGGCCACGCCATGCTGGCCGGCGCCGGTCTCGGCGATGATGCGGGTCTTGCCCATGCGTCTGGCGAGCATGGCCTGGCCGATGGTGTTGTTGATCTTGTGCGCGCCGGTGTGGTTCAGGTCCTCGCGCTTGAGCAGGATCTGCGCACCGCCCACCGCTTTCGACAAGCCCCTGGCGTGATAGATCGGACTCGGCCGACCGACGTAGTGACGGTAGTCGTAATCGAGTTCGGCGACAAAGTCCGGATCGTGCTTGAGTTCGGCGTAGGCTGCGGCCAGTTCGGCGAGCGGCGCCATCAGGGTGTCGGCGACGAATCGCCCGCCGTAGGGGCCGAAATGCCCGCGTGCGTCCGGCATGGACATCAAATCGTCGGGACGGATGGGTTCAATCGGTTCGAGCACGGAAAACCTCGTCGGCGAAGCGTCGCATTTTTGCATGATCCTTGATCCCGGGCGCGGATTCGATGCCGGACGAGACATCGACCGCGAAGGGCCGCACTTGCCGCACCGCGTCCGCGACGCTGTCCGGGCTCAGCCCGCCGGCCAGCACCAGCGGCGCCGGCACGTTCGGCGGCACGCGTGCCCAGTCGAAACGGCGTCCGCTGCCGCCCGCGACCGCGCCGCCATGGCTGTCGAACACGAACCCGGCGCAGCCTGCGTCCGCAAAGCCTCGCAGGAAGCCCGTCAACGCAACGTCGGACAGCGCCCCCATCGGCACCGCCTTCAACCAGGGCCGCGCGAACGATGCGCAGAATTCCGGTGGCTCGTCGCCGTGAAATTGCGCGACCAGTCGCGGCGAACGCGCAAGCGCGGCGGCGATCTCTTCGGGCGTGTTGTCCCGGAACAACGCCACCGGGGTGACGAAGACCGGCACCGCGGCCAGCAGCGCGTCGAACCGCGCGAGGTCGAGGCAACGCGAACTGCCGACAGCGAAGATGAAGC